>CAZQOY010000039.1:0-11297 GCA_964595095.1 uncultured bacterium | reverse complement strand
ATTGTCTTCAAACGAGTCAATCCTTTTAATTACCTCATTATGATTACCACTATCAAGTAATTTTTTTAATTCCAATGCTAGTATCGTTTTTTTCAACTACGAAATTGCTTTGTCTTAGAGACTATTAATATTTATTGGATTACTTGTGTGCACATTATTGAAGGTTGCAGAGTAATTTTAATGATTATGTGAATCAAATTATAAAAATTCTTGATTGAATATAATATTCATGCAAAAATTATATAAAATCATAGGATAAATTCTCATTAAGAAGTGAATTAAATGTCAACAAATGAAATATCAGTAAAAATAATAGATATTCAAGGAAATGGAGACTGTTCTTACGGGCATAAAGTTGGCGAACAGTTCAGGATACCAGACGAAAGAGGAAAAATTTGTTCCGCAGCTTATTACGCTCTATATCCCTATATTAATGGTCTGAATTATGGGGCAAGCTTTCCTTGGGAGGAAGATAAAGATAGCTGTACCATAGGGTGTCCCGATTACAAAAATTCAGTGGTTTTTAAAATTACTAGAAAAGAGACCAAAGAATAACTAATCGAGATTGAATTAACGTTTATTAACTAGATTAAGCTAAAGTAAAAATTGTTAAAAAATATTGAAAAGTTCACTTTATAGCCCATTTGTTTATATACTCAAATCAGGGATGAATACTTGCCTTCGGACAAATTTTTCGTTCGGAGGCCTCCCTCCCCCCATTTTTTTCGTTGTTTTTTCTTGGCTTAAACTGAGTATCAGGACATCGTGATAAATGGGCATTTGAATATGTAATAAACAGAATAATTGTTTTGAAAATTGATATTTCGAAAATGTAAAGGTTTAATTTTTTATTTTAGGTTGCGCTATATACCATTGTTATACATTTTGTATTGTTTAGACTTAAATCCACTTGACACCAAAATTATTGGTGATTGATTGTTTTCGTGCAAATTTTGTGATGATGCACGAAATGGTTATATACTACAAAGTCGCTATTATTTTAGGAAGAAGTGCAGTGGAGGGTTGAACTTCATTCTCTTGTGGGTGAAGGGAGGCCTCTCTATTTTTAATTACCTATAGTTTCGATAATTTGTTTTAGCGTTTAATAAAATTTAATAGTTTAATTCGGCCGGGTCTATATTGGTAAGGTATTTACTGCATATCAGAATTACTAACAAATTACAGACCAAATTATATCTTTTAATAATGAATTTTTTATTACTTCATCTTCTTTAATATTTTTTTGTAATTTGCAGATTAACAAAGTGATTAACTTATCAATCATTGATGATAGCAAAATATTGCTTGGAAGGTTCAGAAACTGGATTCAATATTTACGGCAAAGTTTTCTCCAAGGTTTATGATCAATTTTGGGATGACTTTGTAATAGGCATTGCACCTCAAATTCTTGAATTACTGGACAAAAATAAGACGAATGAAAAAAATGCAATCCTTGATCTATTTTGTGGAACCGGGAGATTATCTAAGATTTTATTGGATGCAGGATATGATGTTATTGGTTTGGATAGATCTTCCGATATGCTTGAAATTGCAAAAAAAAGAAACTTGAATTATATAAAGAGTAATAATGCTAATTTTGTTAAGGGAGACGCAGAGAATTTCAGCATTGATAAAAAAGTAGACTTTGTGGTGTCTACGTTTGATTCAATTAATCACCTACCAGATGAAAAAGCATTAATTAATTGTTTTTCCTCAGTTTTTAAATGTCTTAACGATAACGGTTTATTTATTTTTGATATCAATACAAAACGAGGATTAACATCTTGGAATTTCATAGATATAGAGGACAGTAAGGAAGCTGTATTGATTGTCCACGGGAAATATGATGGAGAAGGTGATCGTGCATATACCAAAGTAATTGGATTTTTACAAAAGGATGGAAATGTCTATGAAAAATTCGAGGAAATAATGTATAATACTATATTTCCAGTTGAAACTGTAAATCAAATATTGAAAAATATCGGCTGGAGCGAAATTTATTATACAACTGAAGATGACCTTTTCAAAATTGTGGATACAGATCCAGAAAGTGAGTCAAGAGTTTTTATTGTTGCTAGAAAATCACCTTAATTTAGGTTATCAATAATATTTTGCGAGTTTTTGACAATCTCAGACAGAATAATTGTACATTTTGGTTTTCTCTCCGGGTGATAAAAGTCGATCCCATCCACAGATGAAAATTCACTTAAAATCGACTTACAATCAATGGAACCATATTTTTCAATGAATAAATCCTTTAAATCCTTAATTTTTTCACTTATTACTTTTTCTTTAATTCCTTGATCGTAAAGAAGCTTACTCAAAGCAGCAAAACTACCCACAACAGCACCACATGAATTACCACCACTTAATATTCCTCCGCCAAAAGGAACAAATGCTTTATTAAAATCTTCATACGAATTATCACCGTTAAACTTTAACAAGCCAGCTGCGGTTGATCTTGCACAATTAAGATTCTCCTTTAACCAGTAATTCATCGTCAAATCAATAATATCAGACACTAATTTTCTGTATATTTCAATGAAATATAAATTATTATACCTCCAGTTAAGAATACCTAGACATTTTAATATATTTCATGCAAAATTATAATCATTCGCTCTGATATTTCGATGAACAACAATAAGGAAAGTAAAAAATATTGATTAATTGGTTTGTGTTAATTACAGAAAAGAGGTTTACCGGCCATTTCTCCACTATTAATAGATAACAAATAAAGCAACATTCATCTTCAAAAATAATCGATTTATTCGATCGATAATAATTGATTAAGCATTTGTTTAATTAATTATATTGCATTATTGGATATTAGTCCGCAATTGAAAATATTTGCTTAATCAATTTTATACAATATTACTGAAAAGTCTAATTAATCAGTTTTAAATTACTCTTATAGCAATGCCTCGTTTTTCAGCGAAAGTAAAAGAAATATTTGATACACTTTCTTATCATTCAGATATAGCAAAAGCTAATAAATTACTAGAAGAATTAAAGGATCCATTGGATATTGCATTTGGAAAATTATTTATCACATACCATTATCTTTGGTTCCTTCTACAAGGTGAATACCTTGAAATGTTGAGTGAAATAGAAAATGAGAATAAGAAATTAAAAGATCAATTACTTCAATTTTTGATTAATATTTATTATTGCAGGTTATACGTGGGAATGAATGTTCCCGTTGTGAGTAAAGAACAAGCTGAAAAATATTTAGATCATATTGAACAATCATATCAAGGTATAGATTATAAGGATGATTGGGAAGAATATTATTGTTATGGGCGTTATTATCAAACCAAAGCATCGTATGAGTATAATATTAAAGAAAATCTCTCTAATGCAATAAAATTTCAAAAAAAGAGTATTGAAGCTTGGTCTAAAATTCCTGAAGAAGGAGAAGATTTTTCATCAAGAGGTCATAATCCTCTTGGTGCATATTATTCACAGGGTGGTAACTTCGAAGAAGCAGAAAAATCTTATAAGATTTCTTTAGATGCATATAAGAAATACAATAATCTAGGTCAACTCTGGCCTCTAAATAGCCTATCTGTGTTGAACTTTATAAAAGGAAATTTACAAAAAGCAAAGGAATTGAATATGCAAGCATTAGATGTAGCCAAGAGATTTAATAGCACATATGGAATGTATAGTAGTTTAAGACGGAAAGGATCTTATTTATTTTCAGAAGGAAACTATGATGAGGCTCTTAAAGCCTATCAAGAAAGTTTAGCTTACCGAAAAAAGCGTGGTGACTTAATACGGATCCACCGGGGATATTTTGAAATTTTCGATTTTTATTATCAGAGATTTAAAATAACTAAAGATAAAACGTTTTTGACACAAGCAGAACAAGCATTTATTGATTTACAAGAATTAAGTAAATCACTTCTAGATAATAAAACTGTAACTAATTCTACTAATTATGCTAATTCACAAATCTTAAAACATGGCAATATTAGAAAAAAGGCTAATGCATTAGATATATTAGAAGAATTAAGAGAAAATAATCCAAATAGAATTGAGATCTCATTAGATCTCATCGAGTTATTATTCGAAGATGTTGTTCAATCAGAAGATCAGGATACGATCAATCAAATTGATGGGTTGATGGAAAAAATAGCTCAAATTCCCTTGCGTAATAATCCCCAGGCCATATTTAGCTTTATTTCTCAACAGATTTTTCTAGCAAAATATAACTATTTATTAAGGGTGATCCGAGTTTAGCACTTAATATATTGAAAGATGCTAAAGATCGCCTAAATACCTATAAACTGGATAATTTAGTAAATGAGTTAGATGCTGAAATGCAACTATTAGAAGGTGAAATTACTAAATGGGAGCATCTAGATCTATCCATTAAAGAACGAATTAAAGCATCTAAATTTAGTAAATATATTCAACAAGCTTTGAGTATTGCACACAAACAAAGGTGAAATTATTTATGTGCCTTAGCCTGAATAAATATTATATTGAATAAAGATAATCGGGAATTCATTGATGTTGTAAAATCAAAACCAGATGATTTGATCGGTCGACTCAAAGAATTAGAAATACTTATTGCAGTATTACTAGCAGGCGAACACGTCCTATTGGAAGGGGCTCCTGGGACCTCAAAATCTACATTGCTCAGGTATGTAACCAAGCAACTCAATCTACCCTTACATCAAGTTGAAGGATCCGCTGATCTAACTCCCTCTAAGCTAATTGGAACATTTAACCCAAATTTAGTTTTAGAACAGGGTTTCAAACCTGAATTCTTCGAACCGGGGCCGTTATTCAAGGCAATGGAAGATGGTGGATTACTCTATATTGAAGAATTAAATCGGGCTGCACCAGATGCCACAAATGCGTTAATCAGAGCAATGGAGGAAGGAGAAATAGTTATTCCACGTTATGGTAAAATTAAGGCGAATAAATCCTTTAGAGTGGTAGCTGCTATGAATCCTTTTGACGATACAGGAGTTTCGAGAATTAGCAGAGCGTTGTTTGACCGATTATGTCGAATTAAAATGGATTATCAATCAATTGAGGAAGAAGTACTAATTGTCAGCACTGCAATTAATAATGCCCCCAAATCAATCATTGAAATTGGTACGAGAATTGCCAGAGCAACTAGATTTGACGACCGTCTAAGACAAGGCAGTTCGATTAGGGGGGCTATCGATTTTTCAAATATTGCTCCATCACTAGCAATGATAAGGGGAAATTATAATATCAGTACAATACTTGATGCAGCTTTAACCTCGTTCACTTCCAAAATTTGGCTGGAAAATCCCTCCTATTCTGAAGAAGATATTATTCTGGAAATTGTAGAATCTGTATTGAAAAATCTAGATAAGGGTTTTTTCGATGATTTAAATCTAGATTTAAAAAAAAAGATAGCAAAGACTTGATTGCTGAACTAATGAAAGAATTACGTGGATTAACTCGGATTGACGATGATGATCTAGAGGATTTTATTGAATTACATAACTTAGGCGACGGAGAAGAAGAAGATGATGATGCCGATCAGAATTGGTTAGATCTTGATGGTAGTAATATCCTAGCAAATATAGAAATAATTGGGAAAACTTTATGGGATGAAAATATCAGTGTTCGTAATGAAGCAAGGAATTTGGCGTCTCAACTCATTATTAGGTTTATTGAAGGTACAATTGGGAAAACTTATTCACTTCCCACCTATCGATCTCAACCCTTGTCGGCTAACAATAGTTTTTTCGATTTAGATATCGAAGCCACTTTAGAGGCACAAATAGACCATCCAGGGGAAATAATTACACCTTGGACTTTCCAACGAAGAAGTGCTAGAAATCCTGTAGTATTACTACTTGACACTTCATTGTCTATGAATGGAGAAAAATTACTAATTGCTGGAATTACCGTTGCTACCCTCGGTAGATTAATTCCTCCATCAGATTTGTGTATTGTTGGTTTTGCGAATAACATGTATTTTATAAAAAAATTTCATGAGGAAATTTCTCCTTTTCATCTTGTATCCCGAATTTTCAAATTAGTTCCCAAGGGTCATACAAATCTTGCCGAAGCCTTAAAAAAAGGAGGGGAACTTATTTTTCCATTTCGAAATTATAGTCGACTTATACTTTTAAGCGATGCAGATCCCACTGTTGGGAAAAATCCGATTATAGAAGCATCAAAATTACCTACTCTTGATTTATTGTTGTTCCCTGGTGGGAATGCTTGGCTTGGCAGAAAATTAGTAACCGAGGCCTCATATGGATCCCTGCATACTATTGAGAGATTTGATGATGTGATGTTGGCACTTCAAAGCATATTTTCTGATAAAAAATCACTACTCTGAGATACAAAAACATGAAATTAAATATTATTGCAAAAAATAAATTGAATGTTTATATAATTTTATGATTATAATTACTTCTCATCAATTGGATGAGAAAAATATATTGCAATAGATTATAAATGAATTTTGATAAGTTTACAACCGATCACAGTATACTGAGTATAAATAAGACACCCCAAGTAGGACACAAAGTTTATATAATAATTAATCGTTTCTTTAATAATAATTAATCTTTTCTTTAATAATAATTTATAACCTTTATATATCTCAAGAAGATATATATAAATATGGCTCAAAAGGTTAATAATTCTAATTCAGAACATATGATGAAAATTAAAAAAATGGAAAACGACTTGAGCCTGAATAATTTTACATCTCGAAAGAAATCAACAACAGAAAATAATATAGAGGAAAAAGGTGAAGATTTTGCTTACATTAAAAAGCAAAAGGAAGATGAAGATGTTACCTTAGCTCATTTTAAATATAATAAAAAAGATGAAAAAGTAGAAGATTAATGGTTTTATGAAAAATATAACATCCGATTTTTTTCTCCGTATTCAGATAATAATAGCCGAGCAATAGATTTATCAATAAATAATTTATGATTTCATTAAACCTATGAACGACAATAATCCACATTTGAAAAGAAATATTCTGGATTATGAAATTTTGAAGAGAATTTTTATTAATAAAATTATCAAGAAAAACATTAATTATTTCTCAATAAACATTTGATTCATCAAAAATCCAAATGATTATTCAAATCATTTTATATTGCTTAATCAATATGTAATTAGTGAATAGCAAAAAATTAAATTCTGATGATTTTCTTGATTATCTCGTCAATATAGCGAAAGAAGATAATGTCATTTCGACCGAAGAACAGAATTTCATTAATGTTGTCGAAAAAGAAATCACGACCTATGAGGATGAACTAGGTAAATTCATTAAAAATGGCACAATAAACAAAACGGAAAAATTGACATTATATCATTCTAGAATGAGAATTGTTAGAAAGGCACTTGACGTCGTTATGACTGATTTTGAATTTTCTGATGATGAGCAAAAACTTTTTTCTGGTTTAAAAGATAAATTAAAAGAACTTGAAGATCTAGAAAAGGGATTCCTAGATTGATAATTTCATGGTGGAAAAAGTATATACGCGAGAATATTCGTGATTGCATAAACTTATTTTTCGTTTTTTTTCGCTTAGTGTTTAATATTTCATTTTCATGACCTAAATGAAGGGATTCTATGGAAGTAAGTTTAACGAAATGTCTTGTTTTAGGTGCGGGTATTGTTGGGAGTGCTATCGCCATTGATTTAGCAATGGATGAAGATATGGATGTAACAGTTGCAGATGTCAACCAGTCGTTCTTAGATAAATTGAAATCATCACATATTAATGTGATACACGCTGATTTATCTGACTCACAAACTTTGAAACGCATGGTTATGGATTTTGATATTATTGTTGGGGCATTACCAGGTATCATGGGTTTTGAAACGCTTAAATCTGTTATAGAAAGTGGAAAAAATGTAGTAGATATCGCATTCTTTCCTGAAGATCCTTTTATGCTTGACAAGCTAGCGAAAGAAAATAATGTAACTGCAGTAGTGGACTGTGGAGTTGCTCCGGGTTTTAGTAGTATCATACTGGGCCATATCTATAGTTCCTTAGAGAAAGTTGATTCTTACACTTGTTATGTTGGTGGTCTTCCAATAATAAGAGACTGGCCTTTTGAATACAAGTCTCATTTTTCACCCAGTGACGTGATAGAAGATTATACAACACCAGCGAGATTTGTTGTAAACGGTGATCTTGTTATCCGACCAGCATTATCTGATCCTGAAATAAAAAATTTTCCTGGAATTGGTTCTCTTGAAGCCTTCAATTTGGATGGATTAAGAACCTTGACAAAGACATTCCCTGACATACCTGACAAGATAGAGAAAACATTACGTTATCCTGGCCATATAGAAAAGATGAAACTACTAATGGACCTAGGTTTATTTTCCAATGAAACCATTGAAGTTAAAGGGGTAATGATCAAACCCATTGATCTTACAACGAAATTGATGTTACCAAAGTGGAAATTCAAGGAAGGTGAAGAAGATCTCATTATAATGCATATAATCATTAAAGGAGAGAAACAAGGCAGGAAAATTACTTATCGTTATGATATGCTTGATCGTTATGATAGAAACTCAAAAACACTATCCATGGCTCGTACTACTGGTTATACTTGTTCTATAGTTACACGTCTCGTTGCTAAAGGTGTTTATAATAGGAAAGGGATATCTCCACCGGAGTATATAGGACAAAATAGCACGTGTTATAATACACTCCTGAAAGAAATGGAAAAGAGAGATGTTACAATAACAGAAACAATAGATCGATGATCCATGTATAAAAATAGATTAATCCTTAGACTATCACTAATCCAATCAATCGATGAAAAGTTTGAGGAGTTTTGACGTAATTAATTTCAATTTATATTTGAGATAGATTTAAGGTAATTTTTATATCATGACAAATAGTAATATTGGGTCAGAACTAATAGTAAGTCTAATCAGATCCAAAATTAAGTTTAAAAAAACCATTCTTTTATATTTGCATTTTACTCATCGTTTATTGAATTTTCATGATAATCCCGAATTGATTATAATAATGAAATTACATATTTTCCAATATAATTTCAGATAGTTTTTCAGCAATTTCTCTAGGTGAACCGGTGATTCTCTCTTTCTTGCGATCTCTTCCTTCAGCCTCAATTAAACTATCCACAATTGTGTATGAACCAGGAAGTCCAATTTTTTCTGGATCCAGCCCCATGACGTCATTTCCCCAGATAGTCATTTTATAATTCTCGTCGAGCTTGATTTTTTGTTCGAAATCTGGGAATCGTGGACTATTAATGCCCAGTTCTATGGCAACAACAGCTGGTTTTGGAATAGAAATTATTTCATGACCATTTGTTAAGCTACGTTGGATAATAAATCGACCCTCTGCAGTGTTATAATCCACGTCCTCTGCATAAGTTGCTTGTGAGAAATTAAGAAACTCTGCAACTCCTGGGGGTACATTGCCTGTGCCACCATCAGCTGATTCCTCACCACAGAGAACGAGGTCTACATTTCCTATTTTTTCAATTCCTGCAGCAAGCACCAAGTTAGTAGGATAGGTGTCTGCTAGAGCGAATGCCCTATCACTCAATAAAATTGCATCATCTGCACCCATGGCCATCATTAAACGCATGAAGCCATCCACAAACGGAGGTGCCATGGATAGCAAGGTTACTTTGCCACCAAACTTCTCCTTCAAAGAAACGGCTACTTCAACAGCATTCTTGTCTGGAGGGTTGATGATTGATTCAGCTCCTGCTCGATCAACACCTTTAGTTTCAGGATCAAGCTTAACTTCTTCTGGTTTTGGAACAACTTTGACAAGTACTACAATATTCAATCCATCAGTCATTTGAATCACTTCGCCTCCACCAATAGTTTTGCTTTGAGAATTTCGAGTAATTCAGGCAGTATTTCATTCAGATCCCCCTCAATGAAATAGTCGGAATGATCAAAAATCAATGCTTCTGGATCAGTGTTTATCGAAATCACAATACCAGAATCTTGGATCCCAGAAACATAGTGTGTCGCACCAGAAATACCAAAATTGATGGTAACCTTAGGTTTTACAGTTACACCTGTACTTCCCACTTGGTGATCTCGGGGAAGCAATCCCACATCACAAAGTGGTCTGGTTACACCTAAAGCTGCATCAAGCAGATCAGCAAGTTCTATTATTTGAGATAAATCACTCCCCACTCCCCTGCCAGCTGCGACCATCCTCTCGCACTTGGAGATATCAATCCCTTCGACTTTAACCGTTTCCAATAATTTGGTCGTTATCTCTTTGGGATCAATCATTGTTTTATGTTCAATCAACTTGCCTTTTGTCTTGGGATCAGGTTCGATCGCGGTGAAAATACCAGGTCGTACGGTTGCCATCTGGGGTCGTTCATTCTCGCATTTAATGATCGCAAGAATTGACCCACCAAATCCTGGAACAGCTCCTAGGAGTAGACCATCTTTCACTTCAAGCCGAACCACATCTGCGGTTAGACCTGTTTTCATCCTAACTGCAAGTCTACCAGCAAGATCACGACCATTGTGAGTGGCACCAACAATTAACATTGAGGGCTTGTGTTCCTCAAGAATTTCTGTACAAACCTTTGAATAGGTTTCCCATTTGTAGTGATCCAATAGATCATGGCTACTGTAAATTGCTTTGTTAGCCCCTCGAGCAATTGCTTCTTCAGCAATAGGCTTCGCATCCTTGGCAAGCACAATAGCCAGCAAATCCTGCTTAGCTATATCAGCTAATTCTCGACTCTTACCAAGTAATTCCCATGAAATATTCTCTGCTACTCCTTCGATCTGCTCAATGATGACAGCTACACCTATCCAATCCTTACTCATTATTTACAGCCCCATCCCTCTAGCAACCAGCTCGATTAAATCATTGACAGGTAGATTAGTACCTGTAGTCTTGACACTGTCCTCAAAGTTCTGAATACAGTAGCCACAGGAGGTAATAATTGATTTTGCACCTGTTTCATTTGCTTGTTTTACCCTGGTATCAGATAACCTCTGACCGGGTTCTGTTTCCACATACATCTGATTACCACCACCACCGCAGCAGATACCGTTCTCACGATTATCAGCCATTTCTAGAAACATTACTCCAGGAATACCTTCCATGACATCACGGGGTTGGTCGTAAACATTGTTGTAGCGTCCCAAGAAACAGGGATCATGGTAGGTCATTTCTGTTTCTAGTTTGTTAGTAAATTTCAGTTGATCTTTGCTCCAGAGGTCATGCAGCAGTTCGGTATAATGCACTACTTCTGCCTCCAAACCATAATCTGGATAGACTCTCTTAAAAACATCGTACGCG
>CAZQOY010000038.1:0-15234 GCA_964595095.1 uncultured bacterium | reverse complement strand
AAGAAGGTAGAGGCCATTGCCAAGGACCAGGACCTGAGCCGGTATATTCTGTAGGATTAATTGCAGAATGCAAAATGCAAAAAGGGCCATACTCGTGAACCGCTGGTAGGAGGTTGAGCGGTCAGGTGCCGGGGATTCGTTCATAGGGAACGGATTAACGGCAGGGGGGATGATAAACGGAGATTTAAAGCTCTGCCCGTGGCTATTGCCATCATCAGATTTGAATCGTAAGATAGGGGCAGAGCTGCAAAATCCATTTTCTATCTGTTGAAAAAAACCGACCATATCCCACTCACGACGCTCAGAAGACGGTATCTCCTTGAGGAAACATAACCGCACATGTAGAAGTATAACGGTGCGCATGGAGAGATCATGAGCGCATACCCACATCTCCGAAATGCTCCTATTCGAGAGGCGCTTATCGACATTCAGGTTAATCCTAGATCTGATCTCGAGATAAATGAGATAAAAAAGTTCCACGACTCGATCAGCGCGGATTACCCTAAAGAACTGATCCTAACACAACACCATATCAGTCTTAGCACGGGACAAACACAGAAGACAGCACATACTGAGGAGCCGCGGGGATTCCGTTATGAGTCAGAAGATGGTAAGCAAGTGGTTCAAGCCCGCCTAGACGGCTACACCTTTAGCAGGCTTGAGAAGTATGAGACATGGGACAGGCTTCTAGATGAAGCATACAGACTTTGGCAGATCTACCAAGAGATATCAAAGCCCACCTCTATCAAGAGAGTAGCGGTTCGATTTATCAACCAGATGAATTTATGGTTGCCTTTTCATGAATATCTAAGTGCCCCGCCTGTAGTCCCACCAGGAGTATCAAACGATGTGAGAAGTTTCTTGACGCGCACAGTAATATATGAAGATTCCGTGGATGCTTCCGTAATCATTACCCAAGCCTTAAAGGGTATCGAAGATGATGGGAGGGTCCCAATCATTTTGGATATTGACGTTTACAAAGTGATAGCACCAGAGGTTAGTAGTGACACGGCCTGGATGAATATAGACTTATTCCATGATATAAAGAATAGGATATTTTTCGAAAGTATTACTCAAAAAACGAGGGAGATATACGAATGATTACCCCCCATCCACCAGAAATTAATCCTCTTATCTTATTTTACAATCCAGGGGTTAGCGATGAATCCATTACTCTTGGGTCCATCTATGATGAATTTATTCAAGGAATTGGAAAAACAACCTCTGGCCAACGCATAATCCCCATGGTCAATGATTTAGTAGAAGTATTTAATGAATGCCTTGAAGAAGGCTGGGATGGGTACGATGCACAACCGATTTCCCTCGGTGCATATTCGGACGCGCTGACATTCCTGCAACTACTTCCCACTTCCTCTCCTCCTCCTGACGTTGTCCCCGAACCTGATAGTAGCATAGGACTAGAATGGAGCAACCAAGAAAGTAGCCGCTTTCTTGTCAGTTTCGACGGTAGTGGTACTTTCGCCTACGCCGGGATCTTTTCTGGTGGGAATAATACACACGGAATTGAATCAATAAAGGATTCATTTCCGCGAGCAATCCAAGATTTTATCAACCGTCTATACCTTTAAATATATCTAATGGTGGACCCGGACAATTATTCGCCATTCGAGCCAATAACTAGATATATTTTTTCTACGAAGCATTACAGTTCTGAAAAACAAGAAGTAAAGTATGGCGCGTTTATTCCACCAAAGGATAATGCAGAGGTATCAGTCTTTCGCATAGAAAAACTGAACAACAAGCAGATTTGGTATCTGGCAATTCATTTCGTTCTTCCAATGAGGAATAGACCTCTGCATGGAAGAGGTGATGTCGTTGTTTCTGATATCCAAGATTCTCATTTGCAGTTCGTACCTGATCCGAATCCCCACCCGAGACATGCGAACATCACAAGCTGGCCCCTGATTAGGTCTGAACAGAAGCTAATAGCAGCTGCCTTAGCGATGAGAGCATCGCTCCATCTATATCAGCAGGATGACTAGTAGACGATTAGGGAGACCCTTCGAGCGTTAAAGGTTAGAATGAGTGATGACCACTGTATGATTTTCTAGCTTGCCACCATCTCCAAAAACTCCCGCTCACTGATCACCTCCACCCCCAGCTGCCGGGCCTTCTCCAGTTTGGAGCCGCCCCCCGGCCCGGCCACCACATAGCTGGTCTTCTTACTTACCGACGAGGCCGCCCGCCCCCCCAGGCGCTCTACCAGGGCTTCGGCCTCCTGGCGGGTGAGGCGCTCCAGACTGCCGGTGAAGACGAACGTCTGGCCTGCCAGTAGCTCGGGGGCCGCTTCAGCCGCCTCAGGGAGTGCCACGCGCACTCCCGCTTCCAGGATGGCCCGGATGACGGTCACATTGGATTCATCCCGGATGAAGCGCACGATGCCGTCGGCCACAATGGGACCCACCTCGTGGATTGCTTCCAGCTCTTCCCCGGTTGTCGCTAGCAAGCGTTCCACGCTCCCGTTGAAGGCTCGCTCCAGGACCTGGGCCAGGTGTTCCCCCACGTTGCGGATGCCCAGGGCGTAGACCAGGCGGGCGAAAGTGGTCTCCTTGGAAGCTTCGATAGCCGCCAACAGGTTCTCGGTGGACTTGGGGCCCATGCGTTCCAGCCCCACCAGGTCATCATAGACCAGGTTGTAGATATCCGCCACCAAGCTCACTTTACCTGCGGCGATGAGCTGCGCCACCAGCTTCTCGCCCAGTCCGTCTATGTCCATGGCGGCCTTGGAGACGAAATGCTCGAACCGCCCCTGCACCTGGGCGGGGCAGGCCAGGTTCACGCAGCGGACCACGGCCTCATCGGGTGGACGATATACTTCATGGCCGCAGACCAGGCAGGTGGCGGGCAGACTATAGGGCTTGGCTCCTTGTGGCCGCTTCTCAACGATTACTTTCACCACTTCCGGGATCACCTCCCCGGCCCGCTGGATCAGGACGGTGTCGCCGATGCGCACGTCCTTGCGGTCGATCTCGTCCTGGTTGTGAAGGGTAGCCCGGCTGATGGTAACACCACCCACGTTCACTGGTCGGAGGTGGGCCACGGGAGTCACGGCCCCGGTGCGGCCCACGCTGGCTTCGATATCCTCCACCACCGTTGTGACCTGCCGAGCCTTGAACTTGCCGGCAATAGCCCACCGGGGGGAACGGCTGCGCTGGCCCAGGTCCTGCTGTAAACCAAAATCGTTTACTTTTATAACGATCCCGTCGATGTCGTAGGGCAGCGATTCACGGCGGGCCTCCAGGTCATGGTAAGCTTCGATAACCCCATCGATGCCGCGGCACAGGCGGGATTCGGGATTTACCGGCAGGCCCCACTTCGGCATGGTCTCCAGGAACTCCTGCTGATCGGCGAAAGCAAATCCCGCAATTTCCCCCGGGGCATAGCAATAGATACGCAAGGGCCGGGACACGGTGACGCGAGGGTCGAGCTGGCGCAGGCTCCCGGCGGCGGAGTTGCGGGGATTGGCAAACAGCGGTTCACCCTTGGCATGTCGTTGGAGGTTCAGTGCCTCGAATTCGTCCCGGTGCATGAACACCTCGCCACGAACCTCCAGCAGCCGGGGAATATCGGCCAGCGGCCGCAAGGTCAGGGGTATAGCCCGGATAGTGCGCAGGTTGAGGGTGATGTCCTCGCCAGTGACGCCGTCGCCCCGGGTGGAACCCTGAACGAAACGCCCCTCCTCATAGACCAACTCCACCGCCAAGCCGTCCAGCTTGGCCTCGGCCACATACTCAATGGCGGTATCGGCCCCCAGGGCCCGGCGCACCCGCTCATCAAAAGCCCGCAGCTCTTCCTCGCCCATGGCGTTGACCAGGCTGAGCATGGGCACCCGGTGGCGGATGGCAGCCAGCTCCGACTGGGGCACCGCTCCCACGCGCTGGGTGGGGGAGTCGGGCGTGATGAGCTCGGGGTGCTTGGCTTCCAGGGCCTCCAGCTCCCGCATGAGGGTGTCGTATTCGGCATCGGAGATGGTGGGGCTGTCGTAGACGTAGTAACGGACGTTGTGCTCGTCGATCTGCCTGCGCAGCTCTTCGATACGGCGATGGGCCGGTTCAGTCATAATAGCGCTTCTGGAAGAATTCCTTCGTAGGTGGAACAAGATCGATCACGAAGGGTTGGGGGCTGCCTTCCTCGCTGGTGGGGTAGGCCCACAGACTGTAGTCCTTCAATGTCACCAGGAAATAGTAGGTCAGGGTGCCGCCCCGCAACTCCTCCGCCCGCAGAGTATGCTGGTAGCGGTTGTATTCCCCCTCCAGCGAAATTTCCCTGTACGTATGGGAGGAATCACACCTGAAAAACAGGCTTACCGATTTGATCGTACCGGGATCGAAATCTACAAATAAGTCGAAACGAAAGGGCCGGTCGTTGAGGATGGCCACCGGCGGGTTATGGAAGAGGGGGCCGGTCAGGGTACTGTCCGGTGCCTGGATCGCAAGGGTGTCGGGCTGTTCGCCTGCCTGAACGCTGTCGGGCTGACTTCCTACTTGAAGGCTGTCGTCCTCTTGCCGGGCAAGAAGCAGTATGGGGATAATCAACAACAAGGGTAAGAGGTGCCGGCGGAGGAGGACCCTGCCGCTGGGGGCGTTCACGTCGCTATCAACCAAAGGCTGGCTCACGGCCTAAAGGTACGCAATTGATAGAGAGGGGGAAAGGGGGAGTTGGGGGGACGATTGAATATTGAAAATTGAAGATTGACGATTGACGGATGAAGATTTAGCCGCCAAGGCTTGTCCTGAGCTAGGCGAAGGGACGCCAAGTGCGCAAAGATCATAATGAAGAAGGGCGGTTGGATGGTTGCCTTTTTATTGCTGGGTGCTTGATACTTGAGACTAGGGGCTTGAAGCTGGGGACTTGAGGCTGGCCTGGAATTACCGCAGAGAACGCAGAGAACACGGAAGGCACCGAGAGTTATTGTGATGATCCCTGGTGATCTTTCAGGATTGTCCGGCAACCAGATAAAACCTTGAGATACTCAATAACCACAGAGGACTTTTCTCGAATGGCCGTGCAATAACCCTTGATATTGTATGCCAAATGGAGTACATTTTACAGGAACGAGATACAAACCGCTCCCTTGAAAAAGGAAAAGTAGCTTATGGCGACAAAAACCGCCAAAATCAACGCCCGGATGGAACCGGAACTTAAGGAACAGGCTGAACGCATCCTGGACGAACTGGGCATTTCGACCACCGACGCCATCCGCCTGTACTTCAAGCAGATTGTGCACCGGAGGGGAATCCCCTTTGATATTCGGATACCCAATCCGGAGACCAAGGCGGCCATGGAGGATGCCCGCGCCGAACGAGACCTTACCGAACATCCCTCGCCCGAAGATCACTTCGAGTCCGCCGGTATCTGAGCCTCCATGCTCCGGTTGCTGGAAACTACCCGCTTCCTGAAGGACCTTAAGCGAATAGGACGGCGCGGCAAATCTTTTGAACGATACAAAAAGATAGTGTCCTCATTGGTACGGGAAGAAGCACTTCCCCACTCGTTCCGAGAGCATCGGCTGCGCGGCCAGTGGGCCGATTTCTGGGAGGGACATATTGAGCCCGACTGGCTACTGGTCTACCGCCGCACCGAGAACGCCATTATCCTGGTGCAGCACGGGCAGCCACGCGGATTTGTTTAAGTAGGTTTAACCGCCAGGGCTTGTCCTGAGCAAAGGCGAAGGGACGCCAAAGCCCGCAAATTAGTGGCTCAGGGCGGGCTTTGCAGTTCAATTCTCTTCTTTCTTTTCCTGCCAACTGCTACTGCCACTGCCACTTCTTTGCGCCCTTTGCGTCTTTGCGGTTCATAACTTTACGCCCCGTGACCAAATCCGACAAACCCCGGCCAGTACCCCTTCACCAGCGGCATCTACCCGGAGATGTACCGCCAGCGCCTGTGGACCATGCGCCAGTACGCCGGGTTCGGCTCGGCTGAAGAGTCAAACAAGCGCTATCATTACCTGCTGGAGCAGGGGGTGACGGGCCTGTCGGTGGCCTTCGACCTGCCAACCCAGATCGGCTACGACTCGGACCAGCCCCTGGCCGCGGGCGAGGTAGGCCGCGTGGGGGTGGCCGTCTCCTCCCTGGCCGATATGGAGATCCTGTTGAAGGGCATCCCCCTGGAACAGGTCTCCACCTCCATGACCATCAACGCCACGGCGGCCAACCTGCTCGCCTTGTACGTAGCGGTGGCGGATAAGCAGAGAGTGAAGCCCGAGCAGCTGCAGGGCACGGTGCAGAACGACATCCTGAAGGAGTACATCGCCCGGGGCACCTACATCTATCCCCCCGGCCCCTCCATGCGCCTGGTGACCGACCTGCTGGCCTGGTGCGGGCGGGAGCTGCCCCGCTGGAACACTATCTCCGTCAGCGGCTACCATATGCGGGAAGCGGGCGCCACGGCGGCCCAGGAGCTGGCTTTCACCTTCGCCAACGGCATCGCCTACGTGCAAACTGCGGTGGATGCCGGGCTGGACGTAAACACCTTTGGCCGGCGGCTGAGCTTCTTCTTCAACGTGCATATGAACCTGCTGGAGGAGGTCGCCAAGTTTCGCGCGGCACGGCGTATCTGGGCCGGGATCATGAAGGAGCGCTTCGGCGCCACCGAGCCCAGAGCGCAGATGTGCCGCTACCATACCCAGACCGCCGGGTCATCCTTCACACCGCCCAGCAGATCAACAACAATGTGGTGCGTACCACCCTGAAGGCCCTGGCTGCCGTCCTGGGAGGCACTCAGTCGCTGCACACCAACAGCCGCGATGAGGCCCTGGCCCTGCCCACCGAAGAGTCGGTGCGCCTGGGGCCCTGCGCACCCAGCAGATCATCGCCCATGAGACCGGCATCACCGAGGTGGTGGACCCCCTGGCCGGCAGCTATGTCGTGGAAGAATTCACCGACCGGCTGGAGCGGGAAGTCCTGGAATTGATCGCGACCATCGACAAGCTGGGCGGGGCGGCGGCGGCCATCGAACAGGGCTACCAGGAAAGGGAGATCGCCCACTCGGCCTACGAGTTCCAGCAGGCCGTGGAGCGGGGAGAACAGGTCATCGTGGGGATGAACCGCTTCGTGGTCGACGAACCTGATGCGGTCTCGCTTCAGGCTATCGATCTACAGGTTGTAAAGGTCCAGTTGGCCCGACTGAAGAAAGTGAAGGCGGAGCGGAGTGCGGAGGATGTCAACCAGGCCCTGGAGAGCCTTAAGGCGGCAGCCCGGGGCGATGAGAACCTCCTGCCGCCTATCCTGAACGCCGTGCGGGTGTACGCCACCCTGGGAGAGATCTCTGACGTGCTCAGGGAGGTATTCGGGGAGTATAAAGCAAAATGAAAAATGCAAAATGTAACGTGCAAAATGCAAAATTCAAGGCTGCTGTTGATGTGAAACATCCAGTGGGCCGCCCGATAATTCCCTGTGATACTGAGGACTCACCACTTATTTCGCGTTCTTCATTTTTCATTTTGCATTGATCAGTAGCGTAGTCATGTTGCTTATGCACCTCGTCCAGTCCCATCTGAACACCCACCGCCTGGGCCGGGAGATTACCTACTATCCCACTACTGGTTCCACAAACGCTGATCTATGGGCACTGGTTGACGGGGGCCAGGCAGTGCCGGGCCAGGTGGTAATCACCGACGAACAGAGATCCGGCAAGGGGCGTCAGGACCGGCGCTGGTTCTCCGCGGCGGGGCTGGGGTTGACTTTTTCGGCGCTCCTGCGCCCGGAGCTCCCCCCGGAACGCCTCGGCCTGCTGTCCCTGGGTATGGGCGTGGCGGTTGTGGACACTCTTGCGCTTGAGGGAGTGAAAGCCCGGCTTAAGTGGCCCAATGATATCGTGTGGGAGGGGCGCAAGCTGGGGGGCATTCTGGCCGAAAGCCGCACGACCGGTGAGGGGCTGGTGGTGGTCATAGGGGTCGGGATCAACGTGAACGAGCAGATCGTGGACTTCCCTGAGGAGCTACACTCTACCGCCGTCTCCGTGAGAATGGTAAGACAGGTGCCCGTGCAGCGGGAACTGCTCCTGGCCGGGATTCTCAACCGGCTCGAAGAGCTGCTGGAGAGTAGCCTTGATGATGTAACTTCCCTCTGGCAGGAACGCTGTGACCATCTGGGCCGTCCGGTACGCTTCCATGGTCCTGATGGCCGGTTGGAAGGACGGTTCACCGGCGTGAACCCGGCGGGGCAGGGATTGATCCAAATTGGATCAGAAATCCACGCGTTAACTGCCGGTGATCTTGATTTGAAGCCCGAATGATCGTCAAAAACCTGGCTGTGTATCTGATACCGGAAGGAGAAGTCCATGTTGCTGGCAATTGATGTAGGAAATTCCAATGTCGTTCTGGCCCTGTTTGATGGGAAGACGCTGTTGGAGAGCTGGCGCCTACACACTAATGTCACCCATACCGCCGACGACTGGTGGATTGCGGTCAAGCACCTGGCGGAAGATGCCCGGGCCGATATCACGGCAATTGACGGAGTCATCATTTCCAGCGTTGTGCCGGTAGTTGGACAGGCCCTGCTGCAGATGTGCCGGCGCTGCCTGCGCATCGAGCCCCTACGGGTTCACGCTCACCTGCCCCTGGATCTGGGATTGGACGTGAAGGACCCGGACTCCGTGGGCGCCGACCGCATCTGTAACGTAGTGGCTGCCCGGGAGGTTTATGGCACTCCCTGCATTATCGTGGACCTGGGCACCGCCACTACCTTCGATGTGGTTAATGAAGCAGGGCATTTCATAGGCGGCTCCATCGCTCCGGGGATGGAGACCAGCGCCCGCCTTCTCTTTTCCGGGGCGGCTCTCCTGTCTGCCGTTGATCTGAAGTTGCCCGAAACGGTCATCGGCAAAGACACGGAAACAAACCTGCAGGCCGGTATTATATACGGCGTGGTGGATCAGATCGACGGCATGCTGACTCGAATCCGGGAGGAAACCGGCTGGGAGGAAATGAACGTGGTGCTCACCGGCGGGCTGGGAGAGCTGATCGCCGGCCAGCTGCGTACCACCGTCACCTATGACTCAGACCTCACCGTCAAGGGCCTGCGGCTGGTTTACGAGCAGTGTGGGTGACCTGGGTCGCTCAAACGCGGTTTTATCCCCGCATTAAATAGCGGGAAAACCTGGTACTCCTGGGTTACCAAACGAATCCGACCACTTCCGGGGATTGACGGTTAAATTGTAGTAGCCCACTATAGTAGTCCTGCAATAATGATTTGCCTCTTATGTGTCCGGCACCTAATTTTCGGATAACTACATCTTATTTATTATGTTGTATTCTAAATCAGCCGAATATGCTATCCAGGCCATGCTTTACCTAGCTGAGAATGAGGGTAGAGGCCTGGTGATGGTCAGTTCCATTGCCGAGATCTATAATATCCCCAGGCATTTTCTGGCCAAGTTGGTCCAGACGCTTACCAGGAACCGTTTAATAAAGAGCTACCGGGGACGCAATGGAGGTATCAAACTGGCGCGGTCCTCTGAAAAAATCACGATACTGCAGATCGTGAATGCCATTGAAGGACCACCCCCGGAGCAGCCGACGTGCGTAATCGGGCTGGATGTCTGCTCGGACGATGCGATCTGCCCACTGCATAAACAGTGGCAGCACATCGTGGGCCTGATGCACGACACCCTTAGCAGCGAAACCCTGTTGGATCTGGCGGAAGGAATGCGTCAGAAACGGCGGGAGCTGGCAAAAGCTCTCCGAGAGTCGAAGCTGTAGGAAACACCCGTCGCATCATAAGTAAGGCCCTCGGGAATGGCATTCTATCGGAAAATCCTGCTCACCACCGATTTTTCCGACTATTCCAAGGCGGCAATACCTCACGCGGTTACGATGGTCCGCCAGTTCGATTCTGAACTGCTGGTGCTTCATGTCTTGGAACCCCTGCTTACACCGGTGGATTTCGCGTGGGGACCGATGGCCTTATCTGAAGACTGGGAAGAACAGCGGGCCGGGCATTCCCAGGAATTTTTGAATGATTGGGTTATCAGCGAATTGCCCACTGACATCAGTGTGACACCCATACTGGCTCATGGTACTCCTATCCGGGAAATACTCCACACTATCCGCGAGCAAAATATTGACCTGGTGGTAATGGCAACACACGGCCAGACCGGCATCGCCCATGCCCTCTTTGGAAGCACCAGCGAAAAAGTAGTCCGTCGCAGCCCGGTGCCGGTCCTGACAGTTAGAAGAACCGAAGACAACACTAAAAAACAAGTCTAACGGAGACTTACACTTTCATCAGAAGTCCCGGTGTATACTTTAACAAATTACGAGGCAGTCAGGGACAACCAGCGGGTTTAATATGGATAAATAGGTACCTTTATTCTATTTCTGTTTTTAAATTATTAGTGGTCTTTAAATCTAGTTATATAGGACAAGCCTGACCTAAGCGGGCTTGTCAGTAAGGGCTCTTTGAAACTTCGGCCGGTACCTTGCATCAAGCATCAGGTACTGACTATCCTCCCTCCCTCCCTCTCTCCAAGTCAGGGTATTCGCACCCTGTTCCTTCGTGGTGGTGAATTCGTCTGGACGGCATCCCCAAGCCGTCGTTTGATGGTTATGCCAGGTGTGAGTGAGGTACCGGTCCTCTTTTTGCCAGATACGGTTTCGGACATCTCCTCTAATCTAAGCAGCCCTATTACTATAACGAGATCGTGTCTGGCTTTTTTTACTGGCTGATAGCCCTGTAGCGGTGGTCACTCCCAGGCATCGTGACCGCCGCCGTAGGGGTGTGGCTCGCCATTCCTATCCACTTCCGATTAACAGCGGACAATATTCGTATCTAACCATGTTCATCTGCCAGTCCAAAAGTGCGGCGATAAGCCTCGTCGCGGCGGTAGGCATCGTCTAATATCTGGATGGTGTGGCGAACTGAGGCTTTGATCCCCGCCTCACGCAGACCCGCCTGCAGCTGTATCTGGCAGCCGGGATTGCCGGTAACCAGCACGGCGGGGTCCACAGATCGGATATAGTCGATTTTCCGGGCCAATACCCGGCGGGATATATCACCATGCACCAGGCTGTAGAAGCCGGCGCTGCCGCAGCACACCTCGGCCTCCGGCAGGGGTTCCAGCTGCCCGCAGGCAAGCTCCAACAGCCGGTAGGGCTCTTCGGAGATACCCTGGGCATGGTGCAGATGGCAGGGGGCATCGTAGCTTATCTTTTCGTTCAGTTTATGGCGCGGCGGGCGGGTAAGACGAGTAGCCAGCCATTCACATACATCTACTACCGGGAGACCATCACCCTCCGGCCAGAGTGATGTCCGCAGCTGGGCACCGCAGCCGGCAGCGTTCACTACCAGGGCCTGAGCGTCAACTTCCCTGAAAGCGTCACGATTCCGGGCCAGCATATCTTCCGCTTCCTTTTCCTGACCGGCGTGAACGTGGAGGGCACCGCAGCAGGTCTGACCCTCGGGCAGAACCACGTCGAAGCCATTCCACTGCAGAACCCGTGCGGTAGCGGCGTGGACCTCACCGTACCAATGGTCCATTACGCAGCCGGTAAACAGGGCCACTGTTCCCTGCCGTTGATTATCGGAAGTAACGGCGGGCAGGTGCGGTTCCTGCGTTTGGCTGAAAGCATGGCCCGGTACCTTCGGCAGCCCGGCCAGTTGAAACCTGAGCGTTGGAGGCAGCAGACGCAGAGATCGGACCAGGCGATCCAGGCCGGTTTTCTGGATCAGGCGTACCAGGGCGGTAAGGAGACTCAGCCGGCGCTGGTCAGTGAACCACCGGAGGAGCAGGCGCTGAGACCAAGCCAGGGGTTGAACTTCCCGCCGCTGGTAGCTGCGGGCTCTGTCGAGCAGCTGGCTGTACCGCACCCCTGAGGGACAGGCCGTTTGACAGGCCAGGCAGCCCAGGCACAGATCAATGTGGCGGTAAGCTCCGCGGGCGTCTGCGTCGGAATCCTGGTCTAGGTATTTCATCAGCGACAGTCGGCCGCGGGGGGAATCGGCCTCCCTGCCGTCCACTATGTAAGTGGGACAGGATCCCAGACAGAGTCCGCAATGGACGCATTCCTGAAGGAGATGATACTCTTCGGGGGAAAAAAGCCGGCAACCGGTCACCATAGCTCCACCGGCAAGGGACCGAATACGCCGTCCGGGTCCAGGATTCGCTTCACACGCGTCATGAGAGCTCTATCTGCGGATGGATTCGTCGGTGCCGGAAGACTGACGGGGACATCCGCGGCCAACGGCTGGACCCTGCCGCCTTTTTCCACCACGGCGGCCAGGAGGTATTCCAGGGGCGGCCGTTCCTTGATGCCGTCAAGCAGGCCCACATGAACCACACCCGCCGCGGGATAGCAGGTCAGTTCAACACCCAGTGAGTGTAAGGAAGCGAGCAACTCCGGGATCTGCGTCGGAAAAACCTGGATGCGGATATTACTCTGCAGCGCATTCTCCCGCCCTTCCCTGGGAGGGGTCTTGGTTTCGATAACAACTTCTCTTGAGGCAATATCGGCGGGGCCTTGGGACTGGATAAAACCCACCCCCTTCGTTTCACGAAGCCACCTCCCTTGAAAGGGAGGGGGAAAGGGGGGTGGGTTGGCATCCGTCGCCCTGAGCACAGACGAAGGGTCTTCCCATGCAGAGGCGTCTTCCGGTGGGAACCGGGTCATGCCGTCAAGCCGCCACTGGCCGCCGAGATGCTCCAGGCGTAATGCATCCCAGGGTTCACCCCTCTCCGATGGATGGCTGATCCGGCGGGACTGCTGCCATATGGCCACCAGGGGATCGGGGTTGTCAGCCTGCCACCGGGCCACAGTCATCGGGACGGGCAGAGGCAACAGTCGGAACGAGACCTCCACCACCGGCCCCAGGGCATCCCGGGCGCCTATATATAAAGGAGCCAGTTGGTAACCGGCCACATTTCTAACCACCCGGGCTCCGGAAGTGACCTCCCGGCCCTGGTCATCCAGCGTAGTGAGAGCTACGACCCAGTCCCGGGCCGTACCGTAGCGGTGACTGAGCCAGCTGAGAGAATAGTCGCCGGCCAGGTATTCCGCCAGGGACAGGTCACCGCTGCCGGGAGCGTCCAGCGGCAGCCACAGCTTTTCCGCTTCAACCAGGTCTTTGACAGCGTTCAGCGTGAGGCCGGTTTCCACGGTCAGGATCATGTCCGGGGCATGAAAGGAGACCACCCTATCCAGACGTGACAGGTCCCAGCGATAAGTGGCCTGGGGCGCGCCTACGGTCACCTGCCGGGAACGGGCCTGGACAATCAGTTCACCTGCCTGGCTTCGCTCCCGGGGCTGGAGTGTACCGCCCGGATCGGGCCAGGCCGAGGATGTAAAGGACGATTCCGTTGTCATTCCCGGGCTCCTGGAGGAATGGATATGCTTGATCCGGTCTCGTCATCCTCAGTACTGTCGGGGAATATCTTGCCGGGATTCAGCAGGCCGTCGGGATTCAGGCCGTCTCTAAGCCGGATCATGTGAGCCAGGTCCGCCGTGGAATACATCCGGTGGATGTAGCCGCGTTTTTCGACACCGACACCGTGTTCGCCGGTGATCGACCCGCCCATCTCCAGGCACGCCAGCAGGATGTCTTTCGAACAGGCCATAGCCCGCTCGGGGCCGTGGGGATCGTCGGAGTCGAAAAGGATCTGGGGGTGGATAACACCGTCACCGGCGTGACATATATTGCCGATCCGCAGGCCGTGTTCGTCGCCGATCCGGTAGATGGCCTGGAAGATGTCGGTAAGCCGGCTGCGGGGCACGACGCCGTCGTTGGTATAGAAAGCATGCGTAATCTTGCCCAGGGCACCGGCGGCATGTTTTCTGCCCTGCCACAGGCGCAGGCGCTCTTCCTCGGTTTCGGCGGTATAAAAGGCCACGGCGCCCTGTTCCCGGCAGACCCGGGCCACAGCCTCCGCGTCCCGCTTCATGAGCGTTTCCTCACCGTCCAGCTCGATGAGCAGCACCGCCGCCGCATCGGTGGGAAAGCCAGCCTTGAGGTGGGCCTCCACCGCCTGGATGCACAGGTTGTCGATCATCTCCAGAGCGGCGGGCAGCACACCGGCTGCCAGTATCCCCGATACCGCATCCGTGGCCTCGGCCACCTTTGAGTAAATTGCCAGCATGGTGATCACCGCCGGGGGTACGGGCACCAGCCGAACAATGATCTCCGTAGTGATGGCGATGGTGCCCTCGGTGCCTATCAGGAAGCTGGAAAAACTCGGGCCGGTGGATACGGGAAAGGGACCGCCGAGCGTGGCCGTTTCACCATCCGGCAATACCACGGTCTGGCCCAGGACGTGGTTGTGGGTGACGCCGTATTTCAAGGTATGGGGGCCTCCGGCGTCTTCCGCTACGTTGCCCCCGATGGTACACGACACCCCACTGGACGGGTCAGGGGCGAATTCCAGGCCGTAGGCTCGGGCCTGGAGGCTGAGATCCTGGTTGGTCACGCCCGTCTGGACGACGGCATAACGGTCGTCGGGGTGGACAGCCAGCACCCGGTTCATGCGGCTCAGCTGGATGATCACGCCCCCGTCACTGATGGCGCCCCCGCTGAGGCCGGTTCCAGCGCCCCGGGGCACGAATGGCACTCCGGCCTGACAGCAGGCCTTCACTATCCGGGCGCACTCGCCGGTGGAGGCGGGATAGACCACGCAGCCGGGGCGGGCGGTGTGGAGCCTCAGGCCGTCGGACTCGTAGACCAGGAGGTCGGCCGGGCCCGTCTCGACCTGCTTCCTGCCGACTATGCGGCGCAGCTTCCTGATCAACCGGGGGGGGATGCCCATAAGGGAAGTTTCAGCCGGGAAGCCGGGAACTCAAAGGAAAAAGGTACCTCACCCCCTTCGTTTCACGAAGCCCCCTCTCCTTATGGTCATCAACTATTAGCCCGGACAACTGACCGTAGGGGCACAGCGCGCTGTGCCCCTACGGTCATCAATATACATAACGATTGCCGGGGACGATTCTTGTAGGGGCGTATGGCCATACGCCCTTACCAATTCCCGGAGATGCGGATTAATTATGACAACAATGATCATAGCTTTTCGTAAGTAGGGTCAAGCTGGAGAATACCAATTCTTTTGTCCATATATTTTCTTGAAAGCCATAAGGGGTTCAATCTTTTGTTCAGCCTCTCCAATCCCACGGCCTCCCCAATCCCACGGTTAAAACCGTGGGCTAGTGGGCTAGTGGGCTAAGCTGAATCAAGGTTTTTCTAAATCCCTTGCATTACCTTTTCTTTAGCCCCATATTTAATTGATTCT
>CAZQOY010000037.1:0-15398 GCA_964595095.1 uncultured bacterium | reverse complement strand
CAACCTGTCTTCGTTCGCCGGTTGGCGAACTACGCCAGGCAAGCTGCCAACTGCCCACTGCCAACTTGTCCGGCGTAGCGAAGCGTAGACGGACTGCCAGGCTTCACCGGCTGTCGGGGGGTTACCCGGCTAGAGCTGCTCCTTGAGTTTCTCGGCGCTCTCCTTCTCCATTTTGGCCCTGAGGATAGCGTTCTGAATCCTTCTCGATTTGGGGTTCAGGCTCAGGGCCGTTTTAAGGTGCTCAACGGCCTCGTCGAACTGGCCGGCGTAGGTCTCCGCCAGACCGAGGTTATAGAAAGTCTTGGCCTGGACTTCGAGCGGCAGTCCGGTCTTGCTGATGGTCCCCCTCAAGATGGTCATGCCCTCTTCCCACTCGCCGATGCGAAAATAGCCGATGGCCTGGTCAACCTCAGGCAGCAGTTTGTCGGTAAGGAAAGCGGCGCGCACTTGCACGTCGTACGGCGCTACCATACGTATAAACTGTTGTGAAATGTCTTTCAGGCAGCGGGCATAGAGGGTGTTACGGTCAATGTTCGCGGGGTCTCGATTATCGGCACTCATTCGGGCGGTGCGCTCTGCCGCCAGGCTTTTCGCCGCCAGTATCCTGGCTGTCTGGATGTCGATGACCTGAAGGTTCACCGTTAATCGGTAGGTTCCCGTACGGGTATTGATCTGGTGGGTATCCCCCTTTTTGTCCTGGTAGGGCTCGCCCTTTTTCAGGTCCTCCTGGTACTGGTCGGTTTGAATACGGCCGAAGATCAGGGCGGCCGTCCCGATGATCTTCCCGATCTCGGCTGCGGTGCTCTCGTCGATGATCCCCGTTTCACTCAAAGAGTGTTCATCCATGACCCTGGCAAGATGTTCCCGGTCCAGGATCTCGAACTGCCCTGAGGTAAACAGGACTGACGTGACTTCGTCGGCCATATCCTTGGCGTGGCCACCTTTCCTACCACGCTGGTCCACGATGTCACCAATGGCAATCTTGCGGTATTCCTTGAGGTTGATCTCCGCCGGCCGCTTGACATTGATGTAGATGGAGGAGGTACCGCAACCCGCCATCACGATAGCCAGAAAACACACCCAAACAGCTTTGGACATGCTATATTCCGGGCCGATTTTCACCCTTGGGAGACCTTTCATGGTATTCTCCTTTAATTGCATCGCGGATTTCGGGATGTCTGCCGGATTGACATCTAACATGGAGTAGATAAACACATGTGCGTGAAGAATAAATGCCGGGACAGGTCCCGATCCAAGATAGTGAAATGTAACCAGGAAAATCGGGTAACACCATAGATCAGGTCGTCTCACCGCAGGGAGCGGACGAAAAAGGAACGTTTGGCTCAGAGGACCGGCTTATTCCGGTAGATTCGCTTGGCTGCAATGGCAGTTTCTGACCCGAAAGCACGGACTGTCAAACTACAGGCACGGTAATTGCCGTAAAGCATAGCAATGAACACGGAGTGTATCGAAGAAATGCCCGATTTCTGCAAGATGATCAGACGTGATTCCATTCGAGGAACGGAAGCGAACCGTCTCGAACCATCCAGGCGTCTATCTCGCCGGGCCGGTAGGGCTTGGCGGTGCCGTCCGTCCGGTCGGAACCCGATAAGCAGTCATCCGGCGACTGCCGCATTACCACTCTAATTCTCCCACCGAATAAGCCCGATGCGTTACTTTCTGATCATACTGAGTATGCCTTTAGTCCTGGGAAGCGGCATCCGTACCCCCGCTCCCACCGGTTTCCACTATCCGGACACGCGCCTTCTGGTGCGGCTCGTTCTCCAGGGGCAGGGTATGTGGTCCCCGGACGCGGAAGAGCTGGTGCTCAGGACCGGCGCGGTGGAGAGCCACTACCAGTTACGTGAAGGGATCAACAACGGCCCGGAGCTGGGCTTCTGGCAGATCCATCCGCGGACAGCCCGGGATATTCTCTTCCGTTACCTTCAGCGCCCCCGCAGACTGGAATGGAAACACGACCTTGAGAGAGTCCTGGGATATAAGCTCTCCTGGCTGCTGGAGAGACCGGGGCGCCTCGGTGAGGAGCTGCGAAACAACGACATCCTCGGTATTGCCCTGTGCCGGCTCTGGTATATGATGGCGCCCTATCCTATCCCCGACGCCCGCGACCTGCCGGCCCAGGCCTGGCTGTGGAAAAAATGGTTTAATACCCACAAGGGTACCGGCTCGACGCGGAAGTTTATCAGAACCGCCCGCCGGCTGAAGGTCTAGGCGAATCCCATCAACTCCGGCCAGCGTAACTATACTGTAAGCAGCCGCCCGGAAATTGCGGGCAGTCTGGAAGAGTATCAGCTAGATAATCCTATTTTAATGAGGAAAGTAGTACGGGGAAAACTGCCGACCTGGATACGGGGCAGGATGATTTCTATTATCTGTTATTTAAGGGGCGGAATCGTAGGCGGTTTTGTCCCTCGCCAATGTAGGCCGGGTTATAGTATATGGCTGTAAGAATGGGCGGCCAGTCGCCGGTCAACTGCGGTTCGCCGGTCAAACCCTAAACGCCTGTCAGCGCTGGATCTCCTCTCGATGTCTACCGGAACCATCGCCATCCGCCTGTCTGAGCCAGCGCGACGCGCATCCGGGTTGCGTCGGCCACTGCTATTGCGATTGTCAAGCATCATTTTCTCCTTATTGTCAAGCATCATTTTCTCCTTATAAGAACCCTGAATAAAGCTACAAGGATTGGACCATTGCCTGCAACAGTTTTTCAGGGTTAGTCCTGAATTGCCTCACCAGGGAGTGGATTAATCTTGGCGTTTGAGCGGTTCCCGCCCCAACTTCGGTCTGCTATGCTTCGTCTACGCCCGGTCCTACTGCTGACTGCCACTGCTACTGTTACTGCCACTTTCTCCCTGCACTGCGCCGCCGAGAACCCTCCCACCGGCGGATCCCCGGATACCGAGGGACCCCGTGTCATCCGGGTAGAACCACCCAGCGGCACACTGGACCTGGATCCCAACCAGATCATTGAGATCACTTTCAATGAGCAGGTGGACCCGGTGTCGGTGCCTGGTTCAGTGGTTTTCACCCCGGAGGTCAGCTTCACCACTAGGGTCAGGGGCAAACGTGTTCTGATCCGTCCCGCCAGTCCATCAGAAAGCCAACGGACAGATCCCTTTCCCGCGGGGGACCCCTTCGGGGTCGGTGCTGGTGGATTTCAGGACGGGTGCACTTACATACTCACCCTCCAACGAGGTATCCGGGACTATCGGAAAAACAGCCTGGCTCAACCCTATCAGCTGGTCTTCAGCACCGGCGGACATATACCCACCGGCCGCATTCAGGGGCGCATTATTGAAACCAACGCCCAGCGCCCGGTGGAAGTGGGCCTTTTTCAACGGACGGATAGCGGGTTTGTCCGTGTCCAGAGCATAGACCTGGCCGCCGATGGCAGCTTCTCCTTCAATTACCTGCCGGACGGAACCTACCGTCTGGCCGCCGTTGAGGGGGGACTGGACGGTTTCCCCGCCACTATCCATCGCCGACCGTATGCCCTGATCCCCGCCGATTCCCTGCTGGTCCGGGGCGATACCATCACTACGGCAATGTGCCAGTCACCACCCCTGGCCCGCCCCCGGATACAATCGGTGGAATGGATAACCCCCACTTATCTGACCATCACCTTTGACATGCCCTTCGGCGAAGCCCAGCTCCCGCCAAATCTTTATCCTACTGACGATCCCCTGACCTTCGGCCATTTATTGCGTCCCGGTAAACAAATTTCGGATACCACGGTCATCGACCTGGGCCAGGGCTATACGCGGTTGGGGGAGCCCTACCGGCTGGAGCCGCTGGCTATTCCCACACCCGAACTGGTGGATACAATACCACCGATTCCTACAGTTTCGGGTGGCCAGGTGGTCCTTGAACCTGCAATTGGCAGGGACGGAAGCCAGCTCGAGGATATCTCAAGTCGCAAACGTTATGGGGAAGCACGGGGCCGGATCACCTTTTCGGAGCCGGTGCATCTGCCGCCCAATTTAATCGCCCATCTTATCCACAAGGATTCCTCCAGGACCGGCGAGGACACACCGGATGTACCGCTCCGTCAAGTCACCCCGTTCACAGCCGTATTGGATATTTCCGAACCAGAACTTTACAGCCAGGTCTCTATCCCCGTGTGGGAGATTACGGATGAAGCCGGGAACGCTATGACCGATTCCCTTCTCAGCTTCGCCCTCGTATACAGTCCCCCAGGGGCCACGGGCAGCATTCGAGGCACGATTATTGGGTTTTCTGGTCACACGGTGGTGGAAGTCCGAGACGCCGCCACGAGCCGACGCATTGCCTATACTGTCACTGATTCCGCCGACCTGTCCGGCGGCACCAGCCAGACGGACCTGTCCGGTCCTTCGACTCTGCTCAGGACAAGCGGGCCTCCCCGTGGCCGGGACGGCCTGGGCCAGACAAGCTACTTCCTGGCTGACATCCCTCCCGGCTTTTACACCCTCTTCGGGCATGAGCAGGTGGGTGCCCATCCCGTGCCCTACTACAGCGGCCGTTGGGAACCCTACAAGCGGGCTGCCCGCTTTAGCTTTTATCCTGAAGTGGTCGAGGTACGACCCCGCTGGGAAGTGGACAGTATTGATATTAACTTCACGGTTACGATTCCAATTTTGCCTCTAGTTAATAATGCTGTGAAAAGGGAATAAATGCACTGTGTCATACTGGCCGGTGGAGCTGGAACCCGTTTCTGGCCCAAGAGCCGACGTCAACGCCCCAAACAACTTCTTAATCTTATCAACAGCAAATCACTTATTGTCCAGACCGCCCACCGGCTGGAAAAGGATGCCAGCTGCGAAGGTCTCTATGTAGTGGCCTCCAGTACTCTCACCCCGCAGATCAAGGCCGAAATTCCTCATGTGCCGGAAGAGAACTTCTTTATTGAACCCAGCGGCCGGAATACCGCCCCGGCTATCGCCCTGGCGGCTTTTGTCCTCCGCAAGCGCTTTGGAGATGGTGTCATGGGAGTCTTTCCGGCGGATCACCTCATTTGTAAAGAAAAACAGTTCTACCGAGCCCTCACCCAGGCACGGAAAAAGGCGGTCGAGGGACCTAATCTCATCACCCTCGGTATCCAACCCACCCGGCCCGCTACTGGTTTCGGCTATGTCCAGTTCGACCGGGATAACGATGGCGATGTCCATCCCGTAGTCCGTTTCACCGAAAAACCTGACCTGGAAACAGCCAAACAGTTCCTCGAAAACGGCGACCATTTATGGAACGGCGGCATGTTTATCTGGCAGGTGAGTACTATTCTGGATAACCTGGCTCGGTGCCTCCCCACAACCTATAACAAACTGGCAGATATTGAACACCTCATCGACACCCCCGATTTTTATCCCGCCCTCGCCAAGATCTGGCCCAAAGTGGATTCAATCAGCATTGACTATGGCGTCCTGGAACACGCCGAGTCTATCTATACGGTTGAAACCCGCTTCACCTGGAATGACCTGGGCAGCTGGCGGACCCTCTACGACGAGCTGCCCAAGGACAAGGCCGGAAATGTCCTTCAGGGCGACGTGACAATTGTCGACTGCAGCAACTCGCTGGTGGTAAGCGAGGATCGGTACACCGCCGCTATCGGAGTGCGGGACCTTATCATCATCTCCACTCCCGATGCCACCCTGGTACTCCCCACTTCAGAGAGCGAACGAGTGCGGGAGGTTGTCAGCTGGCTGCAGTCCCGCAAGCGCGAGGAGCTGTTATAGCCTTGTCCTCCAGGAAACCAAACGGAAGACTGGAGGCCCTGTACAATGAACTGGAGGAAGTGGCTGCCCGCCTGGGCCTGCAGGTGATCCTTGACAGGGGCCCTTTCACTGGAGGCGCTTGTCTCCTGGAAGGGGAGGAACTCATCGTCTTGAACAAATCCACGCCCCTTGAGCAACGGACTCGTGTGCTGGCGGAGGCTCTTTGCCGCAAGGACCTCTCCGGTATCTATCTCAAGCCCGCTGTTCGGGAAGTCATTGAAGAATACCTTGATTCGAGCTTGACTGGGGAAGGGGGCAAGGTAGGGTGATAGTAATAGATTACGGGTTATGAATTATAAGTTTCAAGTTTCAAGTTCAAAGTTCGGAGTTTCATGGGGATAAAGGGAAAGTAGGTGGCCACATTCAGGAGTTTCGAAGACATCGATGCCTGGAAGAAAGCAAGGGAGCTGGTTCACCAAATCTATTCCGTAACGCGTGTAGGTAACTTTACGAAGGATTTTGTCTTGCGGGATCAAATCCCTCGGGCCGGTATATCGATAATGGCCAATGTTGCCGAGGGATATGAGAGGGATGGAAATCAGGAGTTCATTTAATTCCTCTCCGTTGCAAAAGGTTTTTCCGGTGAAGTACGCTCGCAACTGTATATTGCTCATAATCAAGGGTATCTCACTAGATCTGAGTTTGATCAGCTGTCCGGGTTAGCTGCTGAAATCAGTCAGATGATCAATGGCTTGATGAGTTATTTAAAACAATCGGGTCTTAAAGGGACCAAGTTTCGGCATTAATTCAATCATTAATGTGGTGCGAAAGATGACCGGTGAACATGGTACAGGCACTCAGAACTCAAAACCTGAAACTTACCTGAAACTTGAAACCTGAAATACCGAATATGGAATCTTTGATACCCCTTCTGCATAAAGAATTCAATCAATAACTGTCATGCAATTAAGGAGAAAATATGTCCCAATACAAGACGGAAGATATCCTCAACTTCGCGGTAGTCGGGCATGGCTCGGCGGGCAAGACCGTCCTGTCCGAGGCCATGCTGTTTAACGGCGGTGTCATTACCCGCATGGGTTCCATCGAGGCCGGCAACACCGCGTCTGACTACCACGAGGACGAAATCGAGCGCCAGATATCCATCAACGCCTCTGTGCTGGGGCTTCCCTGGGAGGACAAGAAATTCAATATCATAGATACGCCCGGATATGCCGACTTCTACGGCGAGGTGCAGGGTGCCCTGCGGGTGGCTGACTTTGCCATAGTGGTAATCCATGCCGTATCGGGCGTAGAAGTAGGCACCGAACAGGTGTGGAACTCCGCCGCCAAATACGGCCTGCCGCATCTGATAGCGGTCAACATACTGGACAAGGAGCACGCCGATTTCGACGCCGTCGTCAACGTAATCCGCGAACGGTTCGGCTCCAAAGTCTTTCCTGTTACTATGCCCGTCAACCAGGGTCCCGGCTTCAACCAAGTGGCTGACGTGCTCCGTAATGAGCTTTTCACTTATAAAACCAACGGTTCCGGCCAGTATACACAGGAACCCCTGTCGGGGGAATGGGCCGAGCGGATTTCCACACTCCACGAGAAACTCATTGAGCTGGTGGCCGAATCCGACGATACTCTGCTGGAGAAGTTCTTCGAGCAGGACAAGCTTTCTGAAGAGGAGCTCCGGGGCGGCCTCCACGGAGCCCTCATGAACGGTTCCCTGATCCCGGTCTTCGCCGTCGCGGCACTTGCCAACATCGGTGTACGCCGCATGATGGATGTACTGGCGAGGTATGGTCCCTGCGCCGCCGATTTAAAGGAAGTAAAGGGCAAGGCCAGTGTTGACAGCGAGGAGGAGATCACGCGGCTCGCTACTGAGAACAGTCCTGCCTCGGCCTTCGTTTTCAAGACAGTCAGTGAGCCTCATCTGGGGGAGCTTTCCTTCTTCCGAACCTATTCAGGGAAGGTGAAAGTAGGCGCCGACCTGACCAACACCACCCGGACCAGGCAGGAGCGGATGGGTACCGTTTACAGTATGAACGGGAAGGATCGCAAAGACCTGGGTGAGGTGGTGGCCGGGGACATCGCCGCCGTGGTCAAGCTCAAGCACACCCACACCGGCGACACCCTCAGCGACGGGGCCAATCCCATCGTCCTGCCTGGCATCCACCTGCCTGAGCAGAAGATACGCTCCGCCATCGTGCCCCGGGCCAAGGGCGACGAGGACAAGATCAGCAACGGGCTGTCAACCCTGCACGAAGAGGATCCCACCTTCATTTTCGGGTACGACCCGGAGCTGAGGCAGACCATTATTTCGGGCCAGGGCGAGCTCCACCTGGAGACGGTCATCCGGCGGCTCAAGCAGCGGTTCAAGGTGGAAGTGGACCTGGTGCCCCCGAAGGTGCCGTACCGGGAAACCATCAGTGCCAGAGGCGAGTCCAAGTACCGCCACAAGAAGCAGACCGGCGGGGCGGGCCAGTTCGCCGAAGTATGGATGTACATCGAACCCCAGCCGCTCGGTTCGGGCGTCGAGTTTGAAAGTAAGTTAGTGGGCATGGCCATCGACCGGGTGTTCATCCCCTCCATCGAAAAGGGGGTAAAGGCCGCCACCCAGGAGGGGGTCCTGGCCGGCTACCGCTGCGTGGATCTCAAGGCGGTGGTCTATGACGGCAAGCAGCACCCGGTGGACTCCAAGGACATCGCCTTTCAGATCGCCGGCCGCGAAGCCTTCAAGGAAGCCTTCATGGACGCCCGGCCTAAACTGCTGGAACCTATCTACGAGGTGGACGTCCTGGTACCCGAGGAATTCATGGGGGACGTTATGGGCGATATCTCGTCCCGGCGGGGTAAGGTCCTGGGCACGGAGACCGAGGGCCGCCACCAGAAGGTGAAGGCCCAGATCCCCCTGGCCAACCTGGACCAGTACGCCACCGCCCTGCGCTCCATGACGGGGGGCCGGGGCATTCACTCCCAGCGCTTCGATCACTACGAGAACATTCCCCACGACGAGGAGCTGCGGGTGATCGCCGCGGCCAAGAAAGAAAAGGAAGAGGCCCAGGGTTGAACCTGGAGCGGCTATGGGCGCCCTGGCGCATGGAATATATCCGGGCGCCAAAGCAGCTCGACAAGTGCATCTTCTGCGACAAGCCCGCCGCCGATGACGACCGGGAGAGTCTAATCGTCCATCGGGGGCAGCACGCATTCGTGATGATGAACCTGTACCCCTACAACAACGGGCACGTTCTTATCGCCCCTTATCAGCACGTATCCGAGTTCGACGACCTGGAGCCGCAGGTGCAGCTGGAGATGCTCAAACTGGTCAGCCAAGCGATGGCCATCATGCGCCGGGAGATGCAGGCGGGCGGCTTCAACTTCGGGGCCAATATCGGCAGCGCCGCCGGAGCGGGCATCGAGCCCCATATCCACCTCCACGTGGTACCCCGCTGGATCGGCGACACCAACTTCATGCCGGTAGTGGGCGGGGCCAAGGTCCATGTGCAGAGCCTGCGGGAAACCAGAGACCTGCTGGCGGCGGGCTGGCCTTCCCGGCCCGTAAGTACGGAAAAGTGATCTATGAGGCCGCCTGAGGAAGTAAGGCGTGACCTGGTTCGGCTAGGTGTGGGGCCTTGGGCTTTTCCTTAACATCCCTCCGGCTTTATCCTAACCTTTCCTTGCCCAAGGTTCCGGGTGATTGCTTCAGAGTATACTCCCATTGCCGGAAAAACTGGCTTTCATGATAAATACCGACTAACATTGCCTTTCGGATTAATTCGGAAAGCATCGCAGTAGTCAGGAGGCTACGCACTGAACTGGCTGTCTAGATACATATCATTATACCCTCCTCTTTTGCTGGCTACCGCAATTGCCAGCCTCGCACCTCTTCATGCGCAGGTTTCAGAGTCACTTGCCGTTTTAGACCTTGAAGGCCGTGGAATATCCTCAATCGAAGCTGCGAGCCTGACAGACCGACTTCGTACCGATCTAGTCGGGACTCATACAGTTACCGTCGTTGAGCGTGGTCAGATGGAACAGATCCTGTTGGAACAAGACTTCCAGATGACCGGATGCACATCAAACGAATGTGCTGTTGAAGTTGGACAGCTGCTTGGCGTCACTACCATAGTCGCGGGGTCCATAGGCAGAGTCGGATTAACGTTTACGATTGATGTCCGAACAATCGATGTTGAAAGCGGTCGGATAACAGGCTCATTAAAGAGGGACTTTCGTGGAGAAATTGACGGCCTGTTGGATATCATGACTGACCTTGCGAATGAACTTGCCGGCACTGCTATGGCCGTTCCAGCTCCATCGGAACCAGTTCCAAGAGTGGCAACAATGGCCGTTGAGTCTCGGCCCCCGGGGGCAGTCATCCTGCTCGATGGCGATGCAATTGGTTTTACGCCTCTCGATGAAGCAGAAATAGAACCTGGTCGTCCACACAATCTTACTCTCAGTCTGAGTGGCTATGAGCAGCTGGACACCATCTTTATTGCCCAGGCAGGTCAAAACTATCAATGGAATGTCTCATTAAAACAACTTACGAACTGGCTGTCGATTCAAGGAGACGCTGGCTCACGTGTCATAATTGATGGACAATACTACGGCAAGCTCCCAATGGACAGAGTCCTGCTTCCCACTGGTGAGCATAATCTATTTATCAGGAAACCGGAGTATTACACCTACAGGGATAAAGTGCTCATTCAGCAGGAGCAGGAAGCAGCCGTCAATTTCTCATTAAGAAAAAAGCCCAAACTTCCAGCCTTAGCATTCTCTACTGTAATTCCGGGATCAGGCCAGTTATACCAGGGGCACACAGGGAAGGGATTGCTATTCCTCATTGGTGTCGTGGGTGTTGCCTATTATGCCTATGACTGCCAGTCAGAGTTTATTGAAGATTATGATCTGTTCAAGACAAGACGCACCGAATACCGCGATGCTGACGAATTGGATGACATCGAAGCAGCAAAAATCCTTATGGAAGAGAGTTATAACATCATGAAGGATAGCGAGCAGCTGAGGGATGTGATGTTTGGTGTACTAGGTGGTGCCTGGTTTATCAACATTGTGGATGTGACTTTTTAAGTAACTGATAAAGATGCTTTTTAACAGGCAAAGATTATTCTGGGTAGTTATGGCCGTCATAGTTGGAACAACGTGGCAGAGCTGCATAACTGCGCCTGATGAACTGGAATACGACAATCCTCTTGACCCTACGGGAGATGACTATATCCCACCCGTAACAACTATCGTCACAGCCCCATCGGGTACCATAACTACCACTACAACCAGCATTTCCTGGAGCGGAAGCCATGAAAGGCTGGAGTTCGCCTATCGACTGGAGAACCGGACCTTTTCTACATGGTCCCAGGATACTTCGGTAACTCTGGACTACCTGGATGAAGGTGAGCACCTCTTTGAGGTCAAGTCACGCTATCCTACGGGGATCAAAGAGGACTCACCTGCCCAGGTCGCCTTTATCGTTGATGCAGTTCCACCTCAGTCGTTATTGCTCTACCCATACTGTGTCGAAGTTGCCCAGGGAGACACCTTCATCGTTGAACTTCGGGCAGATTCGATAGCTGGCCTGACCGTAATCGACTTCAAGCTGGAATATGATACTACTTCAGTAGTGGCACTCGAAGCCACTACTGGGCCATTCCTTGACAAGGATGGCGGTAACCTGATTTTAATCGAAGAGTTTGATCCCTACTGGCAGATCAACATGGGCGTAACCCAGGGGCCAGCCACCGGTGTGGACGGCTCGGGCACCATCCTCTCTTTCCAGCTTGAGGTTCTCACCCTATCCAACAGCGCCCTGACCCTGACGGTGGTGGATGCACGGGGGCCTAATGATGAAGAGGTCGAGGTTGCAATGGTCAGGGGCGCGGTCGTTGGAGTAGGGGACTAGCGAAAGACCATGCACGGAATCCACCATTATCGCGTCCCGGCCCTCCTCCTCGCCCTCGCCATCCCCCTGGCGGCTCAGGTGCCCGATACTCTTTGGAGCAGAACCTACGGTGGAGCATACCACGATAGGGCTCGCTCAGTTAGAGAAACATCTGATGGTGGATTTATAATGGCTGGTTCCACAGATTCATACGCCCCCACTGGAATAAGTGATGCTTGGTTTATCAAGACTGATGCCAATGGAAATCCAATCTGGACCCGCGCCTATGGTACAGATAGGTCAGAATATGCCTACGATATCGCACAAACGAATGATGGTGGCTATATCGCAGCAGGGCAGCATGCCCCTTGGAACGATAGCATCTGGTTATTGCGTTTGAACAGCTCGGGAGATACGCTTTGGACACGTTCTTACAATGAGGGTGGTTCTTCCCATGCGCACTCCGTTCAACAAACAAATGATGGAGGTTTTATCCTAACTGGCTGGACAGGGCAAGCCGGAACGAGCGGCGGTATGTGGCTTATCAAAACTGATGCGAATGGGAACACTACCTGGGAATATTATTACGGTAATTCGATCGATGATGAAGATGGCAACCATGTCGAACAAACCAGTGATGGGGGCTACATAGTAGTTGGAAACAGATGGTACGATGCAACCAGTCAGAGCGATGTATGGCTAGCAAAAGTAAATGCAAGTGGAACTCTCTTATGGGATAAGACTTTCGGAGGAGGTGAGTATGATGAAGGGGAATGTGTCAGGCAAACGTTGGATGGGGGATACATAATATCCGGTTGGACCGAATCCTTTGGAGCTGGTTTAAATGATATTTGGCTTATTAAAACAGATGCGAGCGGAAATGCCCTTTGGACGAGAACATATGGTACTCCTGGTGGGGACGGGAGTGGAAAAAGTGTGCTTCAGACAGCTGACGGTGGATACTTAGTTGCTGGGACGAAGGCAGGAGGAGAGTATTGGCTAATCAAGACCGACGCGAATGGTGATAGTCTTTGGACAAAGACTATTTACGGTGGAGGATCACTGTATGATATGGCGCCAACCGCCGATGGTGGTTATGCTATGGTTGGGGTGACCTCTGCATTTGGGGCTGGAGGAAACGATATATGGCTTGTTCGGCTGGGTTATCCACCCCCTGCCGCCCCCACCGGCCTCACCGCCACCCCTGGCAACCAGCAGGTCACCCTCACCTGGTCGGCCAACAGCGAAGCAGACCTGGCGAAGTACCGCATCTACCAGGATATATCGTCGCCTGCTTCCACGTTGATTGACAGCGTGGTGGGTACTCCTCCAGTTACGGTCTATACTGACGCGGAACTGACCAATGGACAGATCTACTACTATCGCAGCACAGCGGTGGACACGGCGGGGAATGAGAGCGAGTTTTCAGAAGAGGTTAGTGCAACACCGTATGGGGGACCAACATGGTATGTTTCAGCCTCAGGATCTGACAGTACAGGGAACGGTTCAAATGTTCTCCCCTTTGCCACAATCCAGCACGGCATTGATATGGCAAACGATGAGGATACTGTTCTAGTACTTCCAGGGACTTATTATGAGAATATCAACTTCAATGGGCATAATATTGTTGTTGGATCACTATTCCTGACGACTCAAGATACTTCTTATATCTCCCAAACCGTGATTGATGGAAACCAGAATGGGAGTGTAATTGTTGTATCGGGTAATCAAAATTCAAATATGACAGAAATATCTGGATTTACGATCCGAAATGGTTCAGGATCAATAAATATCAGTCCTGGTTACCCAGATGATAATCCACGTGGAGGAGGAATTGCAATAGTAAATGGGAATAATACTAATATTAGTAATTGCATAATTGAAAACAATACTTCAAAAAATGGTGGCGGTATCTATTGTATTCCCTCATATGATCAAGTAACAACAATTGAAAAATGTATTATCAGAAATAATACAGTCGTTAATGGTTGGCATGGTGGAGGAATACAAATTGAAAACTACAATATAAAAGCACAAATAATTGATTGTGAAATATATGGTAATTCTGCCAATGGCAATGGAGGAAGGATATATATTCAGAATTCTAATGCCAAAATAATAAGATGTATATTGTATGATAATTATGCCTCCTCCGGTGGCGGTATCGAGAACTTAATGGCTGTTGATTGGGCAACCACTGATATTATTCAATGCACAATTATCGAAAATTCTAGCCCTAATGGAGGAGGGATACACTTAACTGGTTGGGATTCATTTTCGTGGTCAACAGTTAATTTAATTAATAGCATCCTATGGAATAACCAGTCTGACAACGGTCGCGAGATAGGCTCAAATGAATGGGGTAGACTCAGAATTAATTATAGTCTTCTGGATACTTCGAGTAATTGGCTATCGACAAATCAACCTGATTCAGTATTGATAGAAACAGGAATATTATATTCTGATCCTTTATTTGTTGACCCTGATAACGGAGATTTCACGTTACAATGGCAAAGCCCTGCTATAGACGCTGGGAGTCCCGCTTCTCCCCTTGACCCAGATGGCACAAGAGCCGACATTGGCGCTTTTTACTTTGACCAGCGAGATGAAGTTGCCCCTAGCGTCTCGATTCTTTCGATGATTCCAGACACTGTGTTTACTCAAGATATTCTACAGATCTCCTGGGAAGCAGAAGATAATGTTGCGCTAGATGCAGTAGGTGTTTTCTTTCTTCACGACTTGAATGTACTCGAGCCATTATCTGTCGTCCAAGATCCATTACGGAACTATAGTCTAACGATTCCTGACCGACTTAGCATAGATACTCGCATCATCCTTCAAGCGCTTGACTGGAAAGGAAACTCAGCTGCTGACACGAGCAATAGTTTCGTCATCGCTGATGATGTCCCTCCGGTAGTCTTGTCGATTAACTCGGAAAGTGGGTTTGCTGCGGTTGAGCATGAGCCTCTTGAAATCTCCGCCACAGCAGAAGACAACATTGCCGTGGATTCCATATGGGCCGAATTTGATAATATGCAAGGAACACGCATTCCCTTCAGTGGTGAGAGTGATGCAGGCGATTATACCGGCACTGTTATAGTTCTAGCTGGTCCGACTGACTCAGCATACGTGGTTGTCTATGCCCGGGACAGTTCTGGGAATGTCGATTCGCTGCAATCGCCATATTTCAGTGTTCAAGACAACACCCCACCAGAGGTGTCCTGGCATCCACCTGACCCAAGTTTCGCTATCGGCTCAAGGGCTACTCTGACGTGGTCCGCAAACGATAATGTCGGTATTGTCTCTTGTGATCTGGCCTATCAGGTTCCACCGGCTGAAGATTGGACCCTCATTACTCAAGGACTAGTTGATACGATATACAGTTGGTTGATTCCAGATGAACCCACGGAGACGCTTTCCCTGCGCGTTATCGCAAGGGATGCCATCGGGCTTTCCGACACTGCATTTTCAGTAGATCATCGGATTGTTATCACCTATCCAACTCTGGTTACCGCCTCAGATCCCGCAAATCCCCTGCTGTGGCGGAGCCCGGCTCTGGCTTTTGGTTTCAGCCAGGTCCTGGATACGACTGTAGCTACAGACAGTCCAATAGTTCTATCAGCCCTGCATACCCCAGAACCCAATTACGATATCAGCATCTCCGGGGACCTCACAACACTCCAGTTACAGTTCACTCAACCCCTGGCTTCGCTCGATACCGTGACTGTTACCCTGATAGCCGATAGGATCTCAAACCTTTACGGGTATCATTTCGACGGGAACGCCAA
>CAZQOY010000036.1:6706-15685 GCA_964595095.1 uncultured bacterium | reverse complement strand
ATTCGCTTTCCTTTCCAATCGAAGGTCGGACTTTTTCGGGCAGACGGATCTCTATATATATGATTTTGACTCCGGGAAGTCAAAGTACATTGCCGCGATGGTCCAATCGGCCCCCTGCTGGTCGGCTGATGGCGGGACCCTGTATTACGCCGGTCGCAGCAAGCCGGGCAGGACGGGAGCCAGGTGGCTGGAGCTCTACGCTTATGATCTGGACCGGCGCAGGAAGCAGCAGCTCACCCGCGGCGAGCGTGTGACCTCTCCGGTGCTGGTAGGAAACGGGCGGGCCATCGCTTTCCTGACCCAAAGTGACGGTACTTCCAATATCCGGCTGATGGACCTGGCGACCAGGGAGATCACCACGCTGTCGGCATTTGAGGGGGGAGAGTATATCTATTCGCTGACCTATGATCCCGGGGACAGTCTACTCATTTTCGACGTCACATTCAACCACGGCCGGCAACTGCTGCAACTGCAGCTTATAGATGGGCAGATTATCCCTTACCCCTTCAGCGATCCCAACTTCGCCGCGCAGGCCGATACCCGGGACCCGGTGGTAACGGACTCCGGCCTGCTGTTCGCCACCGATGCGTCGGGGGTTTTCAACCTGTATCTATCGGGGGAAGATGGCAAACACGGATACGTTACTAATATTACCGGCGGGGCTTTCATGCCGTCGGTTAATGCTCAGGGGGAAGTGCTCTACAGCATCTATCATGACGGCGGCTACCAGGTCGCCTACCAGGAGAGCCCCCCGCTTCTGGAAGAGGGTCTGGTGGGGATTCCGCCTGAGAGGCGGGTGGCGCGGCCCGGCTCACCCCGGGAAGGGCCTGACATGGAGCTCCCACCTCAGCCTTACGAGGAAATCATGTCCCGGCTCTTTATCCTGCCGCGCCTCATGTTAGACTACGGTACGATCAAGCCGGGGATGTACTTTTATGCCAATGACGTGCTGGACCGCCTGAATCTATTCGGGGGTGCCAGCGTCAACACGCTGAAGGATACCGACTACTTCCTGCTTTTCGAGTTCCGCAAATTCCGTCCCACGCTCTACGCCGAGATTTACGCTCTCCAGCGTCATGTAAACCAGGAATTCGCCTGGTATGACTATCGCGGCACGGATGATTTGCGCTTCACACTGCTGGAAGGGGTCATCGGAGGTCGTATGGCACTGGGGCTGCAGCGTCTGTGGCTGGAGACTACCCTCAGCCAATATTGGGAGCATATATTCCAACGGCTTGAAGGAATGAGCGGCGGCTTTTCCTTCCCTTATTACAAAGGCGCAAGCCTTACGGCACGCTGGCGGCTCGACGGCCGGCGGCCGGAATACGGCGGGAACATGTTTCCCACCAGGGGGTATGAGCTTGGAGTGGAATTGCAGGGGGAGAGAAATGACCTGATAGGAGGATTCCGCATCAGCGAGGATTACAGCACCGTTGTACCCGACTTTATTGATAACAACACCTACCGCCTGACAGTAGATTTCAAGAAGTATGTGACCCTTCACCGGCGGAGCAGGATCACGGCCGCCTATGAGGCCACCCTTGGCTGGATGTCAAACACTGAGGTGGATACTTTCTTTTACTTCTTCGGCGGCGGACCACCGGGCCTGCGGGGTTATACCTACTACGACAGTACGGTGCAGGGAACTAATCTCATGGTAAATACAGTGACCTTGCGCCTGCCCATATTTCTTGAGCGAAATATACCTTTCTGGCACTTAATTTTACAGAATGCATCCCTGGGGTTTGTGGCACAGTATGGTGACGGTTTTCAAGGTTCGTGGCTGGGGCACCGGTACAAATCATCGGTGGGAATAGAGCTGCGTCTGAACGGATACAGTTTCTATGTCTTCCCTTTTGCCCTGGCCTACGAAGTACACCGGCCCCTGGGCGGCGACTTCAAGGGATACCGGCATTATGTCTCACTGCTGTTCGATTACTAAGGGAGAGATTATGACGCTACGCGTTGCCGCAGGCATAATGATACTATGGGGATCGGTCCAGGGCGGTAGGGGGACTGTTCAGCTTCAGTGCCGTTCAACAAGACGTCTCTCAAGCCCAGGACAGCCTGAGTGATATTGATGTTACCAGCCCCTATTACCGCTATCCCGGCAAGGCCATGATGATGTCGCTGGCTGTACCGGGGGCGGGGCAGCTCAATGTCGGTCGGCCCATGAGGACGGTGTTTTTTTTAGGGGCTGAGATTATTGCCCTGCTGGCCTGGAATAATTATGCCCGGCAAGGGGAAGACATGACGGTGAGCTTCAGGGATTTCGCCGACGCCCACTGGCATTTTGACTTCTGGCTGGACAGCGCCCAATATTACCAGAATGATCCCTGGGGAAAGGGCGAGGGGCGGATTTACATCGGTACCGATGGCAGCCATCATCTGGAATATTTTCTTGACATGGATGATGACGGCCGACCCGAATTTTTCGGGAATACCAAAGATGACAGCCAGAGACTCTACCAGCTCCTGGCCGATTCTGACACTAGCGCCCATGTGTATGTCAAGAGGAGTGGCGAGTACTATGAGAACATCGGCAAGTATAATCAGTTCTTTTCGGGGTGGGATGATGCCGATCCGAATAACCCGGATATCGAAGAGAGAGAGTCGGGATTGATTGCGTTGTCTGAGCACCGCTCACGGTACCTTCAGATGCGCGCCGACGCCAACCGCCTGAAGGGTATGGCCGGCTATGCCGTTTCCGCCCTTATGTTCAACCACATTGTCAGTGCAATTGATGCTATTTTCGCCACTTCCAGGTGGAACCGTGAACACGCCAGGCGTCTCAGCGGCCGCTTGTGGTTCAGTCCAGCCAGTCCATACGGAGTTGGTGGGATGCAGATCAGTCTCGCCTGGTAGAGGTTGACCGGTATAACTCTATCTGATTCATGAGAAAAATTTCATCAGTACTTATCTTTTGCGTCCTCAGTCTGGTTCTTTTCGGCTGTGCGGGGAGGAGAGCAGCCGGACCGAACAGTATCGAGGAGCGGTTTGCCCGGGGGCAGGCTTTTTTTGAAAAGGAGAGATGGTCCCGGGCGGCTGAGGATTTCAACTGGGTCGTCCTCAATAATCCCGCCGGCAGTCTGGCGACTGAAGCCCAGTATTACTACGCTGTGAGTCTTTTCCAGCAGAAAAAGTACGTTGAAGCCCAGATTGAGTTCGAGCGACTGCTGCGGCGCTGGTCCGACACGGAGCACCTGGTAGACGCCCGCTATCACATCGTCCAGTGCCTGGTTCTACAGTCGCCGCGCTACTTCTACGACCAGGAAGCCACTCTGGACGCTGTCAACGAACTGCAGGCCTTCATTGATGACTTTCCTGAGAGTACTCAGCGGGAAGAGGCGGAAGTGCTTATTGATGAGCTGCGGCTGAAAATAGCGCGGAAGAGTTATGAATCGGGGCGGCTCTACCTGAAGTGGCGGCCGGAGGGCCTGCCGTCTGCCCGGCTCTATTTTGAAAAGGTATTGTCCCAATATTATGATACCGCCTATGCCGATAAGGCCCGGGTGGGGATCGTGGTTTCCTATCTTCTTCAGGACGATGTAGAAGCCGCCCGGGCTTATCTGGAGGAAAACGAGGCCAGGTTCACTGATAAGGAACTCCTGAGCGAGGTGCAGCGCTATATCGAGATGGCTCAGCGGGGTAAGTTCGACCTGTCTTTCTACATCCGGCTCTACGAATGACAAGGCTGGGCATCTATGGCGGGAGCTTTGATCCCCCTCACAATGCGCACCTGGACATCGCCACTCTGGCCCTGGAGCGGATTCCACTGGATACACTCTACTTTGTTCCGTTATATCAGGCTCCCCTCAAATCTCACCCACCCCAGGCGTCTGCCCAGCATCGCCTGGCCATGGTAAAGCTGGTGGCCGAGATGAGGCCGGATTGGGGGGTGCTTACTTACGAGATAGAGCAGGAGCGAGTGGTGACAACTATTGAGATGGTGGAATATCTGAAGCGTCGCGAGCCCCGGGCTAGCTGCTACCTTATTATCGGGGGAGACCAGGCGGCGAAGCTCCATATGTGGCGGCAATGGAAACGGCTGATACAACTGGTGCACATTGTCTGCTTTACTCGGGAGGCTCCCCCGCCAGCGGCATCCGTGGCCGACGAACTGATGATTATTCCCTTTGCCAATCCGCTGTCCTCATCGCTTGTCCGAGAGGAGATCAGAGCTGGTGCTTCCACCGATACAATCCTTCCCCAGATAGTACAATCTTATATTCAAGAGCACCAGCTTTACCTATGATTATTCTCTCGCTGTCGCTCCTTGCCGGGATCGTCATGATTTATCTGGGCGCCGAAGGTCTGGTATGGGGCGGCAGCCGGCTGGCAACTCGCTTTCGTGTGCCTCCCATCGTCATTGGCCTGAGCGTCGTGGCGTTCGGTACCAGCCTGCCGGAATTTACCGTAAGTATCTATTCCGTCTTAAGCGGCGTACAGGATATTGCTATAGGGAATGTGGTTGGTTCAAACATCGCCAATGTGGCCTTGATCCTGGCTTCAAGCGTAGTAATCTTTCCTATTGTCGCTAATTATAATGAGATACGTGCGGACCTGTGGATCGTAGTAGCCATTACTGTTTTTTTCATAATGCTCAGCCTGGATGGTTCCCTGGGAAGGGTTGACGGTGCCTTGCTGGTAATAGGGATTGTCCTTTATTTATGGCGGCTTTCCCGGATTCGCACCCTCACACCTGAACTGGCCCCTAAAGAGAAGGGAAAGCGCCTGTCCACTTATTTGGCAGGTATCGTTGGGGGGCTGATCGTGTTGGCATTGGGAACCCATCTGTTTATTGACGCGGCGGTAAAGCTGGCCCGCACTATCGGCATATCGGAGCTGGTGATTGGTGTCACCATCGTGGCAGTAGGTACTTCTCTGCCTGAACTGGCCACGTCCCTGGTAGCAGCCTTCCGCAAACAGACTGGCATCGTGCTTGGTAATATTCTGGGGTCTAACGTATTTAATCTCATGGTTGTCATGGGGGTAATCCCTATCTTTAAGCCGATTATGGTGCCCACCCACTCCCTATTGATTCAAATGCCCATTATGCTGGCCCTGATGCTGGTGCTGGTGCCGGTGCTCAAGTATCAACAGGGAATCAAGCGTTGGATGGGAATTGTCCTGCTTGGCATTTATGTTGCTTTCACAGTGTGTATGTATTACATGAATGGCTTATGAATCAGCTGCACAGGGTTGCAGTGACGAAGGACAGACAATAAATTAACTATCATGATTGAATTCCGCGACGTCACCCTCGTCTACCAACGTGGTCCTGGTGTATTCAACATCAGCTTCTGGGTGGATGCCGGTGAGCTGGTTTTCCTGGTAGGGCCGTCGGGGGCCGGGAAGTCAACTATCCTCAAGCTGACTTACATGGACCTCATACCGCAGAATGGGGAAGTAGAAGTCAACGGCTTCCTGACCCATCGCACCCGCCGCCGTTATGTTCCACTGCTGAGGCGGACCCTGGGGCTGGTGTTCCAGGACTTTCGCCTGCTCTCCGACCGGAGTGCCTACGAAAATGTCGCTGTGCCGCTCCATATTATTGGCCTGTCACGGCGGGAAATCAGGGAAAGGGTCTATAGTGCCCTCGAGGATGTCGGACTCTCGGAAAGGACCCACCATTATCCCCGGGAACTCAGCGGGGGGGAACAGCAACGTGTGGCCATTGCCCGCGCCATTGCAAAAAACCCGGCCATCATCCTGGCTGATGAGCCCACCGGCAACCTGGACGCAGGTACCGCCATGGAGATCCTCGACCTGCTGACCTTCCTGGCGGAAGAAAACGGCAGCACCGTGGTGGTCGCGACTCACGATTACGCCCTCACGACCCGCAGGCAGGGGCGACTTATCGAAATTAGCGAAGGGCGGCTGCTGAATTGATCGGAAAGACCATATACCTGCTGGGTGAAGGCATCCAGTCTTTGTGGCGGGCCAAGCTGCCCATGCTGGGTTCCACGCTTACCATCGCTCTCACTCTGATGATCTTCGGGGGAGCAAGCGTCGTACTCAGCAACTTCGACCGGGCTACCCGGCGGCTGCAAACCCAGTATCGTATTGACATCTTCTTCGACCCTCTCCTGAGTAATCAGGAAGCGTTTAAAGTCTATCAGAAATTGAGGTCTGTTGAGGGGATTTCCAGCACGGAATTCATCAACAAGGAACGGGCCGCGGAGATCTTCAAGCAGGAGTTCGGCGAGGACGTGATAGAGGTGCTGGGTACCAATCCCCTGCCGGCGGGCGGCATTGTCCTGGTGGCCCGGGGTTATCAGACCGCCCGGCGTATTAACGGCATTGCCGACACCATTGACACGATACCGGGTGTCACCGACGTAGCCTATCGGGGAGAGCTGGTGCGTGTCATTGAACGTTACCTTCAGATTGCGGTCTATGGCGGATTGGTTGTGGGGATGATAGTCCTGCTGGGATCTGTCTTTCTGGTGTCCAATACTATCAAGCTGTCTATCTATGCCAAAAGGGATACAATTGATATTCTATACCTGTTGGGTGCAAGCCGCAAGTTCATTCGGTTTCCCTTCCTGGTTGAGGGGACACTTCAGGGTGCGTTGGGCAGTATCCTGGCGCTGGGTGTCGTCATCGGATTGCTTGACATCGTGAATTACGTGTTGGAGCAGTTTGTCCTTTACCGGGTTATTCAGCCGTCGTACCTGCCCGGGGGTCTTGTGGTCATGGGGATTGCATTGGGTATCATCGGCAGTTCCAGGAGCATTCGGAAATTTCTCAGCCCCAAAGAGCTAGGGGCCAGATAGGATTTCCCGAAGGGGGTGCCTTGATTTCGGGGGCTGAAGAAACTAAATTTTCCAGATGAAAATGATGTCGAAACAGCTGTCTGAGCGGGAGCGCAGCATTCTAGCTGCGACTGTGAAGGACTATATCAATACGGCCCTGCCGGTGGCTTCCAACCGGGTAAAGGACGTTTACAATTTTGCAATAAGCGCCGCCACTATCCGTAACACCATGGCTACTCTCGAGCGGTCAGGTTACCTGACTCATCCCCATACTTCTGCCGGGAAAATTCCCACCGACAAGGGTTACCGTGCTTATGTCAGCCAGCTGATGGTGGTGGAAGACCTGGATGCGGAAATAGCGGCACGGGTCCAACGAAACCTGGACCAGCTTTCCGGCGATCTGGATAGGCTGTTGCGGATTATTGCCCACATAATCGCCCGGCTCTGCGGTGGTGTGGGGATTACTATCACGCCGGCAAGTCACCGAGCCTGCCTGCGGGGCATCAGGTTGGTTCTCATCAGTGACCGGCGTATGCTATTTGTCCTGGAGCTGGATGGCGGCGGAATACGCACGATTGTGACCGATGGGAAACGAACCGTAGCGGAGTCTCAACTGATCATCCTGGAAGAGATCCTGAATGAACGGCTGTGCGGATTGACCCTGGAAGAGATTCAGGCTACTATCAGCTCCCGACTTGAGGGCACTCTGGCCGATGACCTGGGTATCACGACCTTGATCCTGGACCATTCCAACGAGCTGTTCCATGAACAGGTTCAGGGTGAGTTACACGTCTATGGTGTGCAGCAGGTGCTGACGAGTCCCGAGTTTTTCGATCAGAATAACATAATTGCCCTTTTGGGTCTGGTGGAGAATGAAGGGCGGCTCCGGAACTTACTGCTGGACAGCGAGTCTGAAGATGAGCCGGCTGTAACCATCGGAGGTGAGCACGGGGATGAACAGCTGACGACTTTCGCAACCATCAGCCGTGGCTTCTATTATGGCGATTCCCTGGGTACCATGGCCTTATTGGGACCCAAGCGGGTCGACTACCCGCAGGTCTTTGCCGTGCTTGAATTCATCAGCAATGCCGTATCCGAACTAGTGGACGGTGACTAGAGGTTAATATGCCCGCAGACAGCGCGAAACAAAAAGGTCCCGTTGGAGAAAGCAAGGTAAAGCCTGGGGCTGACCAGAGTCAGGCTGCATCGGCTGGCGGAGATGGAGAAACCGAGGGTAAACCGGTCCGGTCAAAAGAGCGAACGAAACCTGATCGGAGCCCCGCGGATGCCAGGAAAATCAAGGAACTGGAGGCCAGGTTCAAAGAGTTGGAGGATAAGTACCTTCGCTTACGGGCTGAGTATGAAAATCACATCAAGCGGAGCAACAGGGAAAAGAGTGAACTGATCGTATATGCGGGCACTCAGGTCTTTCGCATGATCCTGCCCATCCTTGACGACCTGCACCGGACCGTTGAACATGCCCTTCAGGATGAATCACAGAAAGACAACCCGGTAGTACAGGGGGTGGCGCTGATCACGGATAAATTTACCAGAGTGCTTGAGGCGGAAGGGATACAGATATTCAGCTCGGTGGGCGAGGCGTTTGATCCGGAGCTGCACGAAGCCCTTATGACCCGTCCTTCCAATGAGCACCCTGCGGGTATTGTACTGGAAGAATATGAGCCCGGTTACAAGTACCGGGACAAAGTGATCCGGCACGCAAAGGTAGTGGTGAGCGACTGAGCCCAATGGCTGATTATTATGATATTCTAGGTGTTAGCCGCAACGCCACTGAAGAAGAGATCAAGAAGGCTTACCGCCAGTTGGCGCTGAAATACCACCCTGATAAAAATCCCGGGGACAAGGGAGCCGAGAGCAGGTTCAAGGAAGCAGCGGAAGCCTACGAGGTGTTGTGCGATTCCCAGAAACGGGCCCGGTATGATCAGTACGGTTCAACCGTGGTGAATAGTGCCCCCGGCGCTGGCGGGTTCGAGTTCGACCTGTCTGATGCCCTCCGCACGTTCATGTCGGGTTTTGGCGGGCTTGGGGGCTTTGGCGGCTTTGACGATCTGTTCGGTACCACGATCCGCAGCCGGCGCCGGGTTGATAAAGGCAGTGACCTGCGAGTGACAATTTCTCTAACATATGAAGAAATCGCCGCAGGGATTGAGAGAACGATCCGGGTAAAACGTTACGAGCTATGCAGCACCTGCGGCGGTTC
>CAZQOY010000036.1:0-6696 GCA_964595095.1 uncultured bacterium | reverse complement strand
GGGGGCAGCTAAAGGGGGCGGCCAGATCACCTGTCCCCAATGTGGTGGTTCGGGAGAGATCCGCCAGGTTCAGCGTTCCATGCTCGGGCAGATTATTAACGTGCATGAATGCCGCAACTGCAGCGGCACCGGACGAGTGGTAGAACAACCTTGCCGGACCTGTCATGGCGAGGGACGGACCAAAGTTACGAGTGAGGTTTCCATTAAGGTGCCTGCCGGTGTTGCCGCGGGGAACTACATGACCTTAAACGGCGAAGGCAACCGGGGCCGGCGTGGTTCGCGGAGCGGGGATCTGCTCGTCATATTCGATGAGAAGGAACATTCCATCTTCACCCGTCACGGTCGTGATGTTCTCCTGACCGTGAACATTACATTTACCGAGGCGGCCCTGGGAACGACCATTGAGGTACCCACCCTGGATGGGACTGCCAAGCTCAAGGTACCCCCCAGTATCCAGTCAGGCCATATCCTGCGGATGCGGGGTAAGGGTTTCACCGAGTTGCGAGGCCGCGGTCGGGGGGATGAGCTGGTGCGGGTCCAGGTGGTGGCGCCTTCACATTTAAGCGATCGTCAGCGCAGTTTCTATGAGGAGCTCCGGGAAATCGAGTCATCCATCCTGGAATCAGAACGTTATGGTAAATTCAGCGGCTAAGTGAAGTTCTTTACCAGGGATGAAAAGCGTATCCTGCTGTACCTGTCGATGCTCCTGTTCGTGGGACTTCTGGTACGGCAGGGGCGCAATTACTTAAGCCGTCCAACAGCAGGTGAGACAGCTGCGCGGAAGGCAGCCCTGGAGGCGTTAGAGGAGGGCAGCCGCCGGTACCTGGCCACGGCCGACTCGGGCAGCATGGTGCTGTGGGCCGTTGGTATGGTCAAACCTGTTGATATGAACCGGGCCAGCGAGGAAGAGCTGCAGGCGCTCCCAGGAATCGGGCCGGTATTGGCGAAAAAAATCGTCGATTATCGTGATAAAAACGGGTATTTTAGGACCCTTCAGGATATAATGGAAATTAAGGGGATCGGTCCTAAATTACTGTTGCGGTGGGAAGGGCTAATCACCGCACTGGAGGATACAACCATTGTGAAAGGCGAGTCCGTTGAATAAAGAGGTACCCATGCAAGATACTATACAAGAGCCGTCACCGTCGGCCAGGGGCTCAGGATGGGGGAATTCCCTGTCGCGGTACACGTCCATGTTGCTCCTGGATTGGATTGTTATGCTTGCAATATTGATCCTCGTGGCAGTGGTGGCCTTCCGGCAGGGCAGTCGTGAGTATCAAGCCACAGCAGACTCTGCTGCTAAGCCAACCTTGACTGCTTATCTTGAAAGGCCCATTGACATCAACCGTGCCAGCCAGGAAGAACTGCAGGCGCTCTCGGGAATCGGACCAGTATTAGCAAAAAGAATTGTCGATTATCGCGATAAAAACGGATACTTTAGGACCGTCCAGGATCTTGTAAAAGTTAAGGGAATCGGTCCCAAATTGTTGTTGCGGTGGGAAGGGCTAATCACCGCACTGGAGGATACAATTAAGATGAAAGGCACATCTATTGAATAATCAGACTTCATCCAAACCCCAACAGGGGGGACAATCAGTTATCCATAAGCACCATGCACGGTGGAATTTTCTGTCGCGGCACCAAGCCCTCCTGATATTGGACTGGCTGGTCGTAATCGCGGCTGTGGTTCTGATAGTGGTTATTTATGTACCCAAGCGCATCTGGGCTGAGGAGGAGAAGTATCGAACGGAAAGCCGCCGCCGGATGCAGATCATCCAGGATGCCGAGATTTTTTACAATACGATACGGGGCAACTATACCACTGATGGAGATTTCCTGTTTAAGCTTATCAGCCAGACACACGATTCCCTCATCGCCGATACTACTTTTGTCGGTATGCAGATCGTCCATGTTGATGGTTCCCCTTACAGAGTCAACCTTCCCGAATTCCTGGACAACCAGATGGACACCACTTTCTCGGTTGGCCGGCAGCTGCGGCAGGAGGTACTTGATACGACCTATACGGTAACGCTCTGGAATGATGAACGGGCAGCCTACGATACCATTTTTATCAACGGTTCCAGCGGATTGGCCCAGGTCAATCTGGATACGGCTTTCAGTGAAGTGCTGGGTACCAGCCATAGCAGCCATAGCGAAGTCTATACCGATTACAAGTGGAACCGCTTTCGGCTGGAATCGGAGCTGCTGTTCTGTCCCATTACAGGGAAGCCATTTATTATCAGCTTTGACAGCACGGAAAGCGAGTTAACCATCGCCAGTCCTATTGTAGATGAGTATGTAGAATCGCGCCACATCGTTTTCAAGTTCGAGGCCAAGGATCACGGAGGAATAGTTGGCGGGGAGCCAAGCTGGCGGAACCAATAGCCGGGTAAGGGTCAGCTGACGAGTCTTTCATGTTAGCCATTGCCTTCTCAGGCCACGAAGTTCGATATATCAATTGGGATAGGAGTGGCGAAGAAGTACGACTTATTGCGTGTCAGGTCATTCCATGGGAAAGGGAAGTAGACCCATTCCGAGATGTGGCCCGCATTCGGGAAATGATCCAGAGGATCATTGGCGAAGTCAACGAAGATGAAACCGCGCCTATATATCTTACCCTGGATGCGGGATTATGCCATTTTTCCACGATGGAAATAGACCCGGCATGGAACGCAAAGGAGCAGTTGGATTTCACTCAGCGTGCTCGCTTTGGCACCGAACCGCTCTACGCCAGTTTCCAGTACCCGGTTGATGATAGTACCAGGTTTTATCTGAACGTGGATTGCCCGATGGTTCTCCGGCGGGCGGTCAAATCTGCACTGCCCCAGACAGCTTCATCGGCACACTTCCTGAATATTGGTGTTTTTTCCACTTATAGCTATGCCAGGCGCGTGGTTCCTGCCCTGGAGCGTGGCCGGCGCCTGTTCTGGCGAGCTTCAGAATGTGGTCCTGACCAGTTTCTAGAAATCCAGGAAGGGGCATTTCGGGCGCTACATTTCTTCGAGCGGGATGGCTTAAAGGTGCGTCACCGCACCACGGTCGGGAACAGCCGCTTGCAGGGACCGATTGCTGCATTCGTGGAACAGCTCACGGAAGGCCAGGAAGCCAGTTTTCCCGAAGTCGAGGACGTATTTGTTTACCTGGGGTCGGGTGGCACCGGTTTCCTGGAGCACATGATGCGGGTGGAACAGAGCGCTCTGTCCCTGCTGAATCCGTTCTGGCGCTGGAACTGGCCGGAAGTGCCGGAGGCAGACAATCGCTTCACCCAGTCAGCGTTCTCAGAGCTGGCAGATGCTGTATGGGCGGCTGAACATGTTTAACATCAACCTGCTGGCACGTCCCGGGCTTCAGGAGGCCGCTGCCGGATTAGAACTCGAGGCGGTAACCCATGAAGAGGCAATTCTCCACCGGCTGCAAGAGAGAGCCACAGCCGAAGCCCTGGCGGTTGCGCCTTCCAGGGTAAAAACGAGGTTAAGGTTCCGGGGCTGGCTGGTGATTATCCTGGTAGTCCTGGTGGTAGCGGCGTATTGGTGGTACCAGGGATGGAGTTGGAAAAAGTGGAGGGAGGTCTTCCCATACCCGAAAACCCCACCGGCTGCGACTATGCCCCGGGCGGTAGTGCAACCGCCGTGGTCCTGTGCCGCTGTCATGGCTCGCTTTCTCAGCGATCTACCCTCCCAGGCAGCCGTTGATTTCATGGATACAGGAGCGGGCCTCCTCATATACCGCATTCGAGGCGAGGAGCTGGCTCAGTCCCTGCTGAAGCTCAATTCCCGTGTTGAGGGCCACCAGTTTTCCGACCTTATCACGTTGTCAGCTCCAGCTGCGCCGGCCTGCTGGCAGGGTGCGGTGGCTTTTGCTTCCGGCGACCAGGTGGGAGCGTTGCGACCGATAAAATCCGAGTATGAACGCTTTTTCCGCCGGCTGAAGGATAGAGTCCGCAGCTCGGGAGGAATAGTAGTGGAAACGATCCCTGGTACCATGACAGTTGGTGAGTACGTGCTACAGGGTTCCCTGAGCGAGATTCAGACCCATCTTGTAACCGCAGCCAGTGACTCTGCTTACGTGCATTACCATCGCATGAGTCTGCTGAAACCGGATAGGATAGCCACGGGTCCCTACCTGCTGCGGGTTATTTTTAACATCATTGAGGAGCGGCCACTATCGCCACAGTCATTATTGCCGGGAGATACCGCGGCTTGAAGCTGCAGGTCCCGAAAGGATACTTTAGTAAAGGCTCGGCCCGTAACCTCCGCCCGACGAAAGCCGTGGTACGCAAATCGGTTTTCCAGCGCCTGGAGCCGCTGGAGGGCAGGCAGGTCTGCGATCTATATGCCGGCATCGGCACCCTGGGCATTGAGGCCCTCAGTCGGGGGGCGGGCCACGTAACCTTCGTGGAAAACGACCACCGGGCAGCGTCTGTCCTGAAGCAGAACCTGGCCAGGGTGAAAGCGGAGGACCAGAGCAGCGTCGCTACCACGGATGTGGTCTCGTTCCTGGGAGTCACACCACGGAGTTTCGATGTGGTATTGGCCGATCCACCCTATAACAGCATTGAATGGGCAGAGCTGCACCCGCTGGTGAGGGAAGTTCTTGCTCCCGGCGGCGTGTTTGTTATGGAACTATCCCGTAGTGCTCCCCTGCCTGGGGACATCGACGTGCGGACTTTCGGCAAAACCAAGGTGGGCCTATGGCGGAAAGCGGCATGAGAACGGTCATCTATCCCGGCACCTTTGATCCCATTACCAACGGCCACCTGGACGTGATCGTCCGGGCACTTACCCTTTTTGACAAGGTCATCGTCACGGTGGCCGAGAACCGGGACAAGGTGCCACTGTTCAGCATTGAGGAGCGACTGGACATTATCCGGGAGTCCGTGAAAGGCCTGGGCAACGTGGAGGTGGATCATTTTTCGTCCCTGGTGGTGGATCACGCCAGAGCCAGGGGGGCCTGTGCAATCATCCGGGGTCTGCGGGCCGTCTCAGACTTCGAGGCCGAATTCCAGATGGCTCTCATGAACCGACATATGGACCAGGATGTGGCTACGGTCTTCCTCATGCCTCACGAACGCTACACCCACCTGAACTCCTCCATTATCCGGGAAATCGCCAGTTTGGGGGGTGATGTATCAGATTATGTACCGCCGGTGGTCCAGGAGGCCCTGGCAGGAAAGTACCGGCAGGGGTAAGCAGCCGCCTGCCGGATTGCTCTGTCGAGTCAGCTAAGAATAATTACGTAGAGTAATGATAGGGGAAAGCGAAGGGAGCGATGCCAACATACAGCTACGTATGTGATGCCTGCGGCCACAAGTTTGAGCAGTTCCAGGCCATGACTGATGAGCCGGTCAAGTGCTGTCCCAGCTGCGGTCGGAAGCGGGTCCGGCGCCTGATAGGGGCCGGGGCCGGTCTGATATTTAAAGGGTCCGGCTTCTACATCACCGATTACGCCAGGAAATCCTCGCCACAGAGTGCTGTCTCCGGTGAGAATGGCAAAGGCAAGGGGGAAAAGTCGGGGGATATCAAGGAGGTTTCTACCGGGAAAGGGGAGCCCTCCACAGACAGCCGGAATAGTGACGGGTAAGCTGCCACCCTTCAATCTCTATTACGTAAGGCTCTATTACATAAGGAAGCATAATGACTAACTACCAGCATATAGTTGTTCCATCCGAAGGCAAGAGGATCGTCAAGACTGCTGACGGCCTGCGGGTGCCGGACCGGCCCATCATCCCGTTCATCGAGGGTGACGGCACCGGCCCCGATATCTGGCGGGCGGCGGTGCGGGTGTTCGAAGCCGCCGTGGAAAAGGCCTACGGCGGCAAACGCAAGATCGCCTGGATGGAAATCTACGGCGGGGACAAGGCCGTCGAGGTTTACGGCCCCGATACCTGGCTCCCCGATGAGACCCTGACGGCTATCCGGGAGCACTTGATTGCCATCAAAGGTCCCCTGACCACGCCGATAGGGGGCGGCCATCGTTCTTTGAACGTAACCATGCGGCAGAAGCTGGACCTGTTCGTCTGCCTGCGGCCGGTGCGGTATTTCAAGGGGGTGCCCTCGCCGGTGAAGCACCCGGAACGGGTGGACATGGTGGTCTTCCGGGAGAATACCGAGGATATCTATGCCGGCATCGAGTTTCAACAGGGCACGGATGACTTAAAGAAGTTCTTGAAGTTATTCAAGGAATCATTCGGTGAGCGCTACAAAAAGATCCGCTTCCCCGACACCACCGGTATAGGCATCAAACCCGTCTCCCAGGAGGGCACCCAGCGGCTGGTGCGGGCGGCCATCCGCTACGCCCTGGACCAAGGCCGCAGAAGCGTCACCCTGGTGCACAAGGGCAACATCATGAAGTACACCGAAGGGGCCTTCAAGAACTGGGGGTACGACGTGGCCGAGGAGGAGTTCGGCAATAAGGTCTTCACCTGGAATGAGTACGACCGCGTCAAGAATACCATGGGCGAAATGGCCGCCAACAATGCCCAGAAAGAAGCCCTCGACGCCGGCAAGCTGCTCATCAAGGACGCCATCGCCGACGCCTTCCTGCAGCAGATCCTCACCCGCGCCAACGAGTTCGACGTCATCGCCACGCTCAACCTCAACGGCGACTATATCTCCGACGCCCTGGCGGCCCAGGTGGGGGGGATCGGCATCGCCCCCGGGGCCAACATCAACTACGACACCGGTGCCGCCATTTTCG
>CAZQOY010000035.1:1758-16218 GCA_964595095.1 uncultured bacterium | reverse complement strand
CTTTGCATGGTCTGATATTAACAACATCGGTGGCTAAACTGGGACTTTACCCAAAATAATTTATCTGGGTTGTTCAGCGGGTGGGGACGTTGCGTTGAGGACTCTGTTCGGCTATATCAACTATCCCCACGTACCAGTAGTCATCGCGATGCACCACAACCCTGGCTTTCGTTTCCTGGCCAGGTTGGAGCTGGCTAACGGCGTGACCCATACCCCTGTTCACGTAGAAACTGATATGCCCATCAGGGGTGGGGAAATCTATTTTCTCCCCGGAGACAAGTGGATCGGTTACAATCCCAGCAATCCTTCGTTCCAGTTGGCTCCTCTAACAGGCAAACAGCGGTTTCGTCCGTTAATTGACCAGGTTTTTTCGACTGCTGGACAACGTTTCGGTCGGCAAGTGGCAGGTATCATCCTCTCCGGCATGCTTAACGATGGCGCCCAGGGCCTGAAGGATGTCTTCCTGAATCACGGTGAGACCTGGATTCAGGATCCGGCGGCGGCCGCGTTTGACGACATGCCTAGGGCGGCCCAAACAGCCGTACCCGTCGCCAAGGTTATGACTTTAAAGGGAATAGCCGACCGCATCAACGCCCATTCCCGTCAATACCTGATGCCCCGGTCATATAAGAGCAGCTTTCAGGCGCGCTCTCACTAGGTCCATGGCAAAAACCGCCGACCAGCCGCACGTTTACGAAACCAATCTGGATGACAGTTCGGCGCTTCAGGACTTCTTCGAAGACAGCAGTCTGGTGGTGGCTACCCGTTTTTTCCGACATAAGGAGCTATTCCAGCAGTTGCAGGAAGTGGTAATACCCAGGCTGTTGCAGAGGGGGCTGGCCCGTCGCAAGGTATTGCGCATCTGGTCGGCTGGTTGTTCCGATGGGAGGGAAACCTATTCCCTGGCCATGGCTGCCCGCCGGGCTCTGGATGACCGGGGTCGCAAGCTTATCAGGGTGTCTGTACGTGGATCAGACCTCAGCCGGCCCCAGCTGGAAATCGCCCGTAAGGGTGATTATGAGTTAAATGCGAGTGCTTCCAGAGTATTGGACCCTTAAAATTTTTCGAACCTGCCGAGAACGGGACCTGGCAGGTGAAGGCGTCGCTTCGCAGGATGGTCGATTATGTTGTCGAAGATATTACCAAGGTTAAACCGGAGGAGCCTTACGACGTTCTGGTCTGTTCGCTGGTGCTGCTTTATTACGAGCCCCTGTACCAGAAGAAAATTGTGCAGCATCTGATGACGACACTACGAGCTGATGGCTTTCTGTATGTATCGCCGGTGAACCGGCGCTGGATGGTGAAACAGGGGTTCTTCCCGGTAAACAAGTCGGGTCCATTCTTTTGCCGTAACGGAACTGACAGATCATCAGCCAAAATAGCTGACTCGAAGAATATCACAGGAGATTAATCGATGAGTTTGAGTGACACCCAGAAGGCCGAGCTGGATGGGATTGTGGCTGATCTCGACCACGAGGATTCAGACGTCCGGCGGTGGGCGATTTACGACCTCGGGCAGTTTCCGGCTGAAACAATCGTTGAACACCTGGTTCGATGTGCGGAGGACGAGCATCGAGCCGTTCGTGAGGCTGCGGCCGAGGTAATCACTTCCGTTCCGGCTGAGCTTTGTCTGCGCCCGCTGACCCCGTTGCTGGGCAGTCCCCGAATAGAAGTACGTAACCTGGTGGCCGCGCTCATTGCCAAGTTCGGCGATGCTGCGGTTGAATACCTCATGGAAGCGCTGAGCATGAAAACGAGGATGTGCGCAAATTCAGCGCCGATATCCTTGGACTGGCGCACAGCGACCGGGCTATAGAAGGCCTGGCCAAAGCTCTGTATGATCCCGCAGAAAATGTGGGTGTTGCAGCGGCTGAGGCGCTGGGGAAAATCCAGTCTCCAAAGGCACTGCCACATCTGATCGCCGGATTTAAGAATCGCGACTATCTGAAAAGGGAATGCGCTGAAGCCCTGGGAATGCTTAATGTTCCTGATGGTGCCCATTTTCTGATGGAGCAGTTCTTTACTACCGATGATCTGTTGGTTCAATATGCGATGGTGGATGGGATGGGGAATGCGGGAGACCTGAAAGTGCTGGAATTCCTGGAAAAAATATCACTAAGATAACCGGACCCCTCAACGGACCAACGGCTCTGGCCCTGCTTAAAATTGCCCGGCGGGAACATATCAACCTGCTGGGGCGGGACGATGTTCCCCTGGAGAATATCATCCAGTCGTTATCAGAAAGCGGTGAGGAGTATCAGCAGCTGCTTATTGATCAACTGGACGAGTCCCTGGATCCGGCAATCCTGCTGACCCTGTCACGGGCTAAGGATTCCCTGTCTTCTAACGGGCTGGTGGCGTTGATTAAAGTAGCTGCACCGCATTCACAATTGAGTAAATTTATACTGGAAATGGTAGATCATGCGGATGACTGGGTGGCGTACACAGCCATCGAGCATCTCACTCGCATGGATGAGGCCGTCGCCGCCGAAGCCATTAAACGCGTTCTGGCGGGGTCCAGGAATCTGCCCCAACTGGCAGCCATTAAGGTTGTTCAGCATCTGGATGTCCCTGAAGCGCGGGAATGGATCAGGCCGTTTCTGGATTCTGAGGATGATGATCTTCGTGCTATGGCCGAGCAGGTCCTGGGGGGATTAATGGGATCTGCTCAAGTGTAAGAGGAACCTCTGGGGCTTTAATGTCAGACAGCTTACTCGGAGTATTACTGATGAGATTGGAACTGTCCAGTAAATAGATCGAGTCGTCCTGAAATGACCATGACCAATACGAGTCAGGATCTTCATTTGGATGTGGATCAGTTCCGGCGGCTTCGAGACATTATCTATGAGAAGAGCGGCATTTTCTTCGCTGAGAATAAAAAGTACCTGCTTGAAAATCGTCTGGGGCGCCGCATAAATGAACTGGGGATGTCTTCTTTTGAAGAATATATCCTGCATGTCCAGACCCAGGACGGGAGTGCGCCGGAATTCCATCAGATTTACAATGCCGTAACTATCAACGAAACCTTCTTCTTCCGGTTTCAGGCCCAGCTCGATGCCTTTAAGGGCAAGCTCTTGCCCCCTCTGGCAGCACGGAAAAAGGAGGCCGGCAATCCGAGGATCAACTTGTGGAGTGCAGCCTCATCGACCGGGGAAGAGCTCTATACGCTGGCTATCATGCTGCGTGAATTTTTCGGTTCTTCCCTGGAGGAGTGGAAAATCCAGCTGTTAGGAACCGATATCAGCCACAAAGCTCTGGATCGGGCTCAGGAGGCGATCTATACCAGGAACTCCTTCCGGGGTTCCATGACCGACAGTCAAAAGACGCAGTACTTTACTGAAGAGGGAGGCGAGTTCAGGTTGCATGAGGATGTCAGGGGGATGCCCCAGTTCCGCTACCTGAACCTGAACGACAGCATGGAGATTCGTAAACTTCGGGGGATGGATTTCGTTTTCTGCCGCAATGTTCTCATTTATTTTGATGAGGTGATGAAAAAGCGGGTGTTGGGTTCCATCTATGATGTATTGAACCATGGCGGCTACCTTTTCCTGGGAGAAGCGGAATCCCTGCATGGAATAAGCTCAGCCTTCAAGGTAGAGCACTTTCCCGGCGCATTTGCCTATCTAAAGGAATAAAGGGGAGAGGCTAAAGATGAGCGAGGCAAAGGCCGATCAAAACAAACAGGTGGTTCTGATTGCCGACGATTCCTCTACCGTGAGAAAGTTTGTTTCCTTTTCGTTAAGTTCTCAAAACATGGAAGTGATCACGGCAGTAGATGGCATGGATGCCTTGGAGAAAGTCTCACAGATTCCCAAACTGGATCTGGTGATCGTAGATCTGAACATGCCCAATATGGACGGTTTTGAGTTCATCGAGAACTTCCGTCAAGACGAAAAGCTATTGCAGTGTTACCCATGTCTTGATAATAAACTGTTACCTATGTGTCCGGATCAGACCACGAAGTGAAGGGGGTGGGTGATGAGCAAATCCTCGGCTGATGCCAAGCTCTCGAGGACTCACTCTGGCCCTACAAATCCAGTGGAGCCTCTCGGAGGCCGACACCCAAGCACTTACCATCGCCTTCTAATGCAAGGTAGTACTAGTTTTGTCCAAAGGATATTCTCGCAGGTACCGGCAAGATATGAATTGGTAAATCATATTTTGACATTCGGGCTTGATACTGTGTGGCGTAAGCGAGCAGCAAGAATAGCTGCAATGGTGGATGGTGGTCAATGGGCTGATATGTGTACGGGGACCGGCGAAATGGCCGTTTACCTAAGCCGCCTCGCTCCAAAAGGCACAAGAATCTATGCAATAGACTTTTCGCCGTTCATGTTGGAAGAAGCGAGTAAAAAGCGAGAAGCAGAACATATCAGCTTTGTTTATTCCGATGTCAAGGCTTTGCCTTTTCCCAATGAAAGTTTTGATCTTATAACCATGTCATTTGCCACGCGAAATGTTAACCTTAACAGAGACGTATTAGTCCGAAGCTTCGCCGAGTTCTACCGAGTCTTGAAACAGAGAGGGCGTTTTGTGAATCTTGAAACCAGTAGACCATCATTTTGGGCCATCAGAAAATGCTTTGACCTATATATAAAGCTATTTGTGAAATTGACAGGCAGCCGAATATCCGGATCTAGAGCTGCTTATGCCTATTTAGCTAAGACTATACCCCGTTTCTATCCTCCGGAAGAATTGACCAACATCATGCGGCAAGCTGGTTTTGAGAAAGTCACTTTTCAACGGCACCTGTTAGGAGTAACGGCTATTCATCAAGGAATGAAACTATAAAACGTCGTAAGAAACCGAATATTCATCATACTTCGGATATGCACCGTGGAGTTCCCATCATTATCCTCTCGTCGGAGAGGGGGGAGGAGTCCAAGAAGCGTGGCGAGGAAGTGGGCGCTGATGCCTATATTGAGAAACCATTCGATGCCAAAAAGATACGGTATCAAGTAGCCAAGTTTATTTCAGTTGAGGGCGGTACAGAGGGCTGAGGATGATAGTGAGAGTTATGGGAATCATGAAGACCGGGATTTCGAGGAGTATTGTCACGGCAAGCGGCTGCCGATACACCACCAAGACGAATAGCATGACACTATACAATAACCCTGTGCGCCAGTGCGGTGGCAGATAACCAAAGGGAGATGGACGCGTGAGTGTTTACGATAATCTGGTCGGTATGGAAGAGGTTCTCGATGAATTCATCATTGAGAGCACGGAGCTGCTGGAAGAGGTCAATGAAGACCTGGTCCATCTGGAATCGGAGCCGGATAGTGAGCTGGTCAACCGTATATTCCGGGCCTTTCACACCATGAAGGGCACCTGCGGTTTTCTGGGATTTGTCCAGTCCAAGGACCTGGCCCACGTTGCGGAAGACCTGTTGAATAAGCTGCGTAACAATGAAATAGAGCCCAGCAGCGCCATTATTGATGTTCTCCTGAAGACGGTGGACTGGTTCAGCAGTTTCATCGATGACGTAAAAGAGCGGGTGGAGAAGGAATACGAGATTGATCCCCTGCTGCAACAATTAGAAGCAGTTCGCAACGGTGCGGCCGAGCCGGCTCCCCCGGCCGAAGCGCCCGCTGAAGCGGTAGAGGAATCGGCTACCAATGGCAAGCAGGAGGCCGAGGTGGAAGCTCCGGCGACGGAGGCGGAGGCGGTCACCGTTGGCGATAACGGGCATCTGGCCCCGGCTGAGGCGAAACCTACAAGTGTTTACGATAATCTGGTCGGTATGGAAGAGGTTCTCGATGAATTCATCATTGAGAGCACGGAGCTGCTGGAAGAGGTCAATGAAGACCTGGTCCATCTGGAATCGGAGCCGGATAGTGAGCTGGTCAACCGTATATTCCGGGCCTTTCACACCATGAAGGGCACCTGCGGTTTTCTGGGATTTGTCCAGTCCAAGGACCTGGCCCACGTTGCGGAAGACCTGTTGAATAAGCTGCGTAACAATGAAATAGAGCCCAGCAGCGCCATTATTGATGTTCTCCTGAAGACGGTGGACTGGTTCAGCAGTTTCATCGATGACGTAAAAGAGCGGGTGGAGAAGGAATACGAGATTGATCCCCTGCTGCAACAATTAGAAGCAGTTCGCAACGGTGCGGCCGAGCCGGCTCCCCCGGCCGAAGCGCCCGCTGAAGCGGTAGAGGAATCGGCTACCAATGGCGAGCAGGAGGCCGAGGTGGAAGCTCCGGCGACGGAGGCGGAGGCGGTCACCATTGGCGATAACGGGCATCCGGCCCCGGCTGAAGTAGAACCGGTTACCGATGGCGAACCGGCTGAAGATGGTGAGCTGGCCCTGGAGGAAGAGAAGGCTCCCGAGCCCGAAGTAGTCGCCGAACCGGCTGCCGAGAAGCCGGCTAAGGCCCCGCCCAAGGATGGCAAGCCGCCAAAGCCGGTCGAGACCATCAGAGTGGATATGGAACGGCTGGAGAACCTGATGAACCTGGCCGGGGAGTTGGTGCTTTCCCGTAACCAGCTGGGGCAGGCCTATACCAACCTGAAGACGGTCAGGACCGGCGACGCCGCCCTGGATAACCTGGACCAGGTGTCCAATTCTCTGGGACGGATTACCACGGAGATCCAGGAAGCGGTCATGCAGATACGGATGCTTCCGATCAGTAATGTGTTTCGGAAGTATCCGAGGGTTGTGCGTGACCTGTCTCATGAGCGAGGTAAGAGTGTGGAGTTGGTGATGGTGGGCGAGGACACGGAGCTGGACCGCTCGGTGATCGAGGCCATCAGCGATCCCCTGCTGCACCTGGTGCGCAACTCCGTGGATCACGGCATCGAAACGCCGGAGTTACGCAAGGCCGCCGGCAAACCGGAGCAGGGGACGGTAATCCTGCGGGCTTCCCATGAAGGTAACCATATCATCATCGAAGTGGAGGATGATGGTGGCGGTATGGATGCCGAGAAACTGGTCGAGAAAGCCCTGGAAAAGGCGGTAATCACTCCTGCAGAAGCCGAGTCCATGTCATACCGGGAGAAATTGAACCTGATTTTCCGCCCCGGTTTCTCCACCGCCGAAAAGGTGACCGATGTTTCCGGTCGGGGTGTTGGGATGGACGTTGTGCATACTAATGTCAGCAAGCTGAACGGCGCTATTGACATAGATACGAAGATCGGGGCCGGGACGCGGGTCGCTATCAAACTCCCGTTGACCCTGGCTATCGTCACCGGCCTCAAGGTGAATATCTGGGATGAGAATTACATAATCCCCTTCGTCAACATCGTTGAAACCGTCAAGCTGACCGAGTCCGATTTAACCAGGATAGAGGACAAGTGGGTAATCCGATTCCGTGATTCGGTAGTGCATACCCTGTTCCTCGACGAATGGTTTCGGGTACCGGGCCGGGAGGAAGGCGGAGAGCAGGATCAGTATGCCGTGGTGGTTTCGGTGGCCGAGTTCCGATACGCCTTGGTGGTTACCGGCCTGCGGGGGCAGGAGGAAGCAGTCATCAAGCCACTGGGTCAGGCTCTGGGCCGGATTCCCGGGATTGCCGGCGGCACTATCGGTGGTGACGGGCTGATCACCCTCATCCTGGATGTGCCGGAACTGATCTACCAGATGGGAGCGGGTTAAAGAATTGATAAATGTCGTTATTGTTGATGATTCCGCGTTCATGCGGAAGGCCCTGCAAATCATGCTGGAGTCTGACCCGGAGATCAAGGCAGTAGGCTTGGCGCGTGACGGCATGGAAGGCGTCGAGATGGTGAAAAAGTTCAGGCCGGACTGTGTCACGATGGATATCGAGATGCCCCGGATGAACGGTCTGGAGGCACTGGATATTATCATGCGGGAGATGCCCACGCCGGTGCTGGTGGTCAGCTCCTTTACTACGGAAGGGGCCGCTGTAACCCTGGAGGCTCTGGATAAGGGGGCTATGGATTTTATCCCGAAGACCCAGTCATTCGTGGCCCTGGATATCACAAAAATCAAAGATGATCTCATCCAGAAGGTCAAAAGTATTGTCCGGCAGCGGCCCACGCAGAAGCGGGCCTTTATGGAAGCCCTGGAGCGTCGGCGGGAGCGTCAAAAATCCCTGGATGAAGTTTCGGAGCGTAAGGGGCCATCTATCCCGGAGCGGCTCGCAGGCAGGAAGCACAGTGTGGTGGCTATCGGTGTTTCCACCGGAGGGCCGCCGGTAGTGCAGTACATTCTGGAACAGCTACCGGCTGATTTCCCTGTCGGTGTTGTCGTGGCCCAGCACATGCCGGAAGCGTTTACCAAACCCTTTGCCGACCGTATTAATAGAACATCGTCTCTGGAGGTGAAGGAAGCGGAACCGGGAGATCGCGTAAGAAAGGGGGTGGCCCTCATCGGGCGGGGCGGGAAGCATATGGTTGTGGAGCGGCAGAAAATCCAGGTGGTGGTGAACCTTACCACCAAGCCGGACGACTTGCTGTATTTCCCCTCGGTCGATGTGTTATTCTCTTCGACCGTGAAGACATTCGGATCCCAGACCTTGGGCGTCATTCTCACGGGCATGGGCCAGGACGGCCTGCTTGGCCTCAAGGAAGTAAATACCAGGGGTGGTACCATCGTGGCTCAAAACGAAGAGTCGTGTGTTGTGTATGGCATGCCCAAGGCGGCCGTGGATGCCGGCATCGCTGATATGATTGCCGATGCCGCTGATATGCCCAATGTGATTCAGCAACTAGTCCAGTAAGGATTTGTTCTATGGCTAAAGAATCGAAAACAATCCTCTTCGTTGAAGATTCTCCCACCATGCGGCGGATCATAGCGAATTCCCTGAGGCAGGTCGGTTTCGAAGAGATAATCGAGGCCGAGAACGGAGTTGACGCTTTGGAAAAGGTGGAAGGAAGAGCGATCGATCTCGTTGTGACCGACTGGAATATGCCGGAGATGAACGGCGCCGAGCTGGTCAAGACGCTCCGAGAGATGCCACCGTACGCCGAGGTACCCATTATCATGATAACGACCCGGGGGATGAAGGACGACGTAATGACGGCCATGAAGCTGGGCGTTAATGGCTATATCGTCAAGCCGTTCACGCCGGAAGTCCTGCAAGAGAAACTCAAGTCAGTTATACGCTGACCCCCACGGGAGGAATAGGATTATGGCCAAGAAGAAGCAGGGACCGGTTCTCAAGACGTTGAAGGAAATTGAATCCCTGTTTGAATTCGGCGGTGAAATTGTGCCCTTTCTGGAAGAGCTGTTTGCCTTCCTCAGCGATCTGATGCCTATACTGGCGAAGGCCGGCCAATCGCTGAAAAACACAACTGCGTCCATGCCGGCGGCGTCTGACAACATAACCAGTGCCGACATGATGGCGGAAGACGCCACGCACACGATTATGGATAACGTGGAACATATCACCGTGGAATTGGACAAGCTGATCGCCGATCAGCCTGACGGTGATACGAAAGAGGCTCTCCGGAATCTGGCCGGTAAAGTGGTGGAGATCAGTATTGTGCTCCAGTTCCAGGATATCACTTCCCAACATCTCCGCCAGGCGGTGCAGATAGTAGAAGCGATCCAGGTACGGATGGAGAAATTGTTTATATCATTGCAGAGTATCGGTGAGAAAAATGAGTTAGTGAAGAACATCGTTGAGAGCTATGCTCAGGAGGCTAAAGAGGAAGCGGCAATTGATACCACCGATACTGTCCGGCAAGACGCTGCGATTTCCCAGACCGACATCGACGCCCTGTTTGGTGCCAAGTAATACTACTCACGGGTAAGGAGGACGATTCATCATGCCTATCGATCCTATGCACAATCCTAACAGGCCCCCCACTAAAGAGGATTTGGAGGATTTCCTGGGTTTAGGCCGCTACCGGCGCTTTGACGTCCTCTACGAGGAACTGATTGGTATGAAGCTGGATGCCAGATTCGTGTGGAGCGAATTGGAAAAAATCTGGTTTATTCGCTTTTATTCGGGCAAAGCCCCCATCTTCAGCATCCGCTGGGGGATTGACTACTTTTATGCTTATATCGCCCTGGAAGACAAGCACTATAAGAAAATAGCCCGACACAAGGACATCACGCCCGATGCCCTTGAACTGCTGCAGAAGAACCCATCCAATCCGATAAAAAAGACCATAAGCGTTGAAGCAAACCTGGAGATGATGAAAGAGCAGGAGGCTTTCTTCCAGCTGCTGCCCGTACTGATCCGGGTGTTGGGCTAGCCCAGGGAAGCTTTCGGGCATCAACCGCTTCTGTTTTTTCCCCATTATAACCGGGACGGGCAGTTAGTCCCCAATGACTTAGTGGAGCCGTTTTAACTGCTGTCCGGCGGCAGTGTTGTAAGGAGGCAGGCTAGAAGTTCCGGCCAGCGGCTGAATTGCGGATGGGACGGCGGTAATACTCGAAGGTCCGTCCGGAGCCGTGCCAGTTGGGAAAGCGCTTCACGATTACCGTATCCGGGGAAAACCTGCGTGCGATGCCTTCCAGTACATGGCCGGTGACGTACCGGTAGTTATGTTTCCGGGCCCAGTTCAGGTAGACCCGTTTCAGGGTCCGGGCGAATCCGTTGCCGCGATGACGGTCCAGGATGACGTAAGCATAGGTATAGAGGGTGTTGCTCAATCCCAGGTTCTGATCGAACTTGGCCCAGGGATCGCGGGCGAAGTATTCCAGCGGGACACCGATGATATAGCCAACGATTTCCCCATGATACCGGGCCACGAAAGGTAGGGTTTTGGGATAATTGAAATATTTCCGAATAGTGGTTTTGGTAAGCCGGGCAGGGTCTCCGTACTCGCTGGCCAGCGATTCGGAAACTTCTACCAGAGCGGGCACGTCCTCACCCCCGACGTATTCCATAAGTTCAATCTGGAACCCCAACGGAGAGGAGGCGATGATGCGGGTACGGGACTTTTCGCTGATGTTGAATGTAAGCTGCTCCATTGTTTCAGAACTTATATCAGGTTCAGTGAATTAATTTAGGTCAGCGCCCGAGGTTCGTCCAGCGAAAAATTCTGGTGGTGATCTTAAAAAAAACCAATGCATGTCTGATGGTACTGGCCGAAAATGGTATTACATTCAGATCTGAAATTCATCCAGGAGTAAAATAACTTAAGATTACAGGGGGTTTCATCAATCATGGCAAGACCTGTTTCCCGACGGTCTGAGGTGTTTTTCCCCGGGGGCATGCTTCAGGCTTGCGACATTTCGATTGTCTTAATGCTCGTACTGGCGGCGGGCCTTGCCGGGCAGGTACGGCCAGTGGATGGACTGCATCAATATACCCCCCGCGTTTATGCCCTGACCAACGCTGCAATCCACCTGGAGCCGGGGAAGGTGGTCAAGGGCGGCACCGTCCTTCTCCGGGACGGCTTGATTGAGGCCGCTGGTCGCCAGGTAAACATCCCGGCTGACGCCACGGTGATATCCCTGGAGGGCAAGAACATCTACCCGGGCTTTATCGAGCCCTATTGGGAAGTTGCTCCTGCCAGGAGAGGCAGGGGCACCGATACTGCCCCTCCGAGGGCGGAAAGCGGCATTACCAGCCATTGGAGTGAGCGTGTTCGCCCTTCGCAGTCGGTATTCTCCGGTCTGAAACCCGACAGCAGCGATCTTGCGGGTCTCCGGAAGCTGGGTTTTACAACGGTCCACCTGGTACCGGCCGGGGGGATCTTCTGCGGCCCGACGGCGGTGATCCAGCTCACTGACTGGGGACCTGAGGCGTCCCTGAGCGAAAATATTGCCCAGACTCTCGCATTCGAGTACAGCGGCCGGCGTGACAGGGGATATCCCAGATCCCTCATGGGTTCCATCGCCCTTATCCGCCAGACCATTCTCGATGCCCAGTGGTATGCCCGGGCCTGGGATATTTACCGGCGCTATCCTCAATTCAACGAGCGCCCCGAAGTGAATGATGACCTGGCGGCTCTGGCCCAAACTATAGCGGAGAACAAGCCCTTCCTCTTTACGACGGATGATGAGCTGGCCAGCCTGCGGGCGGGGGAAATCGCCGCTGAGTTCGGCCTGCCGTTATGGGTGGCGGGTAACGGCTATGAATACCGCCGCCTGAAGGCTCTGAAGAAGCTCAACGCTTTCTTCATCATCCCCGTGAATTTCCCGGAAACGCCGAAAGTAGCGACCCTGGAAGACGAGCTCCAGGTTTCCCTGGAGGTCCTGCGCCACTGGGACCAGGCCCCTGATAATCCCCAGCGCCTTCATCGGGCCGGAATTCCCTTTGCGCTCACCAGTGGCAAGCTGCAGGACCGAAGCCGGTTCAAGGCCTCTCTGGCCCGGTCGGTGGAGCGGGGCTTTGACGCAAAGCAAGCCCTGGCAGCGCTCACTACCATCCCGGCGGAGTACCTGGGGCTGAGTGCTTCTTATGGGAAAATTGCCAAAGGCTATGTGGCCAACCTGGTAGTTACCGATAGCGACTACTTTTCCGGGGAGTCACGGGTGATGGCTGTCTGGATTGCCGGGAAGGAATACCAGCTGGAGCCTGAGCCGGTGGAGGATTTTCGCGGCGAGTGGGAGCTCAGTTTCCCAATTGAGGGCGAGACCAGTGTCAGCTACTCACTCCATGTGGAGGGAAAGGTCGGTTCACCTGGAGGGCGTCTGGAATGGAATAAAACAAGCGTGTCCCTGAACGAACTCAAGCTCAGGGGGTCATTTGTGAGTTGGACGATACCCGCTGACAGTATCGGGCGGGAAGGTATTTGGCGGTTCTCGGGGAATATCCTGGGAAACGCGGCGACCGGGACCGGCATCAGGACCGATGGCAGCAGTTTCACCTGGTCGGCGACGCGATCCTCCGCGTATACCGACACACAAGACGAGGAGGCAGAGAAAAAGACACCGGAAGAAGCCAGCCGGTTGCAGCCGCTCTACCCTGAAGGTGCTTTCGGCCGCCCGGAACCGCCGGAACAGCAGGCCAATATTCTGGTGCGCAATGCGACCATCTGGACCTCGGGCCGGGAGGGGATCATCAAGGGGGGCGACCTGCTCATTGAGCGGGGCAAAATCAGCGCGGTGGGGCGCAGCCTGACCGTTCCCCGCCGGGCGCGGAAATCCCTGGTGGAAATTGACGCTACCGGTAGGCACGTGACCCCAGGTATAATCGACGACCACAGCCACACCGCCCTGTCATCTATCAACGAGGGGAGCCAGGCCATTACGGCGGATGTGCGCACCCGGGACGTCATCGACAGTGACGATATCGCCATTTACCGGGATCTGGCTGGCGGGCTGACTATGATCAACCAGCTCCACGGCTCGGCCAATCCCATCGGCGGGCAAAACTCGGTGATCAAGCTTCGCTGGGGCGCGACCCCCCTGGAGCTGATCGACCAACGGGCTCCCCAGGGAATCAAGTTCGCCCTGGGCGAAAATGTTAAGCGGAGCAATGTGAGTAATGTGACCACCGTCCGTTACCCGACATCCCGCATGGGGGTTGACCAGATTATACGGGATGCCTTGCGTGCCGCCCGGGACTACCAGCGGGAATGGGAGACCTACAACGCCTCCCGGACCCTCCGGACGACCCGCATCCCGCCGCGCCGGAACCTGGAGATGGAGGCCTTGGTAGAGGTCCTGGAAGGAAAACGGATCGTGCACACCCACAGCTACCGCCAGGACGAAATCCTCAACTTCATACGTATCGCCGATGACTTCGGCTTCACCACTGGCGTCTTCCACCACGTTCTGGAGGGCTACAAGGTGGCCCCGGAAATCGCCCGCCACGGTGCCGGAGCCTCCTGTTTATCTGACTGGTGGGCCTACAAGTTCGAGGTCTACGACGCGATCCCCTACAACAGCGCTCTCCTGACGCAGGCAGGGGTGGTTGTATCCCATCATTCAGACGATACAAGGAATGGTGAGCAGGCCCGGCGCCTGAACACTGAAGCAGCCAAAGCGGTGAAATATGGCGGGCTTTCCGAGGAAGAGGCCCTGAAGCTGGTGACCATCAACCCAGCCATCAATCTCAAGGTGGACCGCTACGTCGGCTCCCTGGAACCCGGCAAGGACGGGAATTTTGTCATCTGGAGTGGCCATCCCCTCTCTACCTACACCCGTTGCGAACAGACCTGGATTGACGGATGTAAATACTTTGATATAGCGGCGGACCTGGTCATGCGCAAGCAGCAGCAGGCGGAGCGGGCCCAACTGATCCAGAAGGCCCTGTCGGCTGTCTCGAATGGAGGAGGAGCCCAGGGCAAACGAGGTGGTGGTCGTCCCTCAATTATCCATTTAGACGGCGAGCAGAACAGTGATTTCGACTACCTCGGGGACTTGAGAAAGGAGGTGCAGCAATGAAGGTCCATCCAATAGTTCTTGTATTGTTGTTCATCTTTTCAAATGTACTCCAGGGTTCGGACCAGGTGCCCGGCCCCAAGCAGGAGCGGCCCATCGTCCTGGTGGGGGGGACCATACATCCCGTGAGCGGCCCGGCGATCCCCAACGGGCAGGTCCTTTTTGTCGATGGCAAGCTAGTGCAGGTGGGCCCGCAGGTAGACATTCCCCAG
>CAZQOY010000035.1:350-1748 GCA_964595095.1 uncultured bacterium | reverse complement strand
ATTCCCCAGGGTGCTGAGGAGATAGACATCACCGGCAAACACGTCTATCCCGGCTTCATCGCCGCTCAATCTGTTATCGGGCTGACCGAAGTAGGTGCGGTAAACGCCACCCGCGACTATTCGGAGTCAGGAGAAATCAACCCCAACGTCCGGGTGGAGCGGGCCTATAACCCTGATTCGGAGCACATCCCCGTTGCCCGGGCCAATGGTATCGCCATGGCCCACGTTACCCCTCAAGGGGGGCTGTTGTCGGGCACCAGCTCTGTTATGCTGCTCGACGGCTGGACATGGGAGGATGCCACGCTTGAGAGTGGCGTTGGTGTGTGGCTCAGCTGGCCGAACATGGTGCCCATTGAGCGGCCCTTGACTACTATGTCCAGGGCGGACCAGGAGCAGGAAATTCAGCGGAACCTGAAGCGGCTGGATGAGACCTTTGACGAGGCGGAGGCCTACCACCGGGCCAGGGATGCCGGGGGTGCCGAACTCAAGACCGACCTGCGCTGGGAGAGCCTCGAGCCGGTACTGGAGGGGCGGATACCCCTCTTTATCCGGGCAGATCACGTGAGCCAGATTGCCTCTGCGGTGAACTGGATCAAGCGCCGCGGTTACCGGATGGTCCTGGTCGGTGGCCAGGACAGCTGGATGGTTACCGACCTGTTAAAGGAGAATGGCATCCCCGTTATTCTAGATGGCGTACATACGACTCCCGCCCGGCGGTGGGAAGCCTACGACACACCCTTAGCCCTACCGGAGACACTGCGGGCGGCAGGGGTATTGTTCTGCCTTTCTCCTACCAACTCCGATTATAATGTGAGGAACCTTCCATTTGAGGCCGGCACTGCGGCGGCCTTCGGCCTGCCCGTGGATGAGGCCCTCAAGGCCATCACCCTTTACCCGGCCCGGATTCTGGGCATCGATCACCAGGTCGGTTCCCTGGAGCCGGGCAAGGACGCCACGCTGATGGTTACCAGCGGCGACCCCCTGGATATCCGCAGCCAGGTGGAGCTGCTTTTCATCCAGGGCCGAAAAGTAGACCTGGGGAGTCGGCACAAGACGCTGTACGAGAAGTATCTGGAGCGCCACCGTCAGCTGGGGATTGCGCCCTAGCATTGGATTGACTGCACGTGCATGGGAGTTATTTGGCAACCGCCGACGAACGGCCTAAATTCACTGCTGCAATTAAATCAGGGCAGTGCCGATAATTTTATCCCGTCCAAAGCCCGCTTGGCCGGATGATCTGAAAAGGAGACATTTATGGTTTGCGCCACCTATGCCGACATCCTGCGGCCCCAGGCCCGGCGCCTGGCCTGGCTGTATGACTTGGCCCTGGTGGTGGGAGGCTCCCTGCTGGTGGCCCTCAGCGCCCGGGTTGCCTTTCCCCTGCCCTTCAGCCCGGTG
>CAZQOY010000035.1:0-340 GCA_964595095.1 uncultured bacterium | reverse complement strand
GGGGGTGTCAGTATGCTGCTGTACCTGGCCCAGGGGGTGGCCGGGCTGCCGGTGTTCGCTGCGGGCGGGGCCGGCGTGGCTTATCTGCTGGGGCCAACCGGCGGCTACCTGCTGGGCTTTGTGGCCGGTGCCGCCCTGACCGGACTGCTGGCCGAGCGGGGCTGGGATCGCCGGATCGCGACCACCCTGGCGGCTATGCTGCTGGGGACGGCGGCCATCTACGCGGCGGGATTGGCCTGGCTGGCGGTGTTCACCGGGACCGAGAACGTGCTCGCTGCGGGCTTGTATCCCTTCCTGCCCGGCGCAGCCATAAAGATCGTCGCGGCGGCACTGCTGTTGC
>CAZQOY010000034.1:14650-16485 GCA_964595095.1 uncultured bacterium | reverse complement strand
ATAGCTTCAGCAATAAAAGTTTAAGCTTCCTCTCCAGACCGGACAAGCTGATTAGAAGAAAATTTGCCAAAGCATGTGCGCGTCCCTAATTTACTTAAGTTATTCCGGGGAAACTCCCGCTGGACATCTGGCAGGACTTCCCCCGAAAATAGATATTGTACTTCGTTAAACCGTTGATCCGTCGGCTGATGGACTGAGCGATACGGGGATTGGCAATGGCTAGCCCACGACTTTGCCATAGGCATCCCTTTCCCGGAGGGATCCCTCTGGGACGGGAAAGTCCTGGGTTTATTGATGGATAAAGCATGTTATAGCCGCGTCAGCGGTTTTATAACTGAAGTTGCATAAGTCAGAAATACTCTACTCTCTACAACCCGAAGAGAACCCTAAGAGAGTTCCTTAGTTTCACTTGATTATTTCGGGGGAACTCCTGGGACATCTAGAGCTTGACTATTCTATTCAGATTCGCCTAAGCTAGCAGGCTTTTCTAAGCAGGAATATTTAGCGAAGAATAACAAGTTGCAGATGAATAAAAAAATGAAAACCGGATACGCCGTCGTGGAAATCGCCGGGAAGCAGTTCCGGGTAACGGCGGGACAGGAGCTCAAGGTCCCCCATACCGGAGGAGAGGCCGGCCACAACGTACAGCTGAAGCGGGTCCTCCTGCTGAATGACGGCAGTGCCACGCACTTCGGCGATCCTACGATAGCCAGTGCCTCGATCGATGCCACTATTATCGGACACGGCCGCGACCGTAAAATTTTTGTTTTTAAATTCCGCCGCCGGAAGGGCTATCGGAAAAAAGCCGGTCACCGGCAGGGATACAGCATGCTGCGCATTAACGATATTAACCTGGGTGAGTCCAAGCCTCCCGTCAAAGCCGGGGAAAGACCGACCGAAGCCACTGTAGAGACTACTGGCGAAGCCGCCGAAAAATCAGCTGCGCCAAAAAAGCCTTCCACAGCCGGTAAAACAGCAGCGCCCAAAAAGGCCGCCACGACCAAGAAATCAGCCGGCACTACGAAAGGTCCGGCCTCCAAATCAGCGGTAAAAAAGAAGGCTGGTGGCTAGTGGCTGGATACTTTAGACTTTTAAATCGAAACCCGTCTACGGCTATCGCCTACGGCCTCCCCGTGCCGGCTACGGCCAGGGCCGGGCAAGCTCGGAACTTGGAACCAGGCACCAGGAACTTGAAACTAGAAACCAGAAACTAGAAACCAGGAACTAATTACCATGGCACATAAAAAAGGCGTAGGCAGCTCAAAAAATGGACGCGACAGTCACAGCAAACGCCTGGGGGTCAAGCGCTTTGACGGCCAGTTGGTGACCGCCGGGTCCATCCTGGTCAAGCAGCGGGGAACCAGATTCCACCCCGGGCGAAATGTAGGGTTAGGGGGCGACGATACCCTCTTCTCAAAAATAGACGGCGTTGTTAAATTCGAACCTAAAGGGCGAGCAAAAAAACAAGTCTCCGTTTACCCGCCCAATTGAATACACTAGACCTATAATCATGCCCCGCAGACTTCCCATCGATCCCCATCCCCCCTGGCCTGCGGGGTTTTTTATAATCCAAAAAAGGAGCTCCCCATGAAAATCACTGTCGTAGGTGCCGGACACGTCGGCGCCACCACCGCCCAGCGTCTGGTCCAGCATCAACTGGGTGAGGAAGTTGTCCTCATCGACATCCTCGAAGGTATACCGCAGGGCAAAGCCCTGGATATGCACGAATCGTCTCCGGTCCTGGGATCGGATACCAGACTCATCGGCACGAATGACTACAAGGACACCGCCGGTTCCCACATCACCGTGATTACCGCCGGCCAGCCCCGCACACC
>CAZQOY010000034.1:4336-14640 GCA_964595095.1 uncultured bacterium | reverse complement strand
ACACCGGGCATGAGCCGCGATGACCTCCTCATGGCAAACAACAATATCGTGGGCGGCGCCACCGAGCAGGTGATGGCCCACTCTCCAGACACCATACTCATCGTGGTGACCAACCCCCTGGACGTCATGTGCAGCGTAGCCTTCGCCAAGAGCGGACTGCCCGCCAATAAGGTAATCGGCATGGCCGGCATCCTGGACTCGACCCGTTTCCGCTCCTTCATCGCCCTGGAGCTGAACGTTTCCGTGCGGGATGTCCAGGCCCTGGTGCTGGGCGGCCACGGCGACTCCATGGTGCCGCTGGTGCGCTACACTACCGTCGCCGGGATTCCCATCAGCGAGCTCATCGACACCAAACGCATCGAGGAGATCGTAGAGCGCACTCGTAAGGGCGGCATCGAGATCGTCAACTACCTGAAGACCGGCTCCGCCTACTACGCTCCCGCCGCCGGTGTGGCCGAGATGGTGGAGTCCATCCTCAAGAATCAGCGGCGGCTCCTGCCATGCTCCGTCCTGCTGAACGGCGAGTTCGGCGTGGAAGGGATCTTCATTGGGGTGCCCTGCATCCTCGGCGAGAACGGGCTGGAGAAGATCATCGAGCTGAAGATCACCGACGACGAGCAGGCGGCCCTGAAGAAGTCCGCCGACCACGTAAAAGGGGTTCTTGCAAAGCTCAATCTGTAGCTGGCCACTTCTGTATATCCGAACTGGACGCCCCCCGCTACTATTTTGGTGGGGGGCGTTCTATTTCGCGTACTTAATGTCAAATGAAAAAAGCCGGCGCTTCCTTGCGAAAGCACCGGCCTATCTGACCGCCGGGCAAGCTTCGGCTCTATGCAAAAGCCAGGGCTTGGTCGGCCTAGTACGAGTTCAATGCGGTCTTAGCGCCCGTGCCGTGGGCTTTCAGCTCGCTGATCCAGACGGTCTCGCCGCCGGGGTCCACCAGCTGGACGCGAACTACACCACCGGGTACACCCACGGACCGCCACAGGCGGATGGTGCCGGTGCCCATAGCGGCAAACTCCAGCAGGTCGGCCTTGAAAGAGCCCGCGGGAACGGTTACACTCACATCCTTTTGGGTCACGGCCCCTTCGATGGACTCGGGTGTCAGGTTCACGGGTGGGGTGTACCAGCCCTCGGTAACGGGTACCTCCTGGGGGGCTTCATCGCCGGTTTTCTGGCGCATGCGCCGCAGTGACCCACGCTCCTTGCTGAAGAGAACTTCCACAATTACGGCCTCATTCTGATCCTCACCATAGAGCCGCATCTGCCACCACTCCTGCTGATTGTCCAGTTTGGCCAGGAATGCCTTTTTCATTACCGCGGGTTCTTCATCATCTCCCCCACGGAAATTCCAGTCGGTCCATTCACCCGTCTGGTAGGGCACCAGCTCGAGGTTGTAGCCGTAGGCGGTGAACATGGACTGGAAAAGCACCGGGTAGATGTTCGCCATCATCATGCCGGCGAGGTTGCCCGCAATATTGACGTTGATCGAGACGCTCATGTCAACCGGCGTTCCCAAGCGGGCGGTGAGGGTTTTGCCTATGTCCAGGGGCATGGTCACCGACAGGGTAGCCGGCGCCCGGTCCTGGGCCATGACGGTGATCATGTGTACACCGAGACCGGCGAACTTCAATGTGGCCAGACCATCGTCGCCGGTGGTCGCCTTCTGGCCATTGGTGACCTCCACCAGGGCACCCTTAATAGGCGCGTCGTTCTCGTCAACCACCTTCACGTTCACGGAAAGGACGCGCGCTTTCATCAGGAAACTGCAGGATGAAAACAGGGTCAAAGCGATGACGGCCAATGCCAACCACCGCCACGAGTCAGGTCTATTTCGCATAGGATAACTCCCCCAATTTTAAGTTGTAAGCAAGGAATGATTTTACAGCGGGAATTTAGATTGCCCGCCTGGTGAATCTCAACACTAAAAGAACAAACGGGCATAGGAATCGAAACACCACTCGCGGAATACCCCTAAACTCTCACAAACCACCGCCGCCGGTACAGCCCCCAGGCCACCAGCAGCCAGAAGGCCACGTTTGCCAGGGCAAAGGCCAGGGAGGCGGGATAATCCGGCAGCCAGAAAGCAAGGCCCTCCAGGTAGAGCCACCGCCAGAGGGAGGTCTGCCCGTCCCCGCCGCCTACCTTGATCAGGATCATGCTGCGGACCAGGACTCCCGACAGCCAGAAGATGATCAGGGGATTCATACCAAGCATGACGAAGGGCGCGAACCACCTGCGCCACCCCCGCACGTCCATAAGCCAGTAGCAGGCCGCCAGGAACAGCCCGCCCAGGCCGGCCATGAACAGGGCATAGCTGGGCGTCCACAGCTGCTTGTTGATGGGGATCAGCAGGTTGGCGATAAGACCGGCAGCAATCAGCACTCCCGACCAGATCAGCCAGTGGCGCAGCCGGTCATGGTGGCTCTCCCGGGCCAGCAGCACCCGCCCGAACTGCAACCCCAGGAAAGCTGTCAGGATAGCGGGCAGGGTCGTCACCAGCCCCTCGGGATCGAAGGACCCGCCACGCCAGAGGTGCCGCTGCCCCAGGATCAGGCGGTCAATGTAGCCGCCGGCATGCCCTTCGGGCGTCAGGACCCCCCGGCCATATCCCGGTACATTCAGGCCGTACATGACTGCCAGGTAAACGGCAATCAGCGCGGCCATCACCAGCCACTGATGGCGTTGTCGGGGCAGGATAAGGATCGTGGCGCACACGATCAGGTAGCAGATGGAAATCCGCTGGAGGACCCCCATAATGCGGATCCCGGCCAGGTCGAACCGGGGCCAGCCGCTGAGGATAAGTCCCAGGCCGAACAGGATGGCCGTGCGCCGCAGGACCTTGGCCCATAACGCCGCTTTGGCTGCCCCGCCCTCCACACGCCGCCTGAAGGAGAGGGCCATAGCCACTCCCATGATGAACAGGAAAAAGGGAAAGATCCAGTCGGTGGGTGTCCAGCCGTGCCACTCGGCGTGGAGCAGGGGCCGGTAGATGCGGGACCAGTCGCCGGGGTTGTTCACCAGGATCATGCCGGCGATAGTCAACCCCCGGAAGGCGTCGAGGGAGGCGAGACGTTGTTTCATAGGGGCAGCGCGGCTATGGTTCGCTTCCAGGCTAATACGACTTCACGGGCGACCAGTTGCCATTGGACCACGCTTGTCCGCAGCAGGACCGCTGGAATACTGAAGGTAATGCAGGATAATCCCCGCCGCCACCGCCGCGTTGAGGCTTTCGGCCTGACCCGGGCCGGGGATGGTAACGACTTCATCCAGGCGCTCCCGCCAGAAGGTGCCCAGGCCGCGGGCCTCGCTGCCGACGACCAGCGCCCAGGACTTGCCCGGCGGTTCGACCTGATCCAGGGGCCGGCCGTCCAGGCCCGCCCCCAGAAGAGTAATGCCCTTGGCCGCGAGCTGTTCAGCACAGGCCGCCAGGTCGCCCTGCCAGAGGCCGGGAAGGTGGAAATGGGCGCCCATGCCGCCCCGGAGCACCTTGGGGTTGTAGATCTCGGCGCTCTCCTGGCTCACCCATACGGCAGGGATACCAAACCAGTCGGCGGTACGCAGGAGAGTGCCCAGGTTGCCCGGGTCGGCGATATCATCCAGGATGAGGATTGGCGGCCGATACAGCTGCTCGGGCCGGGGCGGCTCAGCGGGCAGCCCGACCACGGCGAAAATCCCCTGGGGGTGCCGGGTGTCGGCCAGCTGCTCGGCCTGGGTGCCGGTGAGGGAGACCGGCTCCAGTCCCCTTGATTGCACGAGCGCTTCAACGGCCGGCCAGGCCTCCGACCGGGCAAACACGGCTGTCGTCAATACCTGCCGCACGTCAGTGGGGGAACGAAGGGCCTCCGCTGCCAGCCGTGCGCCTTCCACCAGGCAGCGGCCCTGCGCCAAGCGGTGCTTCTTCAGCCAGAGGGCACGGAGGTCTTTGAATGCGCGTTGGGTGAGGGGCATGGGCTAGCAGGGACGGCTGGCTGGGGAACTATTGATTCCTGCTAATGTAATGTCCTCCTGTAAGGGCGTACCCGTCTGGCCGGAACCGCCGGACAGGCCGGACAGGCTGCAATACGCCCCTACAGCCGTTTGCAATAGGACTATCTTTCTACAGGATGCAATAAGCTCTATAAGCATAACAACAGGGCCGGTATCAGTTCGTCGGGCATGCATCCGGCAGGGCGGGATGTACCTTCATTGCCGGATCGGCCCGGCTTACAGCTCGGCCATCATGGCATCGAACTCCTCCACGGTTACCGCCGGGGAGGTGGTAAAGGGGATGCCGGTCAGGTTGCTCAGGGCAACCGAGGCTTTGATGGCCTGGTTGATGCCGGGGAAATCAACGATAAAGACCAGGTCCTGTTCCCCCAGCAGCGCATACATGGAGGTGACCTTCCCACCCAGTTCCTCGATGAGAATAACGGCCTTCATAGTGCGATCCGCGGCGATCTCCTTCAAAGATTCGGTGGTATACTTCCCGAACATGAAGCAGGTAATCATATTGAGGTCTCCTTTCCGGGTTAGTGCTGCCCGTTCTATCTATAGTATCCAAGCCGGAATATAAAATCGTACCTGCCGGTATGAAAGGATGAACCGGGCCGAGTTAACACAATCAGGGGCCTCCTATGCGGGTAGTGTTGTGGATGCTCGGCAGGCCGATAACACCTCCGGCCCTCCTTCCACGCTGTGCCGCGCCGGAGATCATGGCTTGACATTCCCCCGGCGGCCAACTACCTTAACTATATAATCATGTCGAAGCGCAGCAAGAAGCAGGTAAAGCCTTTCAGGCCCAAAACGGTAAGGGCACCAACTGCTCCTCAGCGCGGGACACCCCCACCCACTCCCCGCACGGTGGTGCGTGGGACGGTTGAGGTGACCTCGGACAGCTACCTGTCCAAGCTCTCCCCCGAGGCCCGGGCCAGACTGGAAACTCAGGACCAGATGATGAAAGAAATCCTCAAGTTCGTCGAAGAGAACCCGGAAGAGGCCAGCCGGCTGCTGCGGGTGTGGCTGACGGGGAAGAAATAAGTTACGGTTTCCGAGTTACTGGTTTCTAGTTTCGAGTTCTTAGTTCCAAGTTTCTAGTTTCTAGTTTCAGCCGCCAGTGGTCCGTTGTCAGTCGTCCGTGGTTTGTTCCAATCCAGTATCCAGTATCCAGCATCCAGAATCTAGTCCCAAGCCCCAAATGCCAAGTTCCTGGTCATAGGTGATTGGTGACTGGCCATTGGTCATTGGTCATCTGTCATTGGTGACTTGTCCGGCGTAGCGCAGCGTAGACGGATTGGTGACTGGTCATTGGTCATTGGTCATCTGTCATTGGTGACTTGTCCGGCGTAGCGCAGCGTAGACGGATTGGTGACTGGATACTCGATGGAATCCCGCCAGCCCCGCTTCCTGCGGGACCAGTCCCGCCAAGCGGCGGGGCGGCGGGGCTGGATGCTTGTCTCTATGGGACCTGGGCGTACCCGCCATCTTGGCCACATGCATGCGAGGCTACCACGTCCGGCCGCTGACGGACTCGCAGCGACAGGACAGAGCGATTGCCTAAGGCCTCCCCCGGCCTCCACATAACCGGCTCGCATGTTGGGCTACATCCAGAAGGATACGGTCCAGCCAATGGATCACGACTAATTTCAACAGAAAGTGATTGCGCTAGCCTGTCCCGTTAATTCGCTTGCATTTCTATTTGCCGCAGCCGATATTACCGATTGAAATTCTATAACATACTCGTCTAAGAGGGCACCATGCGCAAACTTGCCGCCATCATGTTCACCGATATCGCAGGTTACACCACCCTGATGGGGGAAGACGAATCTAAAGCCCTCCAACTCCTCCAGAGAAACCGGGGCCTCCTCAAACCAATCATCGAACAGTTCCGCGGTGAGTGGCTCAAGGAGATCGGTGACGGCACCCTTTCCTGCTTCAGCAGTGCCGTGGACGCGGTGAACTGCGCCCTGGCAATCCAGCAGGTACTTAAGGACGATCCCGGCCTGGAAGTTGTTTCCCTGGGAGCGCGTTATGACACGGCTGAGGACAACCCGTTGGCCAACTCGCTGGGCCGGCCGGTCTGCGGCTACCTCCATGATGCCGCGATCCTGGCCCATGCCGAGGGTTTGGCGGTGACCGGCGTCCTGGTGGCAGAATCCTATATCTCACGCTTTGATTTCGGGCTGGTGCGGACAGGCTAGGGAAAGAAATAGAGCCCCCGCATTTCGGCATTGCGCCGCTCTACCTTGTTCCGGTCCTCCCAACTACGGGTCTGCAGCCGTCCCCCAGCATAGACGATAGGTGCATGAGAAAATATTTTTTCTTTCAGTCATTCACGCCCCCAGGAAGTGCATTGCCTCTAAAGGCATGTTCTTGAAAGAATTGGACGATTTCCTCCTCCATCGGCACTTCATCCATAATCGCACTATTGTTTTGCCAAAAATCAGGGTCATATTCAAGTTCCTCGCGAATGATGATTCGATCACTTTGGCTCGTGCTTACACCCATATATCTATCTGCAGCACCATAATTAATAAATAACATGACTAAATGTCTACGCATATACCGGTGGTAATCGGGGTTCGTTTTTGACAATACGTGATTTGCCATGTCAATCTCAATGCGATCAAGGCCCCACGCATCTTCTACGACTTGACGATAAGCCATGGTGAATTCAGTCCGGGTATCTTCTGCGTATAAGCTGAGTTCACTGAAAGGTCCCGTGAAGGGCAAAAGAATGATACGATTCAGGTCAGGATGAGTTACGGCTAGCTCAAACCTGAGAAGCTGATAATCATCCTCAAAAATCTCTACTGTTCCACCCATGATGGGCCTGTTATATTTTTCTTTAGGTGTTACGCCTATGACGGCTACACTCCTACCATCTTGCGTGCGATAGCCCTCAATACTGCAATCAAAATATTTCCCGGGGTCGGGTCTGATCGGCGCTAATATGGTTAATCTTGTTATAAACGGCAAGAAACTGAAAATGCTTTCTTTCCCCTGCGTTGCTTTAAAAACTTTTGTTAGATACGACAAGTTATCTTCTCCCCAATACTTCTCCGTTCTATCCACCACAATGAGTGCAGCCTCTCTTCCTTGCCTGATAGACCATTCCTCTATGCCGTTTTTATTGGCCAGTAAATCATAGAACATCTCCCAAACCGAGAGATACAGCGAGTCGGAAGCTGTATATTGCCTGTAGAAAGCCTGTCGATATCTAAGGTTATCAGACTCCAGCCTTATTTTTTCACAGGCATTGATTAATAGCTCTTCCGCATAATTATATCCCGCAATAACAGTCACTTCCCTCATTAATATCGGCTCGGGAATGAGAGTAATAGGAAGAATAATGGTATTACCCGCAATATCGACGTCTATGATGAGGGTATCCGTTTTATACCCTATATAGCTTACAATTAAAATATTTTCCGTCTCATCTGTCTCAAGAGAATATTTGCCATTCAGGTTTGAGATAGTACCTCGATCTGTTCCAGATATCGATATATTCGCATAAGGCAATGGTTCTTTTGATATTACATCTTCTACGGTTCCCTCAATAAAAATAACATCGGCATATGATAAATTAAATAGGAGCAATATCAGCATCATTGGTATTGACCTGAAATTCATTTTATACCTCTCCTTTAATTAGCGTTTAAAATTATTACCCAGGACAGGCATCTCTGCTCTGTCCTGAATAATACCTATTCAGAGGCATAACAAGGCCATTCTATTAAAGATAAGACCGCACATGGCGACCCGTAAAGCAGATTAGGGCCGGCCTTGTCCTTGGCGCAGCCGCAACCTGCCCTGAGCCTGCCGAAGAGCAGAAGGGGGAGCCGAGGGGTCGCCTCCCTCCGCGTGTCAGGCGAAGTCCTGCTCAGGCGCTGTTTATTCCGAGTGCTACCTGCTAGAAGCGCCGCGCACCGCCTCGTTTGCCGCCCCCTCCCTTACGGTCTTCACGCGGGCGGGCCTCATTGACATTAAGCGTTCGTCCCTGCAACTCCGTCTCATTCAGGCCGGCGATCGCTGCCTGGGCTTCGGCCTTAGCGGGCATCTCCACGAATGCGAATCCTCTTGATTCCCCGGTGAACTTGTCTTTTATTACAGCGGCAGATTCGACCTGCCCGAAGGCTTCAAAAGCCTTCCGCAACTCTTCTTCGGTCATCTCGTGGGACAAATTCCCTACGTAGATATTCATTCTGGACTCCTTTTTTTCTTGAACATTTTACTGGGTTCTCGCCTGACTAGCATTATACGGTATTATTGCAGCGTATCAATCCGTCGGCTGTCGGATCAACCCACTCCCCTTCCGGCAGCTGCCGGATGCCTCCCTCCCTTTGAAGGAAGGAGGGAGTTGAGATAGCGCCGGCCTTGTCTTTGGCGTAGCCATTAGAAGGGGATATCGTCGTCGCCGGGTGGTTCTTCGCTCACGGCCTGGATGTCTTCTTCCGCTTTTTCCCCGGCCTTCATGCCGCCCAGGGGGGTAATTGCGTTGGCCCGCACTTCAGTGACGCGCCGTTCAATCTTGTCCCGGTCTTCCCAGGTGCGCGTCTGGAGCCGCCCTTCCACGTAGATCAACTGCCCCTTCTTAATATAATTGGCGACAAACTCGGCCTGCTTACCCCAGAGTACGACGCTGTGCCATTCGGTGGACTCCTGGTCTTTTCCTTCGGCGTCCCTCCATACCTCGTTAGTCGCCATCCGCAGGTTAACCACGGCTGTGCCGGAGGAGGTATAGCGCGGCTCCGGATCGGCTCCCACGTGCCCAACTAGAATGACCTTGTTTACACTTCTTCTTTGCATGGGTCCCCCCTTTGCTCCGGAGCATGTGCCCCGTCATAAGGTTGATTGTCTCTCACAATACTTTTACCAAGGAAAATCCTCAACTGCAAACGTAACGATTTTCATCTGCGGAAACAACGCTAACTTTTATTTTTCGAAATGAATGTCATCAGTCCGGATCAGGTGGTTCTTGCGCTACTTTTTTCAGACTGCTCAGCCGGGGCAGGAATTGACCGGTCTCTTCGACGTACCTCCGGTAGGTGTCACCAAAGCGGTGTTCCAGCTCCGCCTCCTCCTTCCGGACCAACCACATCCACGACAGGTGGAGCGGCACTGCTCCCACCAGAACCATCCAGGACTGAAAGACAAAAGCAACCGCAGCGGTACCACTCCATAAAACGGTGCCGTACATTGGATGGCGCACCAATGCATAGGGCCCGGCGCTGGCCAGCCTGTTTTCCCGGCGGGCCTTGACCAGAGTAATGGCGCTCCATATAAAAGTCCCCAGACCATCGGCGAAGAAAAGCAGGCCCATCCCCCAGCGCCAACCTGACGAAAGGTGCATTTGTGGAAGGGGCAGGCGGCGCTGGAGAAACAGGCAAAGTGCCCATACGACGATGGCTGCTGCTATGCCGATAAAACCGGTGCCCGTGGGTCGGCTTTCGTTGCCATTCACCAGCTACAGGGACTGGGACGCCGCTTCGCGGAAGTATACAAGGACATCCTGACTGTGGGTAGTAATATCCACATCCTTGATGATCTTCAGGATACGTCCCTCTTCGTCAATGAGAAAAGAGCGGCGGACAGCCAGAGGATAGATCCCCTTGGTACCGTAGGACGCCGCAACTTCCTTCTTGCTGTCGCTGAGTAACGTGAATGGGAGGCTATATTTCTCTATGAACTGATGGTGTGATTCAGGTGAATCATAGCTGATCCCCAGAATAACGATATTGGCGGCCTGGTATTCTTCAAAGTCGTCCCTGAGAGCGCAGGCCTCCTTGGTGCAGCCCGGTGTATCATCCTTGGGATAGAAATATAGAAGTACTCTCTGCCCGTTGTAATCCGAGAGACTGTGCTCAACACCATCCTGGTCCGGCAGCGTAAAGTCTGGCGCTAAATCTCCTTCTCTCAGGGAGTTTGACCATCCCAGCAGCGAACCGGACAATATCAATATGCCGGCTATCAGCAGTCCAGTTTGATTAATACGGCGCATGTCTACGATAATTATACACCCATTCTGGTCATGTTTTCAAGAGAATTCGTCACGGCCCGCTTAAGATCGGGTTGGGCTGTTGTCTCTATTGAGCCAGGACCCCCTCGACGGCCTTTGTCTGGTCCTGATCCAGCGTCATGCCGCCCGCTTTCAGCGTCTCGTCCAGCTGCTCCGGCCGGGTCGCGCCCACGATTGCCGATGTTACTTCCTCACGGCGCAGGCACCAACGCAGGGCAAGTTGGGCCATGGTCATCCCGAACTGCACCGCCAGGGGCTTCAACTGATCAACAGTAGCCAGGTTTCCCTCATTGATGAACGGTATATT
>CAZQOY010000034.1:0-4326 GCA_964595095.1 uncultured bacterium | reverse complement strand
CCTGCCTGCTGCCTTCCGGGACAACCCCCTGCTGGTATTTGCCGGTGAGAACACCCTGGGCCAGGGGTGAATAGACAATATTGCCTACTCCCAGTTCGCTGCAGGCCGGGAATAGCTCCTCTTCCGGCTCCCGCGACAGCAGGTTGTAGCGCGGCTGGCTGCAAATAAGCCGGGTACCACCCTGGGATTCGGCAGCGCTCTGGGCCTCCCGCAGCTGCTCGCCGGTGAAGTTGGAGCACCCCAGGTAGAGCACCTTGCCCTGGCGAACCAGCAGGTCCAGGGCGGCCATGGTTTCCGCGACGGGGGTATCGGGATCGGGTGCGTGAATCTGGTACAGGTCGATGTAGTCAACATCCAGGCGCTTGAGGGACGCCTCGCAGGCCTCAACGATATGCTTCTTCGACAACCCCTCCCCCAACGGCCCCGGCCACATGCGCACCCGGCACTTGGTGGCGACTATCACCTGTTCGCGGGGCAGCTCCTTCAGGGCCTTGCCCAGCATCACCTCCGCCTGGCCGTTGGCGTAGACGTCCGCCACGTCAAACAGGTTCACCCCGGCGGCGAAGGCCTGGTGGATCATGGCGATGGAACTCCTCTCATCCACCCAGTCGCCAAGGTTGAGCCAGCCTCCCAGGGATATCTCCGAGACTTGCAGACCGCTGCGGCCTAAGTAGCGATATTGCATTCTTTCCTGCTGCGTTGAAGCATGGTGCCGTTCCGCTCGTAATCTACGAACTATTTCTGCCCAAATCAGCTGATGATCTTGTTTATTTTCCTGCCCCGGTTCCATGCTTGCCGCGAATTGGCACAAGCGAAGCGCAAGGGGGCGCGTTGGGGCCTGTTTGGGTCTCCCCACTGACCGGGAAGAAGGGACCGGCGCAGAATGAGATCGCCACGGGCGGAGTTTACACTGAGCGAAGTGAATGTGCCCTCGCGATGACAAATCGCTATTCAGCATGGACCGGTGCAAAATTAAACAAAACCCCTACAGAATTTAATTTTTTTGGGGTATTCCACGACGAGAGCACTGTTGAGGTGGTGTTTAGTTTTCCGGCGGTCACTATGGGTGACGGCGCAGAATGTCCCGGAGGGACCCCTTGCGGCGCGGGCGGACTCAGGACAGTGGCTTAGGCTTGGTCTATCCATACGGGTGGAAGGTACGGACAGGAACAGGGTTTGTCGTTCGCCAGGTGCGCGGAAAGTAGCGGTCAGCGATCCGTCTACGCCCCGCTACCCCGCCGTGGCGGGACTAAAGGCGCCGGACAAGTCAGCCGTCAGCCATCAGCCAAGAACAAGAAAACCGCAGAGAGCGCAAAGATTGAAAAACGGCTAAAATGCGCCGAGGCGTAGCCTCGGCATAGCCTACGGCGAGTCTAGCAATACGCCCCTACAATAACCTGAATTCCAGTCCCCGGCCCCTGGTTCCAAGCCTCTGGCCTACTTCATCATTATCATCTTGATGGTTTTGACGTATTCCGGCGTTGGCCCCGCCACTGGCGGGGTTTTCCTCACAATAGGTGGTTTTTCTGCCCAAGTAATCCCTTCCCCGTCCCGAAGGAAACCCTTTTCGGGGAAGGGGGCCCTGCCCCGAAGGGGAGCCGCCGGCTCGGGCCGGGCCGGGAAAAAACATCCTTCTCCACTTGTCAGCCTTTATATCTCTTTATCCGTCAGCCGACGAAGCAACAGGTTAAAAACTCAAGCGACTAATTCTCGGGGGAACTCCTGCTGAAAAAAATCCTTGCACAAGTACTAATCTATTAGTAGATTGCTACTAGATCATTAGGAGTGAGTAAAACATGACCAGACCGCCAATCGAACTGTTTCCAGCTGAATGGGAAATCATGCACACGATCTGGCAGGCCGGTGATCCGGTGACGGTCCGCGATGTAGTCGATCGGGCCTATCCCAACGGCGAGAAAGCCTACACCACGGTGCAGACCCTGATGAACATCCTGGTAAAGAAGGGAGTTCTCAGCCGTAGCAAGGAAGGCCGCCAGATTGTTTACACCTCCACCATGGCCCAGCACGATGCCCTTCACAGCTCCCTGCAGGGAGCGGCCCGGCGCATGTTCCAGGGCTCCTGGGGGACTATGGCCTCGTTCCTGGTGGGAAGGGCCAACCTCAGCCCCGAGGAAATCGCCCGGCTGCGGCGTATCCTGGATGAAAAAGAGGAGGACGCATCATGACCGGGCTGTGGCAGAGCATCAGCAGCGCAGCCCCCGAGCTCATCCGCACCATGGCGCGGCATGAGGTCCAGACCGCGCTCTTCATCATCTTCCTGCTGGCCGTTGATAGTCTGCTCCGACGGCCTTCTCCCCGCTTCAGATATTTCCTGTGGCTGGTAGTCCTGGCCAAGGCCCTGTGGCCACCTTTCCTGTCGCTGCCGGTGCTGGACATCTGGGGCCGCCAAACCGCAGTAGCTGAAACACTCGCTCCGATCTTTGCAGCCCCGATTACTCTGATAACCCCGGTTGAACCCGCGGGATTCACCCTGACCTGGGGCGCACTGGCTCTGGCGGCCTGGGCGGTGGTCTCCCTGACCGTATTGATCATCATGGCATTGAACTTCGTCCGGTTCCGGCTGCGGCTGCGGCCACCTCACGCAGAGCCCTACTCCTATGACGAGCCCCAAAGCCCCACCGGCAGGCCCTGGCCGCCCATCTGGGCCACCGGCCGTATCCACTCGCCCCTGACGATGGGGCTGCTGCATCCCCGCATTTACCTGACCTGGAAAGTCATTACGAGCGGCCCTAAGGCGCTGCGGGCCATCCTCTACCACGAACTGGCTCACATCCTGCGGCGGGACGGCTGGATCACGATCCTCCAGGCAGCGGCCCTGGTGATCCACCCCTTCAATCCCCTGGTGTGGCTCATGAACGCCCGCCTCAGCCGCTACCGGGAGCAGCTCTGCGACGACTTCGCCCTTAAGCACACCGGCGTTGCTCCCAGGGACTACGGTAACATGCTCCTGGACCAGCTCAGCCAGGTTAGATCGCCACTCTTTGCGGTCCATACCCCGACCTACTTCTTCGAGACCAAGCGTGACCTGGTACACCGCCTGCAACAACTCATGAAAAGACAAGGAAGGCATGATGAATATTATCACTTCATCACAGAAAGTGCTGCTGACAGGATTGGCGGCGGTACTGCTGTTTATCACTTCGCAGTGCCAGGAAAAAGGAGATGGCATCGATTTATCCCAATCCCAGCCTACTGCCCCAACCGGCGAAATAACTGGTAGCCCTGGCGTCATATTCGTCCGCTACGACGAGCCGCCCAAACCCATCGGCGGGTATGCGGCCATTCAGCAGCACGTGGTCTACCCCCAAGTAGCCAACGACGCGGGCATCGAAGGAACCGTTATTGTCCAGGCGTTTGTGGATGAGAACGGTCGGGTCGAGAAAACGGTAATCCTGAAAGGTATTCCCAATACCGGGCTGGACGATGCGGCCGTGGCAGCTCTTCAACAAGTGACCTGGGAACCAGCAAAGCAGAGGGACAAGCCGGTAAGCGTGTGGATCAGCATTCCGGTTGATTTCAGGCTGGCAGGTAAGGCTGTCGAGGACCTCCAAACCGAAGCCGAAGCGCCGACCGGCGAATTAATCTACAACGAGGTTGAGCCACCGCAAATCATCGATGGTGCACTTGCACTTCAGCAGCAGCTGGTCTATCCCGAAAAGGCCAAGGCGGCCGGGATCGAAGGAAAGGTTGTTATCAGTGCGTATATCGCCGAGGATGGTAATGTCGGAGAAGTTCGAGTAGAGGAAAATTTTACCGGGGATGCCAGCCTGGGTGAGGCCGCCGTGGCAGCGATTCAAAACCTTAGCTTTGAGCCCGGGAAGGAGGGGGGAAAACCCGTGGGCGTGTGGATCAGCATGCCCGTCAAGTTTGAGCTGGACGACGGCGAGAAATAACGCCCCTCCAACGACAATAATGAAGGTCCTTCCAGCTTGAGGGAGGGCCTTCTTTTTTAATACTGCTGGGACGGTGGAACTCTACAGCGCCGACAGGGTGTACTGCCTTGCCACCGACATACGCCAGACTCAACCGGGCCGGAGAGCAGCTACGTCTGGAGAACCCGCTTTCCGATTACGGTAAAAGCCCCTTGACGCCCCCAATCATCAAGTCACGACATTGACACCCCTATTTAACATAACCTTTGCCTAATAATACTTCTTGCAAATTTCATTTTCCACTATTACCTTTTATTTATTCCACTCAGAGGAGGAATCATCATGTTAAAACGTATTAACGTCCTACGCACAGCCGTTGTGCTGGGTGCGGCGCTGGTGGTAGTCCTGCAGACCGGGTGCGCTGGTCCCGCAG
>CAZQOY010000033.1:11483-16928 GCA_964595095.1 uncultured bacterium | reverse complement strand
TGGCTGTCACGCCGCCCGTAGTGGGATCGGTGAGAACGGATATGTAGAGACCACCCGCTTGGGATAATAAACTGAGCTTGGCGCTGGTCTTCGCCATCTGCATCAGGCTCAAGGCCGCTTCCTGCATACGGGCACCGCCCGAAGCCGAGATAATGATAAGCGGCAGAGTGTGTTCACGAGCATAATCAATAGCCCGGGCGATCTTCTCCCCTACCACCGAGCCCATGCTACCACCGATAAAACCGAAGTCCATTATACTCAGCACGACCTGGTAGCCTTCAATCGTTCCCACCACGGTTATCACGGCTTCGTTCAAGCCGGTTTTCTTTTTCGCCGCCGCCAACTGATCCGCATATTTCCTCCGGGCCTTGAATTCCAGTGGATCTACGGACGACATGTTCGCGTTCAGTTCCGTAAAACCGTTTGGATTGTCCATAAGGTGTTCCAGGTACTTACGGCAGTTGATGCTGAAATGATGGGAGCAGGTGGAACAGACAAACCGGGAACGCTCCAGCTCTTCCCTGTAAATATACTCACCGCAGCCGGGGCACTTGGTCCACAATTCACCGGACAGGCTCTTCCTCTCGGTGGAGAGGATTTTCTTTGCACTGCGCCGAAACCAGGCCATAGTTTATTCCGATCCGAGATGTTTGATGTACATATAGGCGTTCTTGCCGGGGCTATAGTAATCCTTCCGAGTCCCCTCCGCCTTAAATCCCATGCCTAAATAAAGGTGCCTGGCGGCTTCGTTGTCCTCCCTTACCTCCAGAAGGATCCGTCGAAGGTTCCTCTGCCGGCACAGGGATTCTATTGCCTCGAGCAGGCACCGGGCAATGCCCCGCCCGCGGAAATCGGGATGAACCGCAAGGTTATGTAGATGGAACTCATCAACTACCGCCATTCCCGTCAGAAAACCGACCACCAGGCTCTCATCCTCGGCCACCACGCCAATCCCTACATCCTCACGCTCAATCTCCTCTTCAAAGGCCTCACGGGGCCAGGGATTGTCGTAGCAGAGCTCCTCAATGGCTACGAGATGATCAATATCCTGATTATGGGCTTCCCGAATGAGCATGGTTCGACAATCTTACCTGAAATTCATGATGATAATCTGGGGCCAGGGCTGCCAGGTCGGAGGCCGGCTGGAGCCGCCTCGCCAGAGCGAATTTACCTACTTTCACCGCCGATGGACAGGTTTCCAGAACAGTGATGGACGGGCCGGGTTGAAAGCGGTCCAACAGGTATCCCGCTACGGTCTGCCCTTCAGCAAGCCGGGCGAATTCGTCCCAGCCCATAAAACGTACCTTGCCCCACCGGGCATTACCTCCCGGTTGCGCGGCATAGACATTCCGGCCGTGAGACCAGGTGGCCACCCAGTCGGGACCATCAATATCCTCCCCTTCCAGCAGGCTGGGCAGGGTCGGCACGGGGATGACCGGCAGGCCGGTACCGAAAGCCAGCCCCTTGGCGTAGCTCATTCCCACCCGGAGGCCGGTATAGGAGCCCGGCCCTGCCGATAAGGCGATGCCGTCCAGGTCATCAAACCGGCGACCCGCCCTGGCCAGGAGACGCTCCACGGCAGGGGCCAGGACCTCGTTGTGGCGGCGGGGTGCGAGCTGCTCCTCCAGAGCTTCTATCCCGGTATCACTCACCAGAGCTGCTCCGCATACGTCATAGGCGGTCTCGAGTGCCAGAAGCCTCATGACCGCACCTCAATGATGCGTTCGTCCCTTTCAGGGCCATGGGAAAAGGTCAGATGGATTGTTTTTTCCGGCAGCAGGGGAGCGATGTTTTCCGCCCACTCAATCACCGAGACAGCCTCGCCATAGAAGTATTCGGCCAGCCCCAGCTGCTGCCACCGTTCAAGGGAAGTCTCCCGGTAGCAATCCAGGTGGTAGAGTCCCGGCGGCGGACCGTGCTCATGGATCAGAGCGAACGTAGGGGAAGACACCTGATCGTGGAGTCCCAGACCTTCCGCTATTCCTTGGACGAAGGTGGTTTTCCCGCTGCCGAGCTCGCCGTGCAGAGCCACCACGTCTCCCGGCTTCAGATCACCGGCGAATTCCGCCCCGGCCCGCCGGGTCTCATCCGGGCTGCGGGTATGGGCACCGGTCCATTCCATAAGAGTCCTCGGAGACATATCTCCACTAGACGTCCCTAAAGTGCATGGTGGCTATGGGGACCACCATTTCTTCCAGCGAAACACCTCCGTGCTGGAAACTTCCCTCAAAGCGCTTCACGAACCGATGGTAATCGGTGGGATAGACAAAAAAGTTACGGTCCCGGGCAATAACGTAGTTGGTGGTCACGTCTTCCGCCGGCAGGTGGTAATCGGCGGGCCGCTTGATCGTGAGGCCATCCTTTTCAGGGCTGTTCAGGTTCCGACCGTACTTATAGCGCACACCTGACGAGGCCTGACGATCAGCCAGAATCCGCGTCGGTTTTTCGACCCGGATACTGCCATGGTCGCTGGTGAGAACAACAGTAGTGTCCTCCCACTCTCCGATGGTTACCAGGAGCTCGTACATCCACGATTTTTCCAGCCAGGAGCAGATGGTGGCCCGGTACCCGGATTCGTCGGGCAGGATTTCCTTGATGACGTCGCTTTCGGCGCGGTGGTGGGCCAGCAGGTCCACAAAGTTCACCACCAGCGCCAGCAACCTGGTGCTGCGATACTCCGGCAGGTGCGCCAGCAGACGCTGCCCTTCATCAGCGGTGATGAGCTTGAAGTATTTCGACTGAACCCCTTCCAGCTTCCGCCGTTGGAGATAATCCTTCAGAAACTCCGACTCGAATTTATTCATGCTGGACTCATCGCGCCGCATCTCCCGCCATTTCTCGGGATAGCGCCTGGACAGCTCATCCGGCAGCAGCCCGCTGAAAATAGCATTGCGCGAATAAGGCGTGGCAGTGGGGAGTATGGAAAGATGCACGGTTTCCTCTACGGCAAAGTACTTCTCCAGGAGGGGTCGCATGGCTTTCCATTGATCCAGGCGGAGACAATCCACCACCAGGAATACTACCCGCTGACCCGCTGCCAGATGGGGCGTTATGAAGTTATCCAGCACCTGGTGCGACATCACCGGTCCGTCATCTGCATCAAGCCACTGTCGGTAGTTATCCGCCACGAATTGCCCGAAACGCTGGTTGGCGGTGATGTGCTGCTCGGACAGCAGTTGATCCAGTCCCAGGTCCCGGTGTTTATCGAACTCGATGTCCCAATCGGTCAGCTCCTGGAAGATGGCAATCCACTCCTCCAGCGCATCAGCCGTTTCCACCCGCTGGCTCAGATCCTGAAAGACCTCCAGGTAGCGGCGGGCGGCCTTGTCGCTGCGAATACGGGTCTGCTCCAGCAGGGACTTGCAGGCCATGAAAATCTGGCTGGGATTGACCGGCTTGGTCAGGTACCCGGCGATGTTGGCGGCAATGGCCTCGTCCATGAGCCATTCTTCTTCGTTCTTGGTGATCATTATGACGGGAAGGGCTGGGTTCACCGCCTTAATCTCCTGAAGGGTGCGGAGGCCGTCCATCCCGTCCATCATCTCATCCAGGAGTACCAGATTGAATTCGCCGCTTCGCACTTCGTCAAGAGCATCCTCGCCGGAGTGGACGGGCGTCACCGCATAGCCCTGCTCCTCCAGGAAGAGAACGTGGGGCTTCAGCAGGTCGATTTCGTCATCGGCCCATAAAATCCGACCCCGTTCGGTGGTGCTCTTTGCCATTACTTGAATCCAATCCTTACAGGTGTGAAGGTAATAATATTCATGGGGCAATAGGACTAAAGATAAATGAGTAAAACTACAGGCGTGAAATCCGCAACTCGAAACTCGCAACTCGTAACTTAATTCCACCACGGATGTGTCGGCAGGAGGGGCTCGAAAGGCCCCATAGCGCCCATGCTGAACAGGCCGCTTTCGAGGAAGTTCAGCAGAATGTCAATACGCAGCTCCAGGGACTGCAGCTCCAGCATCTTCTGTTTCTCTTCCGCGGCTATCGGCAACGCACTGATAATTATGTGGGCCAGCATCTGCAGGGGAATATTCGGCTCGTGCAGTAGCTCCGGGTTCCCGACCACCTGGGCCTGCTCCAGCGTCGTTTGAAAGAGGTGCAGGACGCTCTGGCGCTTATGCTCCGCGTCAGTAACCTGGCTGAACTCTGTCAGGGGCGTTACCACCCCCCGGCGATAGGGCCTGTCCGAGTCCACCTCCTCCACCCGAACTTTCACCAATCCCGTTACCAGGATGTTAAGCTGCTCGTCCCCCGCCGGCTGTATATCGTTGATGTATCCCATGGTAGCGATGCTGCTGAAGGGTGGCGGCTCTTTCTGGCCGGTGTCCTCTTCCCCTTTAAGCAGGGGGATGGTCAGCATGCGTTCCCCCGCCTTGCAGTCCTTCACCATTTCCAGGTAGCGGGGTTCGAAGATGTGGAAGGGCTGAACCGTCTGTGGAAAGAACACGAAGTCCGGCAGGAGAAACAGGGGTGTAGTGCCGGAAAAGGATGCCAGCAGCTCTTTAAGCGTGGTCTCCAACCCTATTTCCTCGCAAAGCAATCCATATGCATCCTGTCGGAAACGTCATGATGACGGTCCTGACGTCAGGCATCGATCAGTACCAGTACCTCTTTCACCAGGCCTTCAATACCTGCCCAGGCCTCTCCGATCCTGCCGGCCAGCATATAAGCCGGGGTGGAGACGATCTTATTCTCCCTGTCCGTGATATGCTTGGTAACCCCGCAGGCGACGTGGCTGGTGCCCATTTCTTCGATAGCCTGGGCCGTCTGGAGATCATTGCCGATAGTCAGCTGGGTGTTGACTCCCGTGCCTTCCAGGACTTTCGCCAGCATGGCGGGCGCGATGCAGATTACACCCAGTGGTTTATTGGCGGCAATAACTTCCCGCACCAGGCGGTAAACTTCGCCGTTCACCTGGCAGTCGGGGCCGTCAAAGGCGAAGGTGGAGAGGTTCTTGGCAACGCCATACCCGCCGGGAAAGATCAGGGCGTCAAAATCTTCGGCGGTTACTTCGGCGATATCCCTGATCTCTCCCCGGACGATGCGCGCCGCCTCTTCCAGCACGTTGCGGGTCGCGCCCTCAACCACCTCACCGGTCATGTGATTTACCACGTGGACCTGGTCAATATTGGGAGCCATGGCCAATACATCCACGCCGGCCTGGTCCAGGTGATACAGCGTGGCTACCGACTCAATAATCTCGGCCCCATCCAGGAAGCCACATCCCGAGAGGCATACACCAACTTTCCGATTGGATCCCTGTGGGATAGGCATGGTTCTGTCCTCCATTTTTCCGCCCCACTGACGCGGGACTGTGCTAAGTTAGACGCCCCTCAAATCCTTGTCAACCGCTTTAGCTTTGCGGGAGTTCCCCCGAAATATCAGGTGGAAGTGAGCCATGAGCGGTGAGCCATGAGCCGTGAGCGTTGAGCCGTG
>CAZQOY010000033.1:0-11473 GCA_964595095.1 uncultured bacterium | reverse complement strand
AGCGGCGGGAGGGGCAGCAGGGCGATATGGCGGTGGCATTATCATAGCGCTGGAATATAAGCCCGCGGCGGGGGATTGTCGTTCGCGGGATGCGCGAGGAGCGCGACCTCACCCCCGACATTGCGTGTCGCCCCCTCTCCCCGCTTTCAACGGGGCAGGCTCTTAAGGCGAGGGGGAAAGGCGGACAGCCCTCAGTCGTCAGCAAAAAAGAAAGGAACCGCAGAGGGCGCCAAGGAAAACAACCAACAGCAACAGGGAACTCACGCCAAGCCAGTCCCAGGCGGAAAGCGGGAGAGCCAATCGGCAGGCCACCCCCGCTACTACGGGAATCCCCGGTTATCCAAAGAGTGCAGTTTGTGGTGTTCTTGGGCGGTGAAAGATAGCCACGCTAGCCACATCAGCCTCAATGACACTACCAGCCTATTATCTAGACAGCCTGTATTTGGCCCCAGATTGCTCGTCTAGGAGCGTTTATGTTTCTGCTCTGCCAACAACGGGACTCCAGAAGCAATCCTTTCAGTCATTAAAGCCCAGAATCGTCTCTTGCCCGTAAACTATAATATAGGTTTGCCGTGCAAAAAGGCACTTCGAATCCTAACTTAACTAATGGGTTGAACATCCGAGGAAGGCTAGATGATACAATATAAGATGGAGGGATAGATGACTTTGACTGACAATATTCCAATTAATCTGGATGAAGGCATCATGGTTGAAGGTAAGCACCCAATTGTGTTAATTGGTCCAAATGGCTCGGGGAAGACAAGGTTTGGCGTTGAGCTAGCAAATCGTAACAAAGCTGAGTTCGTTAGTGCTCTCAGAAACATAACATTAGCTGATATCCCAATGCAACATATCGAGCAAGCGAAGAATGAATTATTGGGCCAGATTGATAGACATAAGTCTCAATATTGGCAAATATCGAATGATATTAGTCATTTATTTTCCAAGCTGAAGGCTGAGGATATTGAAGCAGCAACTAGGTTTCGAGATCGCCGCTATCCTGGCCGAGTTTCGCCAGCTGGGGGTGAAGCAGGTGGCACCGTGTCACTGCACGGGAGACCGGGCCATCGACATGTTTGCGGCCGAGTATGGCGACGATGCTATTAAGGCTGGCGTGGGGAGGGTGATCACTTTTGAACGCTAAGCCCTCACAAGTCTTGAATCCCTTCGCCAACCCTGCCAGCGTTGCCGGTTACGAGGAGTGGTACAATACTACGGGCCGTCGGGCCGACCGACTTGAGAAGTCGCTTTTAAGGCGATTGCTCGCCCATTTTCCATCCGCACACACAATTCTGGAGGTGGGCTGTGGTACCGGACACTTCACACGCTGGTTCAACGAACTAGGTTTGCACGCTATGGGATTAGACGTATCTCCACCGATGCTGGCCGAGGCTGTTCGGCTGGGCTGTCCACACTGTTTATGCGGCGATGCGCTGGCCCTCCCTTTCCCAAACAGAGCCTTTGACATCGTTACCCTGATTACAACCCTGGAGTTCATCGCAGATCCTGCCATGGCTCTGGCTGAGGCGCTGCGTGTGGCTCAATGTGGACTGATCCTGGGAGTGTTAAACCGCCAGAGCATGTTGACCAGACGGCTAAAGAGAGAAGGAGTTCTGATCTGGGACGCGATCCATTTCTTCCATCCGGGAGAATTGATTCATTTTGTAAAACACGCCTGCAACGAGAAGCGAGTAAAAATCGTGTGGAGTACTACGCTCTGGCCCATCTGGCCGGGAGCACTCCCGCTGCCGTGGGGTGGCTTTATCGGTATGGCTGTGAAGTTGCCTTAATTGTGGAAGGGAAAAGAAAGTGGCCAGTATGACTGCCCAAGTCAGCCTGTACCCTTTGTACCGGGAATCCCTTTCCCCGGCGATTAATGAGGCGCTTCGAATCTTCCGGGATCATGATTTGGATGTTGACCCAGGTCCGATGAGCACCCTGATCACCGGGGACGATGCTTCCATATTTGCTGCATTACAAGAGGCGTATTGCTGTGTCGCCGAGCAGGGTTACATAGTGATGGTCGTGACTTTCTCCAATGCCTGTCCAGCAAAAAATGATTAAAGAACGGAGGTCATAATGCCATCCCAAAAAAGTCAAGGATTGGGCTCGGGAGGGTTCTGTGTCTGTCCTAAGTGTGGTGAGAAGATACATCATCAGGCCGGGACCCCCTGCCGGGAAGAAAAGTGCCCCAAGTGTTGGGCGAAAATGGTGCGGTAACGATCTCATCACCATCAGCTGCACGAAATGAAACGACAGCAGGGGGACACATCATGAAAATCGCCATAGCCTCCGATGACGGACAGACCATCTCGGCCCATTTTGGCAGAACCCGGGGGTTCGTCACCTATGACGTGGACGGCAAGCACGTCAAGGACCACGGATATCGGCCCAACACCTTCACCGGTCACGCCCGGGGACTGGAGTCCGCTGGTCATGAAGTTGACCGACATGGCCCGGTCCTTAGCGCCCTGGCGGACTGCGCGGTCGTGATCTCTCACGGAATGGGCAGGCGAATGTATGACGATTTGAGAAATGCAGGCATTCAGTCCCTAATCACGGATGAAACCGATGTCAAGGCGGCCGTGGAGGCCTTTCTAAAGGGTGAATTGCAGGATCATCCCGAGCGCGGCTGTCGCCATTAACACAGACCAGGTCTCTATGAATAGGCCTGGAAATCCTGACGGTGAACCTAGAGCAGGTCTACCTTTTCCGCAGGTACGGCTTCCTGGCCATGCTCTCACTGCGGCTGGGGTTGTACCCGGTGTGGCGGGCTTCTGAAATCCTTGCAACCAGCCAATTTCGTGCCTACCATTCGGCTGGTGCGGATGGAAGATCAGTCCGTGCCGCCGACTGACCGAAAGGAGCATATTCGTGGATCCCCGACACTTTGTTCTCTGGCTTTGCCTGTTCATGATCTCTATGGCCGGATCGGGAGCGGCTCAACAGGAGGAGGATTTCGCCCGCCGGCGGGAGGCCATGGTCGCCCGGCAGATCGAGCGGCGGGGCGTCGACGACCCCGGTGTGCTGGCCGCCATGCGGGCCGTCCCCCGCCACCGATTCGTTCCCGAGGGCGAACTGCGCCAAGCCTACAACGACAGCCCCCTGCCCATCGGCTACGGGCAGACCATCTCCCAGCCCTTCATCGTGGCCTACATGTGCCAGGTGGCCCGCCTGGACTCGACGAGCCGGGTACTGGAAGTAGGCACCGGCTCCGGCTACCACGCCTCCGTAATGGCACAGATCGCCGATACGGTGTACACCATGGAGATCATCCCCCAGCTGGCCGACCGCGCCCGGGGGACCATCACGTCCCTGGGATATGACAACATCGTGACCCGTACCGCCGACGGCTACTACGGCTGGCCGGAAGCCGAGCCCTTTGACGCCATCGTGGTCACCGCCGCCCCCGAACACATCCCCCCGCCCCTGGTACGGCAGCTGGCCGAGGGGGGCAGGATGATCATCCCGGTGGGACATCCCTTTCTGACCCAGTACCTGGTCCTCGTGGAGAAAAGGGACGGCCAGGTCTGGTCGCGGCAGCTCATGCCCGTGCGGTTTGTACCGCTCACGGGTGGCCACTGACAGCCTGTTGATGGACAACCGACCGCCAGCCCGCGATCGGCTGCTGCTGGTGATCCTGTTCGGGCTATCCTTCTGCCTCCTGGCCTGCGAGGTGGTGCTGCTCCGCGTCCTGACCTACCTGCAATGGTATCACTTTGCCTACCTGGTGATCAGCCTGGCGTTGCTGGGGTTCGGCGCCAGCGGCACCCTGCTGCACCTGTTCCGGCCTTTCTGGCACCGCCACCACGACCGGGCCTTCACCGCTGCGCTGCTGTTTACCGGCATTGCCATGGCGGCAATCAGGCCCCTCCTGGCCGCAATTCCCTCCGAGAGCTTCCTGGCAGTCTGGCAGCCGGTGCGGCTGTGGGGGCTGGTCCTGCTTTGCCTGACGCTCTTCCTGCCCTTTTTCTGCGGGGCCTTCGGGCTGATTCTGGTTTTTTCGGCCAACCCCCGGCGCATTGCCCTGCGTTACGGCGCCAACCTGCTGGGGTCCGGCTCGGGGGCACTGGTAGGGTTGCTGCTCCTATATCGCTGGCACCCCCTGGATCTGCCGCCCCTGCTGGGCCTGGGAACCGGTGTGCTGGGACTGCTGTATGCCGGCAGCGCTTGGCTGCGGGAACGGAGGTCTTCCGCCAGGTCGGCTGTCCCGGTGTATCCGGTCCTGGGACTGGCGCTGATCGTACTGCTGGGCTGGGCAGCGCCCCTTAAGCCCTCCATGTCTCCCTACAAGGCCCTGAGTCGCGCCCGATTGATGCCGCAGACCGAGTTGCTCCTGGAGCGAACCGGACCTCTGGGGGTTCTGAATATCGTCCGGAGTCCCACGCTGCGATCCGCTACCGGTCTGAGCCTGTCTTTCCAGGGTGAGATCCATCCCCAGGCGGTGGCCTTCCTGGATGGCAATCCCCTGGGCCCCCTGCCATTGCTGGACGATACTGCGTCTACTTCCCCGCTGCGCCACGCCAGTTTCACCCTGCCCTACCGCATCGGATCATTTGGCGTCCGGAGGGAACCCCTGCGGGTGTTGGTGCTGAACGCCGCCGCCGGCTCCGAAGTGCACCAGGCCTTAATGGAAGGCGCCAATACCGTTACTGCCGTGGTGCGCAACCCGGTGATGCTTCAGGCCCTCGATGACCTGACAGAAGCCGCGACCGGAGTGACTGCCGTTTACCGGGACCCGCGTGTGGAAGTTGTGATCGCTGAACCCCGCAGTTTCCTTTATCGGGACATAGGACTATTCGATGTGGTGATGATACCTCCTGCCGGCGGGGTAGTGAACGCCGCGGCCGCCATGCAGACCATATATGAAAATAACCTCCTGACGGTTGAGGGCGTAGCTGCCATACTGAGGCGCCTGTCGCCTGAGGGCATCCTCTGCCTGACTACCTGGCTGGACAGCCCGCCCCGGCGACCCTTGAAGTTGTTCGGTCTGCTGGCGGCGGCCCTGGAGACCCTGGGGCCGGAGGCGGCGGCATACCCGGGCGCTCACCTGGCAGCCATCGGCAGCTGGAACGTGGCCACGATGGTCCTTTCCCGGCGGCCCTGGTCATCCGGCGAGCTGGACCGAATCCGCCGCTTTGCCACCGATGAAGGTTTCGACCTGCTGTACCTGCCTGATCGTGGTGGGGATAAAGGAGCCATAACCTACCACCAACTGGCCGATACCACCCTGGTGCCCGACCTGGCGGTTCTGGCAGCAGGGACCCCTGCGCGCGGAACCCTCTCGTCCCCCTTTCACCTTTCGCCCCCTACCGACAACCGGCCCTTCTTCCATCACTTTCTCACGCTCCGCTCCCTGCCGGTCATGCGCCATACCCTGGGCGCCGCCGGGGTTATGCTGGCCGAGTGGGGCTACGTGCTCCTGTGGATCACGCTGGCGCTGCTGCTGGTCGGTGGGGCTGTGCTGATCCTGCTGCCCCTGGGACTGAGCCGCCGGTCCTTGCTGCAAAACCGGCCCGGGTCCCGATTACCAGTCAACACGCTCAGCCTTTTCTACTTCGGGGCCATCGGCTGCGGTTTCATGCTGGTGGAGATCGTCCTCATCCAGAAGCTGGTCCTGGTGCTGGGCGATCCCGTATTTGCCGCGGCGGCGGTGATCAGCGCCTTGCTGGTGTTTGCGGGGATAGGCAGCATGTTGTCGGGACGCCTGGCCCGTGCCCAGGGCGTACTGATTCCGGGGGCGGTGGTCCTGATCATTTTTCTGCTGGCGGCGCTGTTCGGGAGCGTGGTCTATTTTGCTTCCAGCTGGGCCGCTTTGGCGCAGGGCAGCCGTCTGGCGGTGGTTATCGTCGCCCTGGCTCCCCTGGCGCTGGCGATGGGCCAATTTTTCCCGAGCGGGGTGCGGTGGCTGGATGCGGCCGGGGCCGACCACCTGGTTCCCTGGGCGTGGGGGATCAATGGATTCGCCTCGGTGATTGCCACTCCGGTGGCCACTATCGCGGCGCTGAACCTGGGTTTCCCGGTGGTGGGATCGCTGGGAGCGGGGTGTTACCTGCTGGCGGCGGCCGTTTCTTTCCGGTGGTGGACCAGGCGCCAGGCGAACCAGCCCGTGCCTCCAAACAGTCCGAGCCCGAACAGCCACCAGGGGAAGTAGCGGGGCACCTCCTGCGCGGCTAGGGCAGGGAGGTTCCAAAGGAAGCTGACGATGATGACCAGCACAGCCAGGGTTTCAACCAGCCAATCCGCCGGGCGGATAGTTGGAGGCCGATCTTCAGGCAGCCGTAGGACCAGCACCGCCGCCACAACCAGGATCAATGACACAAGTACCGGTGCAAGCACAGGGCCGGTCCACGGGAAGGGGATCAGGAAGAGGACATCCCAGTCCAGCAGGGAGGTGGGCCAATCAACCAGCAGCTTAAGGGCCAGGTAATAGGCCAGGTCCCAGATAGCGAAGCAGTAGGCGAAGATGGCGAAGCGCCGCAGATTGTGTCGGGTAGTCGTGCCGGGTACTGACAGCCAAGCCACGCTGAGGAGTACCAGCAGGGTGGCGGCCTCCCGGATAACTTCAGTCCAGAGGAGACGCGTGGGTATGTCCACCAGCGGGAACTGGAACCCGCCGGGGTAGTACGGCTCCCGCAGGTAAATCACCACCGCCGCCTCGATATAGCCGAAAGCCAGGGCGAAAAGGCCCAGCCAGAGGAGCAGTCTGCGGGTGTCGGGCGCCATGATTCTGCCTCATGACAAGGTATGGTGTGAATATGTACCTTGGCAAGCGTATTGCCGGGAGGGGGATGTGGAAAGGATCACGCTACCTATTTCCTTGCCGCCCGTTTTCAGACACGACTAAATTCGTGCGCTTCAAACGGCCCGTTCGTCTAGTGGTCAGGACTCCAGGTTTTCGACCTGGCAACAGGAGTTCGATTCTCCTACGGGCTACATTAATCTCACCCGTCGAGGATCGCCGACTTCCTTCGATAGTCGTGCGGGTTGAAATTTTCCGTGGACCCGAAGATGGTCTCCTCGGGTAAGCCGCACAGATTCTATCCAAGCTTTCATTTAGATGTGGAGCGAAAGGAGGATAAACTCGGATTAGTAAGGATTAACTTTATTCTTTTTTAAGCAACTATTTACTATTAGCTTCAACACGGTTTGAATACAATGCAGTTTATGTACTGTCGGATTTAAATGCCTTGTTAATATATCTGCGTAGCAGCGATTTGCTTGTCTTGTCCTTATTTCTCGTCAGACACCCCCGTTCATGTGTTCAGAAATACTTGGCACAATATTTGAGTATTCTCTATTAAGACATGGACGAGATTGTCTATAAGAATACTACTGGGACATGATTGATAAACAACAAATATTCAATTGGTTAAAAGAGTTTGGAGCAAATCCACAGGAGGATGAGGCTGAGGGTGCGGAGTGGGTTGTCCAAGGAGTATTCATGGACCTGCATTTTGCTGTCATGCGTCCGGTGGGCGAGGACTATATCCAAATCCAACGGGGGGTGAATGTCTCAAATGAGCATAAAGCAAAGCTAAAAGGAATTGAAGATGGCGAGAACCAAGCGTTCTTATACCGTCTTAAACGTGGTTTCCTTTTATGTCATATACGATATCAATTAATATTCGATGCGAAGATACTTACCCAAGTCCTGCTATCAGATAGAATCTATGAGGACGGATTATCTAAGGAACTATTCTTTAGTAAAGTCTATAAACTTCATGACGCGACAATACTCTTAATAGTTGAGTTGAAACATCTTTAGGATGAAATGATATGAGTGTTGATCCATCATATGGTTGGGCTCCCCCCTTTCCACCTATTCTTTACGACAAGTTCGATGATTCACAGCAAGAAGAATCAGAGGTATCAGAGCACAAAATAATTCCCATTAAGTTCCAATCAGAACCATTTTCTAACCAGTTGGCTGACTTAAGTACTATTTTTAGAGTCTTTTTGGATACCAATACATCAATAGATATCGACAAAATCAGAAAAGACTATGTATTTCTTGAATCAAGAGAAATGAGTATCGAGACATATCTATCTGTCAATTCAGAGATAAGACAGGCTCTAATTGATACTCGTAGTATGCTTACACAATATTTCGGCGAAGAGTGCAATCCTTCCCTTTTAGTCTACGTAGACCCAGAAGAAGCCTTCGAAAGATTATTTATACGAGTTACCTTACATTTGTCTCCGAAAGAGGCATTTGATGCACGCCGACAATTCTTTATGGAATGGTTTTCTCACTATCCATTAGATGTTAAGTCACATCTTAATATTGATATTCGCCTGCAATGATGTATGATTGGGCAAAATACTTTTATTTTGCTGACATATTATACAACGACCCTCCACCTAATATTGATGATGAGACCCTGTCTCGAAACATAGTAAGCCGAGCCTATTACGCTGCACATAATATCGCGCGTATAAAGAAATATAAAAAAGATGGTATTATCCTTACCGAGCGTAAACATTATGAAGTGATTAATTATTTTACGAAATATGATAATAAACATGGCACAGATATTGGGAGCTTGCTAGACTCACTCCGGCTTAAAAGAGGCAATGCAGATTACGAAGAAGATGTAAACTTATCTATTTCAGATGCACAACTTGCCTTTTTTAATGCGGAAGGTATAATCGAAGAGGTGAGTAAAATTCCAGACTAATAACATAAGCTAAAGTCATTGCTAATATTCAAGCATTTCCCCGTCCATTCAACACCCAACTCACATTAAACCTCATTTGATCCAGCCCAGCCAATACCCTACTAGGCATATAGCACCGCACACGTTCGTAATTAGCTATATCGTAGCAGGACAGATTGAACTGCTGAGCGAACACAGTCTGGGTTCCCCTAGGTGTTCTCTGATCTGGCAGACCCGGGGGCGATACACATGGTTTGCGACCGTTCTCTACTGCATTAAACCGTACAATGTATCTTTTATCGTTAAATTGCGGGTACCCAACAGGTTTTTAAACGTACATAAAAGAGGAGAGGAAAGTGAGTAAAGTCCTGATATTTGCAATCGTCCTGGTCTGCGGCCTGTCGTCCACCGGGTTTGCGGCCGAAGGGTTCGAAGAGGACGTCATCCAAACCTCCGCTGGCGACCTGAAGATCACTTTCATAGGTCATGGTTCTCTAATGTTCACCTTCAACGGAAAGACTATCCACGTGGACCCGGTATCTAGAGAAGCCGACTATACCAAAATGCCTCAGGCTGACCTGATCCTGGTGACACACGAGCATGGCGACCACCTTGACCCGGAAGTGATCGGGATGCTGCGCAGGGATAACACGGACATTGTGCTAAGCGGGAAATGCGCCGAGGCGGTGCAGGGCGGCATCGTGATGAAGAACGGCGACGTCAAGTCAATTATGGGATTAACAATAAAGGCTGTTCCGGCGTATAACATCGTTCATAAGCGGGATAACGGGCAGCCCTATCATCCCCGGGGCGTAGGGAACGGCTACGTGATCACTTTTGGTGACCAGCGGGTCTATGTAGCCGGCGACACCGAGAACACGCCGGAGATGAAAGCGCTTAAGGGGATCGACATCGCCTTCCTGCCGATGAATGTGCCCTATACGATGACACCTGAGATGGTGGCGGATGCAGCCAAGACGTTCAGACCTAAAATCCTCTACCCATATCATTTCGGCAGTACCGATACCGCCAGGATAGTGGAACTGTTGAAGGGAGAAAAAGGAATCGAGGTACGGATCAGGGACATGCCTTAGAACTGAAACAAGTCGGGTATAGATGACTTCCCGTAACACAGATTCGGTCTTTACGGCATTTCCCTTATCCCAAGCCTGGTTGAAACCCGGCCGTTGTATTATTCCTCCCGCCTGTAGGTCTTCATTAGTACCAGGTGGGTGGTCACCCCGACGGCAATCAGGATCAGCAATATCCGCACCGCCAGGATATCGACCACAAAAAAGGCGGAATAACCTATGGTTATCCATAACAGACTGATCGCAATAACTTTCGTTGAGAGGGGAACCCCCCTCCCCTCCCGGTAATTCCTGATATACCTCCCAAACCACCTGTTGGTTATCAGCCAACGGTAGAATTTCTCCGAGCTCCGGATATAGCAGGCAGCCGCAAGCAGGAGGAAGGGCGTGGTAGGCAGCAGGGGGAGAAAAATTCCCAGTATCCCCAGTCCGACGCACACGGTCCCGGAGGCAATCAGCAGTGGCTTGAGCAGTCTGTCTTTAATTATGTAAATCCTCTATATCAAATCGTGCAATAAGTCTTCTAGGACAACTGTAGCGTAAAACCCTGCCAGACCCGGTTATGAAAGGGTGAAATTTAAGTAGAGGAAAGCCGGTCTGACTGCAATTTACGGGCAGGGTAATGGCCACCTCCGGCTGCCGACAGCGGGGGATGCAGGTTGTAATATTTTTTAGAGTATCGGCTTACGCATTATTCATAGATCTGTCAATGGTAAATCCGACAGCGAGGGTAATTTTGTGAATGCTGGTATAGAAATCGAGGGGGGAATCTGCGGATAGAAGGGTGTGTGCGACTACCGGGGTTTTCCCCTGAATCGGCTAAATAAAGCTTGCTTTTGCCCAAATTCTTATATATGTTTAGCCACCGGTAGAGCGACAGGGCATGGCTCCTGAAACAGGAGTTGTATCTTGAGACGCGATGGTCTAGGATTAAATAAGAGGCCAACAACCGGAAGGATGTGACGAATGTGGCTTAAACATCCCTGGTTGTCTGTCCTTCCAGTTGTTGGTCTTTTTACTTATCGGACGTTTTGACCAAAAGTTGAGTGATGACTGACACAATCAATCTTACCACCCTGTTAGCCGGATCCAACGTTACCTCGAATCTGGAGCGTACGGGGGAAAACGACTCCGAACAGGCCGAAGATGTCGCCCGTCCAGGACGCAGAAGGGGAAGGGAGCAGTTAAGGGCCGCCTTTGCCCGTGAACGGCAACGCCCGAGACCCGCCTTCCTTTTAGAACTCAGTCAACGCGCAAGGCAAGCCGCTGGAACCCGTGAAACGGAGGCAGCGGCAGAGCCGGAGCAGGGTGCCGAAGCAGCCCCTCGTGGGCGCGCTGCTCTGCGCCAGCAGTTCCAGCAGACGATGCAGACTTTCCGTGGGGCCAACCAACCCGGGCGAGCTGCCGAGGCCGGGGGTGAAGAGCAGCGCGGAGTTGCCACCATTCCCGTTGGGCTCGAGCGCGGCGCCCGGCAGGGTGGTGGAGCCGCCGCTGGAGCGGCTGAGGCACCCGCCGCGGCGGGGACGCGCGAACGACCCGGATCTCAGGCCGGTACCCAACCAACTATTATTGCCAATCGGGAACCTCCCCGGTTAGATGGCATCCGCATGGCCGCCAGCTTCGAGTTTACGGCCCTGGGCAATGCCCTTAAAATGAGCCAGGGACCGGTCAATGCCAATATAGACACTGGCCCTGCCAACCCAGCCGCCCAGGGGCTGGCTG
>CAZQOY010000032.1:9826-17214 GCA_964595095.1 uncultured bacterium | reverse complement strand
CTACCCCGATGTCCGCATGGAACACCAGTTCATTACTAAAGAAGTGGTGGATCACATCGTGCTGCCGGTCCTGGTGGATAGCGGCCTGGATTTTGAGGAGCACTTTATTATCAACGGCACGGGTCGCTTCGTATTAGGCGGCCCCCAGGCGGACACGGGCCTTACCGGGCGCAAAATCATTGTGGATACCTACGGCGGCTATGCCCGTCACGGCGGCGGGGCCTTTTCCGGAAAAGACCCCTCTAAAGTTGATCGTTCCGCCTCTTATATGACCCGGTATATCGCCAAGAATATTGTGGGGGCCGAGCTCGCCAGACGGTGCGAAGTGCAGCTGGCGTACAGTATCGGGGTGGCCGAACCCATCTCGATCAGTGTGGATACCTTTGGGACGGGACGACTGGACGACGCGAAGATCACTGAGATCATCAGAAAGGAATTCCCCCTCAAACCCAGAGAAATCATCAAGCACCTGGACCTGCTGCGGCCCATCTACCAGAAGACCGCCGCGTACGGGCATTTCGGGCGGGAGGATGATGACTTTACCTGGGAGCGCCTTGATAAGGTAAAGGCCCTGGCGGGCTATCTGTGATTGGTCATTGGTCATTGGTCAGTGGTCATTGGTCATTGGTCAGTGGTCAGTGGTCATTGGTCATTGGTCAGTGGTCAGTGGTCATTGGTCAGTGGTCATTGGTGACTGGTCCGGCGCCTGCCTGTTGTGCCCGTCAGCTAGTATGCACGGCAGACAGGTAGCGCAGCCTGTCCCGCGTCGCGAAGCATGGCGAGGCGTAGACGGATTGGTGACTGGTTTTAGGAGTTGCCGGGACCGGAAACCGGCAATGGGACCTGGTCCCCTTGCTCAAAACCAGGAACCAGGAACTCGAAACTTGAAACTCGTAAGCGATAAACGACCTCACGAATTTATTTGTATTCCGTGTAATCCTTCCTAGATTCCCGCAATTACAGAGAAATCCTGTGGGCCATAACGTAGAACTACCCGCAATATGCCGGAATTAACCAGAACAAGACGTAAGATCACCCGGGCAACAGTGCTGCTGCCTCCACTGTTCCTGGCCGCTATGATCATAGTTGGGGCCTGTGACTTTCAGCTGTTGGAATCACCGGAACTCCCCCGTTGGGGAATTTCCCTTACCATACCCCTTATTAACAGGACCTACAACCTGTCGGATCTGGCGGAAAACGATACCACCATCTCCAAGGACACTACCACGAACGAGCTCCGGATCGAGTTCTCCGGGGCGCTGGATACCACCAAGATCGATTCCAGCCTCCTGGAGGTGGAGCTCCCGGAGTCAGCGACCACCCAGACAATATCTGAGACAGTGGATGGTATCAGCACTGGCGATCTGATCACGATGCCGGTGGAGGAAAACGTCCAGATAGTAATCGAGCTGGACTCCCTGCTCGGCACAACGGTCCTGGCTGCCCTTTATGACACCGTATCATTCCCGGCGGCTTACGACGTCTTCATCCTGCAATCGGATTGGAATAACTACGTGGCTTCCGTGACTATAGATGAGAATGAAGGCCCCTTCCAGGTGATCGATACCAGTACCGCCTTCGAGGACATCCCGTTTATCCAACGGATGCGCTACCTGCGGCTGGACGATACACCCTACAGCAGCAAGTTTCACACAACGGTAGAGAATAACGGCTTTCCCACCAGTATCGACTCCATCCGTTTGAGCCTCACTTCGGGCAGCCTGCTGTCGGTTACCCATCAGAAGAACAGCCTGTTGAAGAACGCAACCTATGATGATTCCACCGATCTTGCTACTGAAAGGATGGGCAGCGATATGGGCTTTGGCCTCAGAATACGGCTGCCGGTGGCTACGGATACAGTGAAAATCCTGGCCGGCGATTCGGCTAAGGTAGCTATCAATATCGGGATCATTATCGGCGGGGTGGACAGTTTGGCCATTACTACCGCCCAGGCATCCATTCTCCCGGAAGCGCCCGACCCGCTCCCCCTTCCGGAAGATATTGCGATCAGTAGCGGCGTACTGCGCTCACCGGTAACCTCGCCCATAAACGAAGTATCTCTGAAAGGTCTGGCCAACACCCTGCCATTTGACATCCTGTTCGGGTTGACTTTCCCCAATTTTGCCTCAACGCCCGCCGTCACGGACAGCCTCAAATTCGGGCCTTATACGCTATCTGATGGTGATACTCCGATCAATAATACCAAGACCCTCGGCGGATACACTTTCCATAACCCGGCCGGTAGCGGTGCCATCGAAGAATTTCAGTATGAAGTGCTGGCTGAGGTGGTGGCCGAAGACATTGCCATACCTTTAGACGGCACGCCGCTTGGTACCTTCCAGGTCGGCATCGAGTTTGGGGATGGGGATAATAACGGAAAGGGCGATCTGTACTTCGACAGCATCACCGGGAATTTCTCGCTTTCCTTCGACGCGGTGAACACCACCATCCAGAACGTCCCCACCGGCTTCGCGGGTTTTCAATTCGGGCGGCTCAGCCTCAGCCTGCTCCTGCGCAACCAGATCAACCTACCAGTAATGTTGGATCTACGGCTGGTCGGCAGGACCTTCGAAGGTGACAGCGTGGCGATACCTATCAATGCGCCTATCAATTACCCCAATGCACCCGGTACCGACAGCGATACGGCTTATACCCTTATTGTCATGGACGAGAGTTCGGTCAGGACCTATTGGTTTCCCGGAGGGACTGCGGATACCAACTACGCCTGGTGGGATACAACCGTTGTATCCGAGGGTAAAACCATTGTGGACGTGCTCAACCTGCCCCCCGATATCATCGAGGTGGCGGGGTCCGCCGTTGTTGAGGGTGAGGGTGTAGTAGAAGTGGGAAAGGGCATCTGGGGCGAGTTTGAGTTGATCGCGCCGTTTGCCTTTGTCCTGCCGCAGGACATTTCCTTCCTGCCGGTGCCTCCCATACCGCTGGCGCCTATGGCCGAGGATACCCGCGAGCAGATCCAGACGGCTTTGCTGTCGGCCAGCCTCACCACCAGGGCTCAGACCAACTTCCCCCTCGGGGGCAAGATATCCATGCTCGCTTCCGACACGACCCTGTTCACCCTGGCCCTGGACTACCTGGACGATATAGCCGCCGGTTTTCCCAAAGCGGCCAGAACCGGCGACCCCACCGAGTACAGCACCGTCCAGGCCGTCCTGGAAGCGGACTCTATCATGGGCGTTAATCAGATTGTGTTCTACCCCGAAAAGGCCACCGCCGAGCAGACTACCTCACCCCTGGACACCAGGGCGAAAAAGGTCGAGTTCTATACCGATCAGGATACTTTCTGGATCGGCCGCCTTTTCGATATGGAGCTGCCGTCACCCAGGGAAGTAGATAACCGTGGGTGGGTGACGACAGGTGGGGATACCACCCAGGTCATCGCCCTGGATGCCGAGCGGGTGGGGTGGATTGCTTCGGACACGACCATATATCTCAAGACCTTCATCACCTTGTACGGCACCTTGAACGGCTCTGATAGTATAAGGACGATACAATCCACCAACTGGATTCACTTTGCCGCCTTCATCACCTTCAACCTCGCCAGTGATATTCTCAGTGCAGGGGAGGAACCGGATACGTCGGAGATCGGGGTCCTCACGATCCCCAACATGACCCTGGTCACCGGCTCCACTGCCGACGTCTACCTGGATTCGGTGTTCGTGCCTCCTGCCGGGAAGGAGGTCAAAGATTTATACCCGGCCGCTACCACCAGCCACAGGGGCATCGCCACAGCCGCGATACGCACTGTCAGGAGCGGCAGCACTGTCAGGAAAGTACTGGAGGTAACCGCCGAAGGCCCGGGTACGGCCAGGATCACTGTTTCCGCCGATGATGACCCGGAGGATGACATCGACCCCGTCACAGCCTCATTCCTGGTCACCGTACAGGAAGCTGGAAGTGAAAGCATATCCCCGGTGCCTTTTCCTTCTGTTCAACACAAAATTGTGAAGGGTGCTCAGTTGTGGTGAAGTGCCGTAAAGTAAAAATCAAGCACCTGAAAGGCATACTGTGGCCGGTCGCCTGTTTAGGATTTCTATGGGCCCAGGGGCCCACTCCTGATCCGCGTTCCCTGGGGCTGGCGGGGGCCACCACCAGCCTGGCAGAAGGTATTCACGCCGTAGGGTATAATCCCGCCCGACTGGCCTTTTCCACTATGGACTATAGTATGAACCTGGGCGGCCTTACCTTCGGCCTGGAAAACAACCTGCTGTCAATCGATAACTATAACCTGGTCAATGGCGCGGATTTTATCGACACGCTCTCCAACGACTATGTGAACAAACAGACATTCCTCGATGGTCTGCCGGACGATGGTCTGCGGATCAGGACCAGTCTGTACATGCCTGTTCCCGTTATCAATTGGGCCAGGGGTATCACCGCCTTCTCGAGTGAGGTATTCATCTTTGGTGACATGGGTCTACCCAAGGCCCTGTTTGATCTACTGATGCAGGGCAACGTCATCGGAGACAGCCTGAAATTGACTCTCGATGAGGAGCTGACGGGTGTGGTTGAATGGGGCTTCAGCTTCGCCGTTCCAAGAGGCGATGCAGCCCTTGGATTTACCCTCAAGTATTTGCAGGGTTTGTTCCACATCGGTATGGATCAGGATTCCAGCAGCGGGTATTTCCTCACTGATACAACCGGGTTCAAAGGTGAGGGGCGCTACCTGCTCAGGCAAGCCGTGGGCGGGAGCGGCTTTGGTCTGGATATCGGTTTTGCTACCCGCGAAATCAATGGTTATCGGCTGGGCATTTCACTTATCAATGCCCTGGGAAGCATCCGCTGGCACGGGCCCTCTATCACTAAAGACCTTCTCGGTGATGCTCTTCAGGGATTTATGCCCTGGGGGGAAAACGAATATTACCTGTACACTTACCGGGTGAACGAAGTAAACGCCGAGAAATTCCTTCAAGGAGTGCCCATGGACAGCCTGTTCCAGACTGAGAGCTATACAGTAGTAGAAACTGAATCAGGACTGGTACGATCGGACAGCCTGACCGTCGATGACCTGGCGGATATCGTACCCAAGCCGTTTGTTACTAATTATCCCGCCCTGTTCCGTCTTGGTGCCTCCAAGCGTATCGAGGGGTTTGGCCTCGTGACGTTAGACCTGGTAACCGGTTTCCAGGACCATCTGTGGTCCTCCCGGGGTTGGCAGCTGGCGGCTGGAGTGGAGCTCCTGCGCATGCCCAGCTTCCCCATCCGCATGGGGGTAAGATATGGTGGTCCTGAAAATCAGCAACTGGGTCTCGGATTCGGGATTCATAAAGGGCCCCTCCAGTTCGACATGGCGATGGCTTTTCACAACGGGCTGTGGCTTCATACTACCAAGGGCATCAGTCTGGCCTTCGGTGTTACGCTGGTCCGCTGAGGGTAAAGGCTACAGATTCCAAGTTTCTAGTTTCTGGTTTCTAGTTCCGGGCTTGCCCGGCGTAGGTGACAGCCGTAGACGGGTTTCTGGTTCAATGTTCAGAGTTTTAGAGTCCCGTATCCATGACTGCCACCCGGCTTCGCCAAGGCTACGCCGGATAAACTGCTACCGCCACTAATCCACCAGTCACCAATCACCAATCACCAGTCACCAATCCGTCTACGCTGCGCTACCCCGCCGTTGGCGGGACTAGAGGCGCCGGACAAGTCACCAGTCATCCCGGCTCTAACTCCGCTGCCGCCACAGCAGATAAAAACCCAGCGTTAGAAACAGCACATTGGGCAGCCACACCGAAAGGAATGGGTCCAGCAGCCCTTTTATACCCAGGGACTGGCCCAGTTTAATGACTGTATAGTACCCGAAGATCACGAAAACACTCATACCGGCGCCGAACGCCAGGCTGGCTCGTGGGCGGCCCATACTGAGCGGCAAGCCGAACAGGACCATGATAAAACTGGTCACGGAAAAGGCCACCTTGAAGTGCATGGTCACTTCCCAGCGGGTTGGATCTATCCCGTTGCGGATGAGCTGGGTCACGAAGTCACGGAGCTCGCCGAAACGCATCTCCTCCGGCGTCACCGACATCTTTATCAGGTCCACCGGCTTTATTCCCAGAGACAGGAGGGTATCCGCTCCCAGGGCGGACACTATGATGGTGTCGGTTGCACTATCGAAAGTCCGTACCCGATAGTCGGTCCCGCGCCAGCACTGGGTTTCCTCATCCCACGTCAGATAGCGCAGATCCATACGCTGTGCCAGGCGGCCCTGCTCGTAGCGCTGGATATAGACCCCCCGGGCCTGCTGGCTGCGGTAGTCGAAGTTGTCGATAGCAATATGCTCTGTGGGTGATTGCTGGAGGAAGATATCCTTCTTCTTGATTTTATGCTTGCGGTGATACTCCCGTGCCAGGTACTGGCTTTGAACATCGGCCTTGCGGCGCATACCCTCCGAAACTGCCAGGTCATCGAAGAAAAATGAACCGATACTGATGAGCAAGCCGGTGATCAGGAGGGAAGCACCAATCCGGCGGATACTGAAACCCGAAGCCTTCATGGCGGTGATCTCATTCCGCTTGTTCAACAGACCCATGGAGAAAAAGGTAGCCAGGAGGGTGGCCATCGGCAGAGCGATACTAACGAACCAGGGCAGGGTGTACAGATAATAGGCGAGCACGGCCCGGCGGGGCATACTGGCGTCAATGAACTTGTCCAGATTCTCCACTATGTCCACTACCAAGAAGATGGTGACAAAAGCCACTACAGCACCTAAGAGGATGCTCAGAAAGCTCGACAGTATATACCGGTCCAGAAGTTTTAACATAGGGTCAAAGGTACGCATAACAGGAGTTCCCGCGAAATAATCAAGTGAAACTAAGGTTACAAACCGCTGAAGCGGTTATGAATGCTTCGTAACATCACACTGGTCCATGACTTTCCCATCCCGGAGGGATCCCTTTCCCGTCCCGAAGGAGCCCCTTTTTCCCGCGGGGAACCCCTGCGGGGTCGGGGGAGGGAAGTCTGTCCCATCCCGAGCCGGAGGCTTCCCTTCGGGAAAGGGACCCCTTTTCGGGGAAGGGAAGCCTCCGGCTCGGCTCGGCAAACGGTTTCTACTATGAGTTACTTGGTATTTATGCTTCAATTCTGATAAATTGCCACTTATTATGAAACCAGGCAGGCTCTTTGCAGTCCTGACCCTCTTGGCAGGAATTCTGTTTGCCGGCAACACCCCGGATCAGGGGCTCACCGTGCAGGCACCCTCTATTGTCCTTAAGGGCGTACCCTTCACCATTACCGTAATGGAATCGGCGTCCGACTCGGTACAGGTTCGCCTTGACGGTGTTCCCCTGGCCCATAGCCCGGTAGAGCGGGACGGTGGTCAGGTCCGTATCCCTGACGTGGAGATCTCGGTCCTGGGCACCTGCCGGCTGGAGGTTGTTACG
>CAZQOY010000032.1:0-9816 GCA_964595095.1 uncultured bacterium | reverse complement strand
CCCACCGGCGCTGGGATTGCCCGGGTTTATGCCCTGCCCGGTATAGTCAGTATCCTTCCCCCCCTGATGGCCATCGCCCTGGCGCTGATCACCAAGCAGGTACTGCTGTCCCTCTTCTGCGGCGTCTGGCTAGGGGCCGTCTTCACGCTGGGCGGTTATAACCCCTTCTACGCCTTTCTGCGAACGGTGGACACCTATCTCATCCGGGCCATCACCGACCCCGACCACATGAGCATCGTACTGTTTACCATGACGCTGGGGGGGATGGTGGGGATTCTCTCCCGGAGCGGCGGCACCCACGGCATCGTCCAGGCCCTGGCCCGCCGCGCCTCCAGCCGCCGCAGGGGGCAGCTGGCCACCTGGGCGATGGGTATGCTCATCTTTTTTGACGACTATTCCAATACCCTGCTGGTGGGCAATACCATGCGTCCCTTCACCGACAAGCTGAAAATCAGCCGGGAGAAGCTCTCCTACCTGGTGGATTCCACCGCCGCCCCCATTGCCAGCATCATACCCGCCTCCACCTGGATCGGCTTTGAGGTCGGCCTGCTGATCAGCAGTTTTCAGGTTATAGGGTTCCGGGGCAACGCCTATGTGACCTTTATTGATTCCATCCCCTACAGTTTTTACTCCCTGATGGCCCTGTTGATGGTTGTGCTGCTCGCCGGCATGGGTCGTGATTTTGGACCCATGTACCGAGCCGAACGGCGGGCACTCACCGAGGGAAAGGTCCTGCGCGATGGCGCCAAGCCGCTGCTGGACCGGGAGCTGGCAAATCTCCTGCCCCCCGAGGGCATCAAGAGCCATTGGTACACGGCCATACTGCCCATTCTGACCATGATCCTGGTTCTGGTCGCGGGATTATATCTGGATGGCAAGGCCAATTTATCCGAAGGTTCCCTGCTGGAAGCGGCGGACGGCTATTCCATAAGGGAGATTATCGGGGCGGCGGAATCATTCAAGGTACTCATCTGGGCTGCCTTTGGTGGAACGATAATGGCCGCCTCGCTCGCGGTTGGCGGAAAGATCCTATCGGTAGGTTCCACGGTGGATGCCTTTCTGGTGGGCTTTAAGGCCATGATCGTGGGAATTATTATTCTTACCCTGGCCCGCTCGCTTCAGCACGTTACCGGCGATCTCCACACCGCCGATTATATTTTCCACGTTACCGAAGATATCCTGAACCCCCGCTTGCTGCCGGCCATTACATTCGTTATCGCCGCCCTGACCAGTTTTTCCACCGGGACGTCGTGGGGCACCATGGCTATCCTGGTCCCGCTGGTTATCCCCCTGGCCTATGTCCTGCCACATGAGGGTGGTATGCCCGAAGCAACCCAGCAGGCTATCTTTCTGGGAAGTATCGGGGCGATCCTGTCGGGGGCCATATTCGGCGACCACTGCTCACCTATTTCCGATACCACTGTCATGTCGTCCATCGCCTCCGGCGCAGACCATATCGATCACGTCCGTACCCAGCTGCCCTACGGCCTGGTAGTGGCAGGCGTTACCCTGGTCCTGGGATACATCCCCGCCGGGTTCGGCATGAATCCCTATCTCAGTAATCTGCTATCGCTGGTAGTACTGGCGTTGGTGGTCTGGCGGCTGGGGCGTGACCCTGAGAGGGAGCTAGCTGCCGCCGGATGATTTACTGCCGGCTCCCGGGTAGATTTGCACCTGTTCTATCCGCCGCGGGGTGGATTTCCTGATAACCACTTGGCCGAAGGGAAGATATATCCGTTCGCCCTTGTAGGGGATGCGGTCGAGGGCAGTAGTAAGGTACCCGGCGATGGTCTCATACACTCCCTCGGGGATATTCAGCCGAAACTGCCGGTTAAGTTCCTCCACTTTTACTTTGCCGTCAACCAGTACTGAGCCGTCGGGCAGCTGTGCGGCTTCGGATATCCGGGAGTCGAATTCATCCTCGAAATCACCGAAGAGCTCTTCGAAGAGGTCTTCGGGAGTAACCAGGCCGGCTGTTCCACCGTACTCATCAAGAACGATGGCAATGGGATGCCGGGCCCGCTGGAGCTGCTTGAGTACGTCCATAGTAGTATTAGAGTCGGGGACTACGGTCACGGGGTGGATTATTGAGGCCAGGTCGCCGGGAGTTTTGAAGATGTCGTACAGGTACACCACGCCAATGATATCATCCAGCTTTTCCCGATATACGGGCAGCTTGGAATAGCCTGACTCGATGAAAGTGTGCATCACTTTGCTCAATTCATCGGCTTCTGACACGGCACAGATGTCGGTTCGGGGAGTCATAGCCTTTGAAACCGGAGTTTCACCCAGGTCGAAGACCTGTGTGATGAGCTCTTTCTCGCTCTCTTGCAGGATTCGGGGATCTTTCTGACCGGCGAACAGCAGTTTGAGGTCCTTACGTTCCAGGGTGGTTTCCCGGGGCTCCCCGAGGGGCTCGCTGGAGGCGCTGCGCCGAGGCCGGGTATGCCCAGGGCCAACGCCCGGCGCGGTATGTTCACCCGGACCGAAATAGCCGCTGACCTTTCGCAGTGGAACAGCAACAGGAGCCAGCAGCAGTAGCCACAGGCGCTGGAGCGGAGCCACGATCCGGAGGAAGTGGTTGGGACGTTCCCCGGACAGCGTTTTGGGCAACACCTCGCCGAACAGGAGGATCGTAGCGGTAATGACCGCCAGGACTACGACCGGATGCCACCCGAGCCGCATCAGGTAGACAGTAGCAAAGCTGGTGGCAACGACATTGGACAGGGTAGTACCTACCAGGATACTGACCAGGAATCTGCCTGGGTCGCCCATCAGCCGGATGGCCCGGGCGGCTCCCCGGCGCTCCTGCTTGGACCACACCTCTATCTGGAGCGGGTTAGCGGAAATGAACGCCAGCTCGGAGCCGGAAAAAAAGGCCGACAGGGCCAGCCCTATTAATGCCAGGGTCAGCTCAAGCATGATCGGCCGGGCGGTGAAGTGGTTGACATATTCCTCAGAGACGCCCGGATCGTGTGTTTAAATTTCATGTCAGCAGGTGGTTAACCGTTCGGGTCATATAATAGATCAGCCAGGATGAAAAAGCAAGTGGAAGTATCGACAAGTTCCGGGGAAGTTTCCAATCGCCGCGGCCACCTGGTCACCGAGCACCGCAATCCCCGCTCCGAGGCCCTTGATCGTATGTCGGTCAGGGAGGTTCTGGAGCTGATCAATGACGAGGACGCTGCGGTACCGGGTGCGGTCCGGGAGGCGCTGCCCCGGATCGCAGAGTTCGTGGAGCGCGTGGTGCGAAGCTTCCGCAGCGGGGGGCGGTTGATTTACGTGGGTGCCGGGACCAGCGGCCGCCTGGGCGTACTGGATGCCTCTGAGTGTCCGCCTACCTTTTCCGTGCCCCCGGAGCTGGTCAGGGGAATCATCGCCGGGGGTGCTCCGGCCCTGACCCGTTCCATTGAGGGGGCGGAAGATTCTCCGGAGAAAGGCGCGGAAAGCCTTAAAGAACTGGGCGTCTCATCCAAGGACTGCGTCCTGGGCATAGCCACCGGCGCCACCACGCCCTTTGTGCTTGGTGCGCTGGCCCATGCCCGGGAAATGGGAGTCGCCACCGGCTTCCTGGTATGTACCGACGAAGACATCGTCCACGGACGCGCCGATGTCATTATCCCCGTGGTGGTGGGACCTGAAGTTGTGACCGGCTCAACGCGTATGAAAGCGGGCACCGCGACCAAGCTGGTCCTGAACATGATCACTACCACCGCCATGGTGCAGATTAACAAGACCTATGGCAACCTGATGGTGGACCTGAAGGCCCTTAACGTCAAGCTGTGGGACCGGGGCGCGCGCATCATATCCGAAGTCGCCCGGCTCACCTACGAGGAGGCCCTGGACCTGCTCAAGCGGGCCGACGGCGAGGTGAAGACAGCCCTGGTCATGGCACAGCGGGGATGGTCGGCGGAAGAGTCCCGGAGCAGGCTCAGGGACCAGGACGGATCCATGCGCCAAGTACTGGAGAGCGAGGACTGAGCCCTGGCAGGGGAAAACCAGGCCAGGACGGTTCTGGGACTTATGTCCGGGACATCCATGGACGGGGTGGATGCCTGCCTGGCCAGCATCAGCCTGTCAGCCGGGGGGCTTGAGTTTCAAATTCACGATAACGTGACCGTCCCCTTTACAACTGACGAAAAGGAGACCATTTCCCGGTCTCTCACCGCTACCGCCGATGAAGTGGGTGAGTTGCACTTCCGCCTTGGAGAAGCATACGCCCGCATCGCGGGGGACTTCCTGAACGGCCGTCCGGTCGACCTGGCGGGCTGCCATGGGCAGACGGTGGCCCACCGGGATGGCCGCTACACCCTGCAGGTAGGCACACCCGTCTACCTCAGCCGGACCCTCAGGGCGCCGGTGGTCTCCAACTTCCGCGATGCCGATGTGGCGGCGGGTGGGAACGGTGCCCCCCTGATGCCTTTCCTGGACTGGCTGCTCTGCCGGTCGAAGGCCTGGCCACTGACTGGCCGATCGAGGCCTGCTCCTACCATCATCCTTAACCTGGGTGGTGTGGCGAATATTTCCGCGGTGGCTCCGGGTATGGCCCAGACTGAGGTAGTAGGTTTCGATACGGGGCCGGGGATGAGCCTTGTCGACGAAGCGGCCCGATTGCTGTTTAACAGCTCGTCCGATCTGGACGGCCGCTACAGTGCTGAGGGCAAAATCAGCGACGAACTCCTGTCTGATCTCATGGCGCATCCCTATGTTCGCCGCCGACCGCCCAAGTCGACGGGCCGGGACGAATTCGGGCGGGAGCTGGTGAGGCGGTTGATGGAGAAACACACCCTTCCGCCGGCTGACCTGCTGCGGAGCCTGGTACGGTTCACCGCCAGGTCGGTTGCTGACAGCATCCGCCGGTTTGTTAACTTTCACGATATGATAGAGACCCTGATCGCCAGCGGGGGCGGGGTGCACCACCCATTGCTCATGGCCGACCTGGAAGCGGAACTTCCCGGCTGTGAAGTGGCCACTTCCCAGGCACTGGGAATCGATCCGGATATCAAGGAAGCGCTGCTGATGGCGGTCCTGGCGGTGGCTCACGTCCAGGGGATACCAGGCAATATGCCGGGTGTTACCGGCGCCCGGGAGCTGGTGGTTCTCGGTCAAATTACAGCGGGATAGGAGACCGATATGCAAGACTATATCTTTCGCAAGTACGATATCCGCGGGGAAGTGGAACGGGACTTTCCGCAGCCGGTTGTTGAGGATCTCGGGCGGGCATTCGGGACTTTTGTCCGCCGGGAAGGTGGAACGACTGTCGCCCTCAGCGGCGACGTACGCCTTACCACGCCCGACCTCAAGGGGTGGTTCGCCCGCGGGCTGCTGGAAACCGGCGTTGAAGTGATAGACATCGGTATCATACCCACTCCCACCAACTACTTCAGCATGTATCATCTGGAGGTGGATGGAGCTGTGCAGATCACCGGCAGCCATAATCCACCCCAGTTCAACGGCTTCAAGATGTCCTATAACAAGGCAGCCTTCTATGGGGACCAGATACAGGGGCTGCGGATGCTCATCGAGCGGTCAGACTTCGAGTCCGGCGAGGGCAGTACGCGCCAGGAGGACGTCCTGACACCGTATATGGACCTGCTGACCGATAAGATCAAGCTGGATCGTCCCTTGAAGGTTGTGATGGACTGCGGCAATGCGACGGCGGCCCTGGCGGCTCCCGAGCTTTTCAAGCGGCTGGGAATAGAGCTAACCGAGCTTTACTGCACGGTGGACGGCAGCTTCCCCAATCATCACCCGGACCCCACCGAAGTGGAAAACCTGGAGGACCTGATTGCGGTCGTCAAAAAGGGCAGCTACGATTTCGGGGTAGCCTATGACGGCGACGCCGACCGCTTGGGCGTTGTGGATGAGCAGGGGCAGATCATCTTTGCCGATACCCTTATGGCCGTGTTCCTGGAGGAGGTGGCCCGCCCTGGCCAGGCCATTATCTTCGACGTGAAGTGCTCCCAGGCCCTGGAGGAGGAGATCACCCGCCGGGGGGCCGTCCCGCTCATGTGGAAGACGGGGCACAGCCTGATCAAGGAGAAGATGCGGGAGCAGCAGGTGTCCTTCGCCGGCGAGATGAGCGGGCACCTCTTCTTCGGCGACGAGTACTTCGGCTATGACGACGCCATCTACGCTTCCCTGCGCCTGGCCCGGCTGGTTTCCCGCCACAGCCGGCCCCTGTCGGCCCTGACCGCAGAGATCCCCGCCTACTGCAGCACACCCGAGATGCGGCTGGAATGCCCAACGGACGAGGAGAAGTTCAAAATCGCCAAGGCGGCAGAAGAATACTTCAAGGCCCACTACGACTGCATCGACATTGACGGCGTACGGATCAAGTTCGGCGACGGGTGGGGGCTGGTGCGCGCTTCCAACACCCAGCCGGTGATCGTTTGCCGCTTCGAGGCCCGAACGCCCGAGCGACTGGAGGAAATCAAGTCGCTGGTACTTTCCAGGCTGAAGGATTTGGGACAGATCGAGCTGGCCCAGTGACTCTCACCCCCAGCGACCTTGATACCCTTCGCAAGCGGATAAACGACCGGCTAGGGGAAATCTATCCCGAAGGGCCGACTATGCTGGCCGAGCCGGTGCACTACGCTCTGGCCGGGAAAGGGAAGCGTCTGCGCCCCATACTCACGCTGTTGACCTGCCGGGCCTGCGGCGGCAGGGAATCCGACGCCCTGCACGCCGCCGTAGCTGTGGAAATTCTCCACAACTTCACCCTGGTGCACGACGATATCATGGACCAGGACCATACCAGGCATAGCCAGGAGACGGTGCATACCAGATGGGACGACAGCGTAGGGATTCTAACCGGGGATGCTCTGTTCATTCTCGCCCTGGTGGAGCTGCGTCTATCTCCCGGCAACATGGAAGCCCTCACAAGTGCCTTCGCGAAGGGAGCCCTGGCTGTCTGTGAGGGACAGGCCCTGGACAAGGAGTTCGAAGCCCGGTCCCGGGTCACGCTTGACGAGTACTTGCAGATGATCGACCTGAAAACCGGCTATATGCTGGGACTGGCCGCCGAGCTGGGGGCCATCTGTGCCTCGGCTAGCTGGGAACAGATCGAGGGGATGCGGCGTTTCGGGAGTCTCCTGGGGCGGGCGTTCCAGGTGCAGGATGACCTGCTGGAAGTCTTTTCCGATGCCGGTACCATGGGGAAAAGCCTGGGCAGCGACCTGCTGGCCGAAAAAAAGACCTATCTGATGATTGCCGCCCTGGATAGAGCTCCCGATCAGGTGCGGCAGGCGGTGGATACGGCCAGGGGGGATCTGGAATCGGGGCTGGCCACACTGCGTAAGGTCCTCCTCACCACCGGCGTTAAGGAAGAAGCAGAGGCCACCGTGAACAACACTATTGACCAGGCTTTAGCCGAGCTGCTGCCATTGGGCGGGAATGCGGACCCGCTGCGGGAGTTTGCCCACCTGGTGCTCAATCGAAAAAAGTAATCGGGCGGCGAGTGTATTCAAAGATTAACTTCAACGAATAATAGTAAGGATTGGACTAAGGATGGACATCAGAACGCAGATCGAACGTCTGGACCCTTCGGGCATGGGAGCAGCGATTAAGGGCTGCCCCCAGCAGATTACCAACATCCTGGACACCTACACCGGTTGGTCTCCCCGTATATCCGTCGATACGCCGCAGCAGATCCTTTACCTGGGCATGGGCGGATCGGCCATCGGCGGTGATCTGGTGCGGATATGGACCGAACGGCTTTCCAGCGTCCCCATGGCAGTAGTGCGGGGCTACACGGTTCCCCGCTGGGTCGGTGCCGGGACGCTGGTGCTGGCATCCTCGTATTCCGGCGACACCGAGGAGACCCTGTCAGCAACAAAACAGGCCGCCGCGCAGGGCGGGCGGATAGTGGTTGTTGCCAGCGGCGGCCAGCTGGCCCGGCTCTGCCAGGCTGAAGGCTGGGACTTCGTCCAGATTCCGGGCGGGCTCCAGCCCCGGGCGGCCATCGGTTATTCCCTGGCGGCTGTCGCCCTGGTTCTGGTAGGGTTTCGGGTACTGCCACAATCAGTTCTGGACGAGCTGGCCGCCGGCGCCCGGCTGATGACGGCTGAAGGTGAGCGCTGGGGCGATCCGGACCAACCCGAAAATGAACCCCTGGAAGCCGCCAGGCTTATCGGGAAGCGGCTGCCGGTTATTTATGGGGCTGTCGGCACTACGGAGGCGCTGGCCCTGCGGCTACGGGGCCAGTTAGCCGAAAACAGCAAGCTGCTTGCCAGCCATCATATACTCCCGGAACAGAACCACAACGAAATCGTTGGGTTAGCCGAACGCATTAAGGATCCGGGGGACGCGCTCGTCATCTGGTTGACCGACGCCGATGATCATCCCCGGGTGAAGCTCCGCCAGGACCTTTCCGCCCGGCTCATGGGAACAAAGGTGCAACCACAATCATTGCCGCCCGTGGAATGTACCCTGGCCGGCAGCGGCGAGAGCCTCATCCAGCGGAACCTTACTCTGCTTCACAAAATCGATTGGTTGTCCTACTACGCGGCACTGCTTCGCGACTACGATCCTTCGGCTATCGAAATCCTGACCCGGCTGAAAAAAGAAATGAAGCCGGGGTAGCACTTGCAGAGGGTTTCCTTGACAAGCTTTTAAGCAGAGGGTATATTGGCTGTCGAAATGATCCAAGTTCAAGTAGAGAAGATATCCTTTTATCCTCCGAGTAAGGGATACGCGATCCTCCTTAAAGATGCAATAGGTGAGCGATTCCTTCCGGTGATCGTGGGTAGTTTCGAGGCCCAGTCTATCGCCCTGGCCCTGGAGGATGTCCAGATGCCCCGCCCCATGACCCATGACCTCTTCTGTACTTTTCTGGAAGACCTCAGCGTGGAGGTCAGCGAGGTCGTGATCTCTGAACTCCTGGAAGGGACCTTTTACTCGAAAATCAGCCTGGTCGGCCAGATGGGGACAACCGACATTGATGCCCGTCCCAGTGACGCTATCGCGATTGCCCTGCGGGTCGGTGCTCCCATATATGCGTCGGAATCGGTGATGGAGGAAGCCTCCGTCCGGGAAGTAGTAGAGCAGCCGGCCGCTCCGATAACCGCGGCCTCCCCCCGGGATGATGCCGCACAACAGGCCCCTGCGAAATATCTGAAGCGATTACAGGAGCAGCTGGATCGAGCCGTGACGGAGGAGAATTACGAGAAGGCGGCGGAAATCCGCGACAAGATCAGGAAGGTTCAAACCGAAACCAGTAGGCAATGATCGACACTTTAATTTAGCTCCCGCCGTAAAATATCCAATGCCAGCTCAGCCGCTTCTTGCTCAGCGGCTTTTTTATTGTCGGCCTGAGCGCTTTTGAAAGTACGGGTGCCAATCCGTACCTGTACCACAAATTCCTTATCATGCTCCGGCCCCTTTGTTTTGAGGAGCTGGAACCGGGGGTTACCAAGGCCCCGTTGATGGCACAACTCGATAAGGCGGCCCTTATGATTAATGAGCCTGGCCGCCACTTTCTCGCGTTTCAGTAGTGCTCGCCTGATAAACCGCTCCACTACTGACATGCCGCCGTCCAGGTATATAGCTCCGATCAGTGCCTCCACGGCATCACCGACCAGGTTCCGGCGCACTTTGGCGTCGCTCAGCCGCACGCCACCGTCAACCTGTAGGAATCGTTGCACTCCCAGCTCCTCCCCGACACGCGACAGGAAGCTTTTACTCACCAGCGCCGAACGCCGCCGGGTGAGATCCCCTTCGGAATCGTCTCCGTAGTTGGCATACAGGTATGCAGATACCGCATGGCTGAGCACGGCGTCCCCCAGAAACTCGAGGCGCTCGAAGTTACGGCTGGAG
>CAZQOY010000031.1:0-17389 GCA_964595095.1 uncultured bacterium | reverse complement strand
ATCCGGTTATGAAAATCTCCATCAACTGGCTTAAAGACTTCGTGGACTTCGACCTGTCGCCGGAGGAGCTGGCCGCCACCCTCACGGCCCTGGGGCTGGAGGCCACGGTCGAATCACGGTCATTCGAATTCGATGGAGTGGTGGTAGGCAAAATCCTTCAGGTTGATGCCATACCCGATTCGACCCATCTGACCCTCTGCCAGGTTGATCTTGGCACCGAGGTGGTGCCCATTGTCTGTGGTGCGCCAAACGTGGAGGCAGGGGTCCTGGTCCCGGTGGCAGCTGTGGGTGCAGTCCTGCCGGGCGGGATGAAGATCAAGCGGACTAAAATACGCGGGCAGGTATCCCAGGGCATGATCTGCGCCGAAGATGAGCTGGGCCTCTCGGACGACCACAGCGGTATCATTATCCTTGAAAAACAAGCCGCTTTGGGCCAGGACTTCAAGGAATACTTGATGTCATCTGGGGATATAACGGTTGACCTCGACCTGACGCCCAACCGCGGCGACGCCTTCAGCCACCTGGGGGTTGCCCGGGACCTGGCGGCCAAGCTGGGGACCTCCGTCAGGATGCCGCAGATTTCCTTCGAGGAAAGTACCACGCCCGTTGAAGAACTGGCCGGAATCGATATTTCCGCACCGGAGGGCTGCCATCGGTATGCCAGCCGGGTCATTACCGGCATAAAAGTCGGTCCTTCGCCGGAATGGATGGCGCAGCGGCTGGAAGCGGTGGGGCTGCGTTCGATCAATAACGTGGTGGATGCCTCCAACTACGTGCTGATGGAGCTGGGCCATCCGCTCCACGTCTTCGATTACGACCGCCTGGCCGGGCACCACATCGATGTTTATTTTGCCAGCGCCGGGCAGGCTTTTACCACCCTGGACGGACAGCAGCGCCGGCTTGATGAGCGGCACCTGCTCATTGCCGACGGTGATGGCCCGGTAGCCCTGGCCGGAATCATGGGCGGCCAGGAGTCTGAGGTCACCGAGGAAACCACCAACGTGCTCATCGAGAGCGCCTATTTCGCCCCGCCCGTGATCCGGCGCGGCTCCAAGTCCCTGGACCTCTCCACCGAGGCCTCCAAGCGGTTCGAGCGTGATACCGACATTGAAGGTCTCATCCTGGCGCTGGATCGGGTGACGGCCCTGATCGCCGAGCTGGCCGGCGGAACGGTTGCCAAAGGCCGTATTGACGTTTATCCCACGGTACACACGCCCAGGGAGATTGAATTGTCCGTGGGCTTCACCAACCGCCTGCTGGGCACCAGCCTGAGCGCCAAAGAGATGACCGACTTCCTGGCCAGGCTGGGGATTGCCACCGTTGTTAAGGGAGAGGATACCCTGCGATGCACGGTGCCTCCGAGCCGCCCGGAGCTCACCCAGCCCGTGGACCTGATCGAGGAGATCGCCCGCCTGGCAGGGTACGACAATATCCCGGCGGTAGAAGGGGTGGATGTCCGCTTCCGGGCGCTTATCGATGACCCCCAGGCCTTTTACTCGCAGGTGCGGACTTCCCTGGTGCCCTGGGGCTTCCACGAGCATATGGCCAACACGTTGACCCGGCAGGAATTCACCGGCCTGTTCTCGGACGCCGGAGCGATAGAAATATGCAATCCCCTGAGCACCGAAATGGCCTTTCTGCGCACATCGCTTATTCCGGGCCTGGTGCAGGCGGCGGCATTTAACGAACGCCGGCAGCAACGGACCATCCAGCTGTTCGAGATCGGGGCTGTCCATCATTTTGACGAGACGGCCTACAACCGCACTCGTGAGACTTTCATGCTGGGGCTGATCGCAAACATCGGCGCCAACAGCGGTGCGGTTCACTGGAAGAAGCCGGCTCCCAGGGATCACTATTTCTTAAAGGGAGTAATCGCCGGGCTATTGCAGGCCCTGGGAATTTCCGCCGTAGACTTTGCTCCCACCACAGCCGGGGGCTTGAGCACTGCTCTACAGGTCACCTCGGATGGGAATATTCTCGGCGTACTGGGTGAAGTAAGCGCCGAAGTGCGGGACCTGCTGAATCTTGAAACTGACGCGGCTGTGGCGAAGCTGGACTTGTCGCAGATCGGCAGCTGCCGCCGGGGAGTCGGTATCACCTACCGGGATGTAATCCCCTATCCGGTAGTGGAGCGTGATATCGCTGTTGAAGTCTCCGTGTCAGTACCCGCCGCCGACCTCCTTGAAAGTATCCGGCTGAAGGGAGGGAAATATCTCTGCGATACCCGTATTTTTGACTTATATTCCGGCCAGGGCATCGAGGAAGGGAAACGGAGCCTGGCCTTCCGACTGTATTTTCAATCCGATGAACGGACCCTGAAGGATAATGAAGTGGACGATCAAGTCCGGCGTATTACCGAGGAGCTGAGTCGTCGTTATCAGGCCCGGTGGCGTTAATCTTTAAAACGGCCGTGCGGGAGGAGTCTCATCATGGACGATCATGAACAGAATATGGTTCGGGTAACTATCTACGGTCACGAGTACACCGTACGGGCGGTGGCTGACCCTGACTATATCAACGAGGTTGCCGCCTACGTGGATGAACGTATGCGTGAGACGGAATTAAACCTCGATGGGCCTCAGTCATCAACCAGGATCGCCATCCTGGCGGCCATGAGTATCACCGATGAGCTCTTCACCGAAGGGCGCAAGCGCACCTCATCATTGGAACAGATTGAAGGCCGTGCGGTAGCCCTGTCCAACTTCGTCGACGAGGTACTGGAAACCTCCTTCAAGGATTGAGCTATCAACAACTATTGATTCCTGCTTATGTAATGTCCTTACGTAGGGACGTATTGCTATACGCTCCTACACCAGGATGCAATAGTTCGCGATCTCTTTCCAGTAAGCCAAAGGGAGCTGAAAAGCCGGGCCGCCTCCGGGCGCGGGGAGGGGTAAACGCTAACGGGTTGGAATCTTTCATTCCAGCCGAAATGACAATTGAACCAGGTAATAACGGTATGTCTGAAGATACTATCCTCTTAAAGGGAAAACCGGTGGCTGAGGCGGTTTATGACCGGCTTCAACCCCGTATAGCGACCCTGCGAGAGCGGGACATTATTCCCGGCCTGGCGGTGGTGCTGGTAGGGGATGACCCTGCCTCCGCCGTTTACGTACAGTCCAAAACCCGGGCCTTTCAACGTCTGGAGCTGGCCATGGAAACATTCCATCTGCCGGCATCGACTCCCGAGGCGGAACTTGTCCAGCTCGTTGACCGGCTCAACGATGACGAGCACTTCCACGGTATCCTGGTGCAGCTGCCCCTGCCATCCCAAATTCACTCGCAAACGGTGCTGGAACGTGTATCGCCCCTCAAGGATGTTGACGGTTTTCATCCTGACAGCCTGGGGCGTCTTCTGGCCGGTCAGCCAAGGTTTATTCCCTGCACACCTCAAGGTATCCTTGAAATCCTGGCCTACTATAAAATCCCCACTGCCCGGCGTCACGCGGTGGTGGTGGGGCGGAGCAATATTGTTGGCAAACCCATGATGGCCCTGCTGGCCAGCAAATGGGACCGGGGCAACGCCACCGTTACCGTCTGTCACACCGGTACGCCCGATATTGCCGCATATACCCGCCAGGCTGATCTGCTGATCGTTGCGTCCGGCCAACCGCACCTGATCACTCCTGGAATGGTCAGTGAAGGAGTGGACATCGTTGATGTAGGGATCAACCGGGTGCCGGACGGCTCTCCCAAGGGGTATCACCTGGAGGGAGACGTTGCCACCGACGAAATGCTGGGGCGGGTTCATGCCATAACGCCGGTTCCCGGGGGAGTGGGCCCCATGACAGTCGCCATGCTGGTGAATAATACCGTCCAGGCGGCGGAAATAAGTACTGGAGCCGGTTCTGCTGATTAGGTTATATTCAGACTGATGGTTATAACGTCTGAGATCAAAGTGATGGTGACCAATGATTGAAGGGGACGAAAAGGGTTAGGGAGCCTGCTATGATGCCCCGGTAGCTCAGCCGGATAGAGCGCTGGTCTCCGGAACCAGAGGTCGTGGGTTCGAATCCCGCCCGGGGTACTACTCAAAGCCCCCACTATGGACAGGAAGCGGGGTTTTTTAGTGTGAGGGCCGTAGTGCTGTCGTTTGGCCTCGGCCCTGGCGAGGTTGGAGTACATCACGCCGGTGCGGAAGGTGGTGTTGTAGCGGTCAGCCGTTAGCCGTTGGCGGCTAGCCAGTAGGGGCCTATCTTCTTAAAAAACCTGAAGCTTCATAATACTCAGGATAAGGGGAAATCGGGTAACAAAAGCACCTAATTCTATATTAACTTCCTTGGTAAGTGCCCATTTGTAAGAAGAAGGTTATTTAGATTATTCCTGATAGACTCCCAAGGAACGAAGGTAACTCATCAGTCAGAACTATATATGAGTATTTAAGATATGTCAATTGAACTACCCGATTTTAAAGACACACAGTGTGTTTGGGTGAGAGCGTGTGGGCAGGTCGAGACTGAAGATCCCTCTCTAGTCGAAATCCTGGAAAAGGAAAACACTTTTATCGCGTCCTACGAGGCTCATGGGAAAAAAGCGTTTCTAAGGGTGTATACTGGAGGGCCTACCAAGCAACATCTTCACATTGATTGCGCCTTGTCAACAATCTTTCGCAAGGACCGTTTGCCTGAGACAACTAATGAATTAGATGAAATAATATCAATAGTTTCAAACTTCATTGGGAAAAAAATATCCATCGGAGTGATGGGTGTCTTTAAACTATCACTCGATGAACTTCCTGAGCATGGATTAATACGCTCTTTATCGACAGAAGAAAGAACTGTCGACATTTCTATCAAACTCGTAGGTGGGAATTTTGAGATTACGGGAGCGCCAATTCAACATGTAGAATGGCAGATAGAAGATGATACGAATCGAGTAAGAATATCTATCGGCGGAGAAAAATCTGAAACGATAAACGAACGTTACCTACTTAACGTTCTCGAATGGATCGAAATTCAATACAACCTCTTTATAAAAGGTAAGACAAAGGATGCCAGCATTTAGGGCCAAATCGCAGATACTCTGCCCCGAAGGAGCCGAGCCAATTGCTTGGGGGGAAGTAGAGCAATGTGAGTTTCCTACAACGCTTTTCCCACCACATACTTTCGTCCAAGCTGACTGGGAAAGTGCAATACCCGGTCTCTTACATGCATTGCAAAAAACTCTTTTAGCAAGATGGAAGGAAATATCTAAGATCGAGGTTCTGACTCGAGAGATTTTACTTATGAAAAATCGCATCGCGAAGATTGAAGCAGAGGCTCCAATTATCGCTCCAATAGAATCCCTTTCTCCAGAGCCATACGATATCTACAAGCCGATCCATACAGTTGTGCGTAAACAAGGAGATGAATATATCGCTACGTTCTATGATGCGAATCTGAGTGCATCTGGCGACACGGATACCGAGGCAATTTATAATCTTAAAGACATCATCGTTGGTACATTTGAAATACTGTCATCTCACGAGCGCATAGATCTTGCACCTGGTCCTGCACGGCAACTTGATGTGCTAGAATCTTTCATTCGAATAAAAAGATAAGTATGGTTATTATCTCTAAAGAGTTAGCTCTTGAGATCGCGAAAAAACTCAAGGCAGAAATTACGACAAGGAAAAATAAACCCCATGATATTGCTGTTATCTATCATGAAGGAAAGATCGTGGCGCATTTTGGGATTCGAAGGGGCTCTCGCAAGGACTTAGGCCATAATCATATTCCCAGTCAAATACACCTTGGCCCACATGATGCCCGTCTTTTAGGTCAATGCCCAATGTCTAGAAGTGATTGGTTAGAAAAACTTATTAGTAAGGGATTTATTTAAGGTAAGAACTGTCCACCAGGAAGATCTCTAGTCCTTCCCCCTACTTCCTCCATGAATCGTGGGTGGGCATTACGTAAATTCGCTTGTTGCTACAAACGATACTATTGCAACGAATTCGCTGGATAACATCCTAGAGAACTGGGAGCCGGTCATAGGGCTGGAGGTGCACGCCTAGCTGGTCACCGAAACGAAGTGCACCTGCGCGCGGGCCTACGGCGCCTCGGCTAACACCCACAGCCTGCCTGGCGTTTATTATGCCAAAGCGTTTCGGGGCTGTGTTATTGATGGATCTTTTATCATCGGCTGAGCTGGATAAGGGATAATACTTACTATCTGGTAAGTAAAAACGTAAAGAGGGATATCCTGCGGGCCGTAAAGTATTGTGGCCGAAGATGTTGTATAACGGTTGATAACTATTGCGTGACCAGCCCATGAGGCTGCCCGTGTATGGTCAATTATGTCATGCAGCTGGCCACCGGGAGGGCCGGACGATTACGTTACGAAGGTCCGCTGGCTCGTGGATGTGATCTGCAGCACATCAGCTGAATTGACCGTTCCAAGTTGGGCCGGGAAAGGCTATATTTAGAGGTTGGATTATCAACGGTTCAAGAGAATATCTCAAGGGACACACCATGAGACCTGCTGATTCACGTTTGTCATTTTCCGATACTCTGCTGTCAGGGTTCTACATTCTTGTTGCTGTTCTATTAGCAGCTCTACCGCTATTGGCACAGCAAGACCCTCTCGCCCTGGTGTTAAAATCCCGAGGTGAGGTGTTGCTGAAGCGACAGGCGGAGGCTGACTTTGTCACTGCCTTGCAGCCGGCCATGAACCTCTTCAACGGCGATGCTGTTCGTGCTGGTGATGATGGTTTTGCCTCGTTGATATTTCTGGATGATAAGACGCTGCTCAAGATCAAGGCCAACAGCCAGTTCCAGTTCGTCGAGAGTGCAAACACCCGCACCCTGGATCTACGATACGGCACCATTCGCTCCATACTGCCCCAGCCCGTCAAGTCCTTCCGGGTGGAAACGCCGGTATCCGTTGCGTCGGTGAAGGGCACGGATTTCTGGCTGATTCACGACCTCGATGCGGGTATTGACCAGGCCTACGGTATAGAAGGCGTTGTAGAAATTCTTAACAAAATCAGTCAGGTTACCCAGAACCTGACGGCATATACAATGATCATTTCCGACGCTACGGGTCAGATATCACAACCGATACCCATCACTCCCGACCAGCTGCCCACCGATCCGGATGAAGCAGAACCGCGGCCCGAGCCTGAACCCGAAGAACCGGAAGAGGAAGATGTTGAAGAAGAAGCCCCGGAAGACGTAGGTACAGCCGAGCCAGGTGAAGCCGAGGCGGTCCAGCCTGCTGCCCAGCTTGAGGAGCTTTTTGTCGGCGAAGAGCCACCGGTAGAAGAACCGGTAGCAGAGGCCGAAGCTCTCGAGGAAGAGGCGGCGGCGCCCAAGAAGGCCGGGCCGAGTCTCGGCCTGGGGTTGGGCTCGGTAACCCTTGATGGCACGGTCTATTACCAGATAGCCCTTCGTCCCGAGTTTTCCTTCGGGAAAATCGGTATCGGGCTCGACCTGGTTGGCTACATGGACGCCCAGGGGAACTTCCGCAACGACGAGTGGGACGAACCATCGGACTATCTTGATAAGGTACTATACCTGCGCTATGGCACCGATCAGGACCCCTTCTTCTTCCAGGTTGGTGCTATGCCTCAGGTGCAGTACGGCTACGGAGCACTCATGAACAGCTACTCCAACATGACCGAGTTTCCCCAGGTGCGCCGGGTGGGTTTTGAGCTTGGCGGCCGCGTGGGCGAGAATATCGGCCTCAAGGGTTTCACCGCCGACCTGAAGGAATTCAGGACCGGCGGCGGGCTGGTCGGCCTGCGGGGCACGTTCCGGGTTTCCAAGAACTTCCCCCTTACCCTGGGAGTTAACCTAGTGGGCGACCTGAACCAGTACGGCGGCCTTAAGGACAAGGATGACGATGGTGTGCCTGATCTCCTTGATGACTTCCCGGAGGATACCGAATATGGTAGGAAATATGCCGTTGACTACGATGGTGATGGTCTAGCGGACAACGACCCGAATGAGTGGGATATTGATGGCGATGGTATTACTGATACATTAGATTCGCGTGTTGGCTGGCCAGGTGATCCAATGCAGCTTGATCCCCAAATTGATAAAAAGTCAGATCCATTTAATAAAAAGACCAAATCCCGCTCCACCTACGGGGTCAGTGCCGATCTCAGCTACCCCATCCTTACAACTAATGCCTTGAGTCTGGTAGCTTATACCGAGGTGGGCATGTTGAATTATGGCAGTACACTATACTCTACGGCCAGGACCGACAGCGCATCTACGGGTTTCGGCCTGATAGGACCGGGCTTACGGGCTCAGATACTGAAGTTCCTTAACCTGAGTATTGAATATCGCAGCAGTTCGCGATTTTTCCAGCCGGGGTTCTTTAACACTACCTATGACTTTGAACGGGCGCAGTTCATTTCATCAGGTACAACACAAGCACCGGACTCGGTGGTGACAAAAGATCAGGCTATGATAAAGAATCCCAGCGCCCTGCGCGGCTACTTCGGCAGCGCCTCGGCCAACCTGTTCAACCTGGCTACCTTTACCGCCGGGTATCAGCAGTTGATGCCCGCCGATACTTCGGCTGAGGAAAGCAACAGCTTTATTGCCAATGTGTCTATTAACGCCGACATGATCCCGAAGATTTCTGAGGCTGCGGCTTTTTATATCCGGACCAACGATCCTAAGCCGTTCGATTTTGGAAATCCCAGTTCCAACACCACCTGGGGTTACCGCCTGGGCTACGAACTGGGGCCGGGGGTCAGTCTGGTGTACAACTTCCGGGAGTCCTATCGGGACCTGAACGGCAACGGGATTATTGAGCGTAATGAAGAGACGGTGCGTCTCATAACCATTGAAACCGCCTTCAATTTCTAGCAGGTTCGCGGTCGTGGTACAAGATGATATAAGGAAGGGGGAATAATGAAGATCGGTCTGGAATACTGCGTACAATGAAACTATCTTCCCAGGGCCGCCGGTCTGGCGCAGAAAATTCTTGAGCGGTATGCTGATCGGATAACAGCGTTCACCCTGATTCCCAGTGGTGGCGGTGTCTATGAGTTCTCCATTGATGGTCAGCTGCGTTTCTCCAAGAAATCCTTGGGACGTTTTCCGGAGGATGAAGAAATTCTTAAGCTTATTGACAGCAGCTAGCGTTCTGTTGCTGGCCGGTTCCGTGGCGGCACAGGGCCAGCCGCGCACTATGGGGGAAATACGAGTGCTCAGCAAACTCGTGGGCGCCACTATTGATATCCCCGAAGAGGAATATTATCGGATCTTTGGCAACTTGAAGGATTTCCGCTCCGCCCAGTTTCGAGAGACAACCGGTGGAATCCAGGCGAAGATCCTGACAAAAAAAGGGTGGATCACCCGCAAGTATACCCTGCGGGAGTTCTATGACCTGGGACTGGTAATTGACCTTATGGGGCCCATGGATCCTCTGGTCTGGGCCGAGCTGAGCGGGCAACGAGCGTTTGAGGAAACCGTAGCCGGAATCGGAGAATTGCCCCTGGAAGTCAGGATGATGCTGTTCCATGAATCGGGTAAGCTGGTCCGTGGCAGCTACCAGGGGTTTAAGGGGCATCACTTCTACCTGAGGGGCAGGCGGAAGAAGGTACAAAAGGTACCTCTCGAAGGTCTGACCCGTATCTGGTACCGCGAACCGCCGGTACCCGACCTGAAGAAGGATTCGCGGATCTATGCCGCTACGGCCCTATCGGGGATGTTGTTGGCTGATGGATGGAATCGCTTGTTCGGTATAAACGATTTCGATACCCGGTGGCGCCACCGTTTCACGGGCGGCTTGCTGGGACTGTGCTGTTCGCCTTTCGTAGTCCACTTGTTCCGGGTCTATCGGGCACAAGTGCATGTGGTAAAAATTCGAAAGAGTACCAGAGAAAAAATCGCTACTTACGCATTTATCGCGCTTGACTGAAAATGAAATTTCGTACTTTTTCCGCTATTATGTTCGGCATGACAATGCTGGGCTTCTCCGTCGGTCTGGTACTGGGAATTTACCTTCATAACCGCACCGGCAATGACGCCTGGGCTTACCTGGCGGTTCCACTGATGGGGTTAGGAAGCGCCGTTGCCGCTTATGGCACGCTACACACAAAAAAGAACCGGGAAAATTCGGAGGGAACAGATGGCTAACCGAGCCAGCGGACGCAGCGGTACGAAAGCCAAATCCACGGGTTCTCGAGCTAAGGAACGGTCAAAAAGACCCGTCAATCAGGCGGAAGAAACGCTACAACCACAGAACAGCCGGGAAGTTATTCGTCAGAAGCTGGAAGAGCTGACCGCCCCTATTCTGGATAGGTATGGGATGCCGGCTTTCAATGAAGTAATGAACCGCCTGGAGACCACCGTCAAGGAGTTCACGGAGGAGGTAAACACTCTTTTCAGCGAAATGGTCGACCGGTCACGGGAAGATCATGAGCGCATGAAATCCCTGCTTACCGATGAGGAGGGCAATGAGGAAGAACAGGATGAAAAGCTCGAGAACGATGAGGAGATAAGCGAATTTGAGAAGCGACTGGAACGTATGGAAAAAGGGGATGCGTCAAAGTCCAACGCTAAGGATAGGGAAGTAATTGAAGATGGTTCAAGCCAGGACCAGTGCTCCCGGCGGTAGGCAAACCATCTTGCAATGCCTGGTGTCCCCTTCTAAATTACGGCGGTTTGATTATCGAACTGGGGTTGTAGCTCAGTTGGGAGAGCGCAGCGTTCGCAACGCTGAGGTCGAGGGTTCGAATCCCTTCAACTCCACGGCTGCTTTATCCCAGCATCGCACTATCTCATGAGCTATCAGGTCCTGTCCCGCAAATGGCGTCCCCAGGTATTTGAGGAGCTCATCGGCCAGGCCCATGTTGTCCAGACCCTGCAGAACGCCCTGAAGCGTGGCAGGGTAGCCCATGCCTATATACTGACCGGTCCCCGCGGGGTGGGAAAAACCACAACGGCCCGTATTCTAGCCAAGACTCTTAACTGTGCTCATTCCGATGGGATTAACCCCTGCAACGACTGCTCGATCTGCCGGGAAATCATCCGGGGGAATAACCTGGACGTACTGGAGATCGATGGGGCTTCCAACCGGGGGATAGATGAGATACGCGAGCTGCGGGAAGCGGTCAAATATCCACCCACTTCCGGGAAATACCGCATCTATATTATCGACGAAGTCCACATGCTTACCCTCCCGGCCTTCAACGCCCTGCTGAAGACCCTCGAGGAACCTCCCGTCCATATCGTATTTATCCTGGCAACCACCGATCCTCAGAAGGTCCCCCAGACCATTCTCAGTCGGACGCAGCGGTTTGACTTCAGACGTATTCCCACGAGCGAAATCGCTGCACTGCTGGCTAGAATCCTTGATGAGGAGAAAATAGCCTATGATGAAGCGGCGCTCACTATTCTGGCCCGTAAAGCGGATGGGAGCATCCGGGACGGTTTGAGCCTGCTGGATCAGATAATCGCTTATCATTCCGATAAAGTCGATGAACCTTCGGTTATCGCGGTACTGGGTTTAGTTGAGGATACCTTCTATACTCAGCTTCTCGACAGTATCAACCGGCACGATCATAAGCAGGTGCTTGCCAAAGTGGAATCAATTTTCGATGGTGGATATGAAATCAAGGAAGTATGCCAGGGCTTCAATCAATTCCTGCGTGACGGCATTCTGACCCTAGAAACCGGCGATCCCAGCCTGACTTCCAGGGGGGAGTTAGTAGCTATTCCAGAGGGGTTGGTAACGGGGGACCTCATCAGTCTTTTAAACATCGGGCTGGCAACGGAAGCCCAGCTGCGCTATGCCCAACAACCCCGGCTTCTTATGGAGCACCAGCTGCTCAAGATGGCCGAGCTGGATCGGGTTGTTTCCATCCGGGAAGTACTGCAGGGGCTGGCAACGACAGCTAACCGCAGTCCGGATTCCGGGGGCCAACCGGCGGCGCCGCGGGTCGGGCGTCCCTCCCGGGTGGAGGCTGATCAGGAAACGAGTTCCTCTTCGCCAGTAAGGCGGACTTTCGCCCGAAATAAACCGGAAGGACAGGATAAGGGCAGCCTTCCAGACCATGATTCAGCTGCAGCGGGCAAGACCCGGCAGCCGATTCCGTCTGACGCCGTAGAGCAGTTACGCCGGCGCTGGGAAGACATCATCAGTGATGTGGCGAAACAGAGCCAGGGGACGGCAGCCACACTCAGCGGTTCCGAGGTAGCCGGTCTGAACGGCACTAACCTTACGATTCATCTGCCGGCCAGCCAGTCGATTCACCTGAAAATCCTCATGGACAAGCGGGACCTGGTTGAGAGCGCGATTCAGAACCTGATGGGATGGGAACTGAGGATTATGCCGACAATTCCCGAAACCCAGCCCCACGAGCCGCATTCAACGAGTGCGCCGTCCAAAGGAAGCGTTTTGATGGACGAATTAACCGAAACTTTCAAAGGAGAGGAATACTGACGATGGCCATGTTTCCCAAAGGAAATTTGATGACTGGTCTGTTGAAGCAGGCCAAGCACGTCCAGGAGAAGATTGAAGAATTGCAGGAAGAATTAGCCGTTCTCAGGATTGAAGGCCAGGCTGGTGGCGGTATGGTTACTGCCGTAGTAAACGGCCAGCAGGAGCTTATCAGCGTCAAGATTGATCCGAAGTTGGCTACTGAAGACGTGGAGATGGTAGAGGATCTGGTAGTGGCAGCCGTCCGTCAGGCCATGGGGAAATCCAAGGAGGAATCCCAGGAGAAAATGAATGCTGTAACTGGCGGAATGATGAGTGGCCTCAGCCTACCGGATTTGTAATTGAACGGACTACCGCCTTCCCTGGAAAATATCATCCAGGAGATGGCCAAGTTTCCCGGCATCGGCAAAAAAACAGCTCAACGCCTGGGATTTCATCTCCTGGATAGTTCTCCAAAGACACTTGAGGATCTGGCCGGTGCGATTCTGGCCCTGAAGGAGCGGGTCCATGATTGTCCTCAGTGTCACTACATCGCCGAACAGGAACTGTGCGAGATCTGCCGCGATCCGAAGCGAGATGCCGCCACCATCTGTGTGGTCGAAGGGGTACTGGATGTGCTCATCTTCGAGCGGATGGGGGAATACCGGGGTCTCTATCATGTCCTGGGAGGCCTGATTTCCCCCCTGGATGGCGTAACCCCGGATGATCTGCACATTGACGACCTTATAAAACGGCTGCCGGGAGTGCGTGAGCTGATCATCGCCACCCATCCCAGTATCGAGGGGGACACTACCGCCCTCTACCTCGGCCAGCAGGCGGCACGGTTCCCGGTAAAAGTGACCAAGCTCGCCCGGGGGGTGCCCATGGGGTCCCACCTGGAATTCACCGATGAAGCTACCCTGGCCAGCGCCTATTCTTCGAGGGTAGAGCTATGATCTACTACCTGCCGAATATCCTGACCTTTTTCCGTATCCTCCTGACCCCACTGTTCATCTATATCCTTTTCTGGGGCGGCGAGAACGGCTACCCCTGGGCTCTGGCGATCTTTGTCACCGCCGGGGTCACCGATATTATCGACGGTTACCTGGCACGGCGGCTGAAAGTGGAATCGAGAATAGGTAAAATGCTGGACCCAGTCGCTGACAAGATTCTGGTCCTATCGGCGTTTATCAGTTTTGTTACCATGGACTTGATTTTTTTATGGATGGTGATTCTCATCATCTTGAGAGACGTGCTGATCACTGTTATACGTTATCTGCTGGAAAAACGGGGAATGGCCATGGCCACCAGCAACCTTGCCAAGGCCAAGACGGGGGTCCAGGTAACCAGCGTGATTGTCATTTTATGCTTTCTGAGCCTTAAATCATATCAAGTCTACTGGATCACTGACCTGATTGACGATGTGTATCTCATCCTGGTATTAATGCTGATAACCGTGTTATTTACGCTGTATACGGGCCTGGACTATTTCATGGTGAATCGTTCCGCCATCCGGGCCCTTATTAAGTCCAATTCCCATTGATCCGACAGCGCCATTAATACTCTGGCCACTATCATCGGGACTTTCGGGCTAACCGGTTACCTGAAGCCGGCTCCCGGCACCTGGGGCAGCCTGGCCGCAACCCTGGTATGGTGGTTTGCGGTTCCCGGCTATCTGGCCGTACAGCTGGTAGTATTGGTCCTGGTCGCGGTGGCAGGTACCTGGGCCGCGGGTTTCATCGAACATCGAGGTGGGCAGCGTGATCCATCCATCGTGGTCATCGACGAAGTGGCTGGTATGTGGTGTGCCCTGTTGGGTGCCTGGCACGTTTGGTGGTATTTTTTGACGGCATTCCTGATCTTTCGGCTTATGGACGTGTTAAAGCCCGGTCCTATCAACCGACTTCAAGGCCTCCCGGGCGGCTGGGGAATAATGCTGGATGACCTGGCGGCCGGCGCCGTCACGCTGGTAGTGATGAGCGCTATCAGGATGCTGATATGAGGGCGGGCATCCTTACCATCGGCGATGAGATCGTAGGCGGGTTCAGCGTTGACACCAACTCCGTATGGCTGGCCCAGGAATTGCTGAAACGCGGTATCACCGTTGCTACAAAAACCTCCGTAGGCGATGACCTGGAAGCCATCGAGGAGGCGCTGGCCCGGTGGGATGGCCAGCTGGAGCTGGTGATCACAACGGGGGGGCTGGGTCCTACCCACGATGACCTCACTAAAACGGCATTCTGCCGTTATTTTGACAGTGAACTGCAATTTGATGAGGAATACTGGAAAGTCCTCGTAAAGCGCTTCGAAAAGCGGGGATACGACATCCCGGCGAGCAACCGCTCCCAGGCCGAAATCCCTGCGAAGGCGGAGGCTGTGCCAAACCCGGTGGGCACGGCGCCAGGGCTGAAGTTTCAATCCGGTGCCACCACCTTTTTCGTACTGCCGGGCGTGCCCGCGGAAATGAAAGCCATCATGACCGACCATCTGCTGACAACGCTAGGGGGTAACGAGGCCGTGTCATGGGTAACCATCCGCACCACCGGGATAATTGAGAGCGCCCTGGCTGCTCGCTTAGAGCCCCTGGTCTCCAGTTTCAAGGATATACAGGTGGCCTACCTGCCGGCCTATACGGGGGTTGACATCCGCCTGCGAAGCGCCACTACCGGAGATAAGGGCCGCAAGATAATCGAATCTGCCGCCTCCAAGATCGAGACCTTGCTGGGTGATTTGACTTACGGCCGGGATGATGCCACCCTTGAAGGAATCGCAGGCCGGTTGCTTACCGAACGGCAGGAGACGTTGGCCCTGGCCGAATCATGCTCCGGCGGACTGACCGCCTCCAGGGTCACGGATATCCCGGGGAGTTCGGCGTATATGCTCGGTGCCGTGGTGGCATACGGCAATGCGGCCAAGGTAGATCAGCTGGGCGTGAAGCCTGAGACGCTGCAAGCGTACGGTGCCGTGAGTGAAGCTGCCGCCCGTGAAATGGCGGAAGGGGTAAAGTCTATTTTCGGAGCCCATTGGGGCGTAGCCACCACCGGCATATCGGGGCCCACCGGCGGGACGGCTAAAAAGCCGGTTGGGCTGGTCTACCTGGCGGTGTCGGGCCCGCGGCGGACGGTGGCAAAGGAAGCTAGGCTGGTTCTCCACCGGCTGTCCCACAAGGCGGCCACCGCCCAGGCGGCACTGAATCTATTGCGGCTGGAGCTCATGTACAATGCCTGATGAAGTTGTCCGCACCTTTTTCGGATTTGACCTGCCGCCGGGAGTTCCCAGGCGGGCGGCGGGGTTGCGCACCCTGGTGGATGATCCCAAGCGGGCCGTGCGGTGGGTTAAGGGGACCAACATCCATCTGACGGTTCGATTCCTGGGGACCACACCCAAAAAGGCAGTGGAAGAAATAGCGGTGGCGACTCAGAAGAAGCTGGAGGAGTTCCCATCGCTGCAGGTACATATTGAGGGGACGGGTGTTTTCCCGACACCCACCCGGCCGCGTATACTGTGGTTGGGTGTTGCCGGCGATATCACCCGGCTGCAGGAGCTGGAGAAGAGTATTCATCAGGTTGTGGGACCGATGGGTTTTCCCAGGGAGGAGCGGGAATTTATTCCCCACATCACCCTTGGACGTGTGCGTTATCCGCAGAAAATCACACCTGATGTCGCTAAATTCCTGCATGCCGAGTACGAACCTGTTGATTGTCCACTGCAAGTATTACATTTGTACGAGAGCCGGCTAGGAAATAAAGGAGTTATGTACATCCCGCTGGCCACGTTCCCGCTAAAACTTACTTGTCAGGAGAAATCATGACTGAACAGAAGCAAAAAATCCAGGCCATCGAGTCCACTATCACCTATATCGACCGCCAATTCGGCAAAGGTTCCCTTATGCGGTTAGGTGACAAGGCGCTGGAACCGATGGACATTATCCCCACCGGTTCCCTGGCGCTGGATGTGGCCGTAGGCGTGGGAGGTATTCCCCGGGGCAGGGTTACAGAGATATTCGGGCCGGAGGCGTCGGGTAAGACAACGCTGGCCCTGCACATCATTGCCGAGGCGCAGAAGACCGGGGGCTACGCCGCTTTCATTGACGCAGAGCACGCCCTGGACCCGGGCTACGCCCAGAACCTGGGAGTGGATATCGCCAACCTGCTGATTTCCCAGCCCGATACCGGCGAGCAGGCCCTGGAGATCACCGAAGCCCTGGTCCGCAGCCGCGCCATTGATGTGGTCGTTATTGATTCGGTGGCGGCCCTGGTACCCAAGGCGGAGCTTGATGGCGAAATGGGGGACAGCCACGTGGGTTTGCAGGCCCGGCTTATGTCGCAGGCGCTGCGCAAGCTCACCAGCACGGTCTCTAAGTCCAACACAACGGTGGTGTTTATCAACCAGGTGCGGGAGAAGATAGGCGTAATGTACGGTAATCCGGAGGTTACTCCCGGTGGCCGGGCGCTGAAATTCTACACCACCCTGCGGCTCGATATCCGCCGCATCGCCGCTATCAAAGAGGGCGACACCGCCATCGGCAACCGTACCCGGGTGAAGGTGGTCAAGAACAAAGTGGCCCCGCCCTTTAAAGATGCCGAGTTCGACATCATGTACGGCACCGGCATATCCTACGAGGGTGACCTGCTGGATATCGGACTGCAGGCCGATATTATCCAGAAGAGTGGGGCGTGGTACTCCCACGGCGACATGCGCCTGGGGCAGGGCCGGGAGAACGCCAAGCAGTTCCTGAAGGAGAATGCCGAGATAAGGGAGGTTATCGCTAAGGAGGTCCGGGCCTTTTTGGGCCTGGATGCGGTCGGAGCCGAGGAGGAGCCGCCCCCTGAGGAGCAGCCTGCTGCTGAGGAGTAATCCGGGCTTATCCCAGCCGGGTTCCAGCTCTACGGGATGAAACGGCCACCTGCGTCTGATGACGAAGGCCAGCGCGCCAGGGATGCGGCCTTTCGCCTGCTGGCGGTACGCGCCCGCAGCGCCTGGGAGCTCCAGCAGCGTCTGAGGAAAAAAGGCTTCCCGCCGGAGCTGG
>CAZQOY010000030.1:0-18232 GCA_964595095.1 uncultured bacterium | reverse complement strand
TCCCCTTTATCAGCGCCGCCATGGATACGGTTACTGAGGGGAACATGGCCATCGCCCTGGCCCGTGAAGGTGGGCTGGGGGTCCTGCATCGCAACCTCTCTATCAGTACCCAGGTCGCCGAGGTAGACCGGGTGAAGCGCTCGGAAAGTGCCATGATCCTCGACCCGATAACCCTGCCTCCCGACAAAACCATTGGGGAAGCTCTTCAGGTCATGCGGCGGTACCAGATTTCCGGCGTGCCGATTGTGGAAGGTCCGCCGGAACACGGACGGCTGGTGGGCATCCTCACCAACCGGGATATCCGCTTCGAGAAGGACCTCTCCCAGCCTATTACCGCCCGTATGACCAGCGAGAACCTGGTGACCGTCCCTCGTGGTACCACCTTGGATGATGCCAAGGCTGTCCTTCAGGAGCATCGTATCGAGAAGCTCCTGGTAGTAGATGAGGACGGCTCCCTCTGTGGCCTTATTACGGTGAAAGATATCCTGAAAAAGGAGACGCACCCCAACGCCTGCCTGGACAGCCACGGCCGGCTGCTGGTGGGTGCCGCCGTTGGGACCGGGGCCGATACTTTCGATCGCGCCGCTGCCCTGGTAGATGCCGGGGTGGACGCAATCTTCGTTGACACCGCCCATGGCCATTCCGAGGGCGTCCTGCGCACGGTTAGGGAACTGCGGAAGCAGCACTCCAGCGTCGATATCGTCGCCGGCAACGTGGCTACCGCCGAAGGGACCCAGGCCCTCATCGACGCCGGCGTGAATGCCGTCAAGGTGGGTATTGGAGCCGGGGCCAGCTGCACTACCCGGGTCGTGGCGGGCATCGGAGTGCCCCAGCTGACCGCCGTAATTGATGCCACCGAGGTAGGCGCCAAGGCCGACATCCCCATTATTTCCGATGGCGGTATGCGTTTCTCCGGCGATATCGCCAAGTCCCTGGCGGCGGGTGCTTCAGCGGTGATGCTGGGCAGCATATTCGCCGGCACGGATGAAAGCCCCGGCGAGACCATCCTCTACGACGGCCGGCGATACAAGGCTTTCCGGGGCATGGGCTCCGTGGGCGCTATGGCGGAAGGCTCCGGTGACCGCTATTTCCAGGAAGGCACTGCCTCAGAGAAGCTGGTCCCGGAAGGGATCGAGGGCATGGTGCCCTATCGGGGGCCGGTGGCCGAGACCATCCACCAGCTGACCGGCGGCCTCCAGTCGGCCATGGGCTACTGCGGCGCTGAGAACATCGAGGCGCTCCAGGCCAGGCGGACGTTCGTGCGCCTCACCACCGCCGGTAGCCGCGAGAGCCATCCCCACGAGGTAGCAATTACCCAGGAAGCGCCCAATTACCCGGCGATGGGGAGGTGATGCCTGGGGCTAGGGACCTTGGGACTAGGGACTTGGGGGATTGTTGATTGATCCGCCAGCTCCAAAGGAGTCCCTTCGGGACTGGCGGACTGAACGCTCACGAAGCGAAGCGGCTGGCTACCAGGCGGGTGAGCCGGGATTTCATCCGGGCGGCCCTGTTGCGGTGGATGACCCGGGCTCCGGCAGTTTTATCCAGGGCACTGATGGCGTCATGCAGGGCGGTCTCGGCGGTTTCCTTGTCGGTGGCCTCCTCGACTTTCCTGATAGAGGTTTTCACTTTCGATTTTGCGATGCGGTTGCGTTCATTACGCTTCAACGATTGCCGATGACGCTTGATAGTGGATTTGTGTCGATCCATAATAGTTCTTTCTATTCCCCTTTCCAGATAATAAAATTAATCATGGATGTATAATCAGGCAAACAGCCTTTCAGTAAAGAAAAAATAAAATTGTCTATTCTGTTGTGTTAACATAAGTTTTTGGTATGGCCACCCAGACGAGCATTCTCCGCGAGGTACCCATCTTCACCGGATTGAACGATGAAGACCTGGACATTATCATGCGTATGACGGTCCGGCGTACCTACCCGAAGAACACCATGATCGTCATCGAGGAGGATCGGGGCGATATGCTGTACATTATCGAGTCCGGCAGTGTAAAGATCACCCGGCTCGATGATGAGGGCCGCGAAGTTATCCTCGCGATTCTCGGTTCCTCTGAGTTCTTCGGCGAGATGGCCCTGCTCGATGGCCAGGGGCGGTCGGCCAACGTCATGGCTATTGATGATTCCGTACTCTATACGCTCCACCGTCGTGATTTTTTAGATGTGCTGGAGCGCTTTCCCACGATTTCCATCCTGCTGCTCCGCGAGATGACCTCACGCCTGCGGAAGTCCGACCAGCAGATAAAGTCCCTCTCGCTGTCTGACGCCGAGCACCGTATCGGGATTGCAATCCATCGGTTCGCTGAGGATATGGGTATCTTCAAGTTGGGGCAGGTAATAATTAACCGCCTTCCCTATCAGCAGGACATCGCCAATATGTCCGGGACCAGCCGTGAGACAGTATCTCGTATGCTGAAAAATCTTGAGCAAAAGGGCTTGGTTGAACGCGAAGGCCGCCGCTTGATTATCCATGATTACGCCGGTTTTTCACGGCTGTTTGGATAGTCGTTCCATCGTTTGATTACCGGTCATTGACATGGACTCCCTGATACAAAGTGGATAGCCCGGTGGTGCCGACTCTGGTTGAACGGCTCCTGGCCGGTTCTTCCATGGCCCTGGCTCAAGTAATCAGCCGGGTGGAGAACGAATCCCCTCAAGCGCCCAATCTGCTTGATGCTCTTTATCCGTATTCCGGCACCGCCTACCGGCTGGGGATCACCGGACCTCCGGGTGCGGGGAAAAGCACTCTGGTAGATCAGCTCACCGGGCTTTATCGTAAGGCGGGCCTGAAAGTAGGCATCATGGGTGTTGATCCCACCAGCCCCTTTACCGGCGGTGCGCTCCTGGGGGATCGACTGCGTATGAGCAGCCACCAGCTGGACGATGGAGTATTTATTCGCAGCATGGCCACTCGTGGTGAGACCGGTGGTCTGGCTGCCCGCACCCAGGAAGTGGGGGATGTTCTGGATGCTGCCGGGTTCGATGTCCTTATCTTTGAAACCGTGGGCGTCGGCCAGGCTGAACTTGATGTAGTGGAGACCGTGGATACTACCCTGGTCGTTCTGGTCCCGGAATCGGGCGATGACATCCAGCTCATGAAAGCCGGAATACTCGAAATTGCCGACGTGCTTGTTATCAACAAGTCGGACCGGGAAGGGGCAGATCGGCTGCGACGCCTCCTGGAGCAGCTCCTGGCGTTGAAGGAAAGCGATTCCCCCTGGAAAACGCCGGTATGCCAGACCAGTGCCACTCAAGGAGACGGTATCGAAGAACTGGGTGAATTGCTGGGAAGCCATCGGGCCTACCTGGAAAAGAGCGGCGGCCAGGAGCATAAGCGTCGGCAGAGAGCATGGCAGAAGGTGGAGATATTAGTAGCCAGGGAGGTAGTAGCCGGTTTCTGGAATCAGGATCGCCGTGATGCCCTGAATGCTGGATTAGATACCATACCCCCATATAAATTAGCCCATACTATACTGGATATGTCTTAATACGCTATGGCTGATCCCAACCAGATGAATTTCCTGGAGCACCTGGAAGAGCTCCGCTGGCGTATTCTGAAATGCCTTTCTGCTATCATCATTTTTGCCGTACTGGCGTTTATCAAGGCCGATTTGCTCATCGGTTTTCTCACAGCGCCCGCCCTCCGCCTGAACGAAAAGGTTGTCCTGCAGGCTCTGAAAGTATCAGACATGTTCATGGTACAGCTGATCGCCAGCCTGATGACGGGGCTGATCCTGGCCAGTCCGGTTGTTATTTACCAGATCTGGCGCTTCGTGGAGCCGGCGATGGGCAAGACCTCACGGCGTTCCACCCTGTTCATTGTGCTCTTCGGCACTTTCTTCCTGCTGGTTGGTGTCAGCTTCGGCTATCTGATCCTGCTGCCCTTCAGCCTACGCTTTTTCACGTCCCTTGGCCGAGACATGGTAGAGGCCAACTACAGTATCCACGCCTACCTGGGGTATGTGGTCTGGATGCTGCTGGCGGCCGGGTTGGTTTTCCAACTGCCCGTAATATCATTAATTCTCACTCGCATCGGGCTCCTGACACCGGAATTTCTGCGGAAGTACCGTAAGTATGCGCTGATCGGCATCCTCGTTTTTGCCGCCATTCTGACTCCACCTGATCCCTTAAGCCAGATGTTCATGGCGATCCCCCTCCTGGGCCTGTATGAGCTATCCATTATAATCTCAAAGATCCTTGTCCGCAAGAAATCACTGCCAAGCGTAAGCGATGAACCACCGCCGGAAGATGATGAATCGCCATCGGGCAAAACTGAGTCGCCGCCGGACACCGGCGATGAACCACCACCGGATGAATAGATTTCCGTCAAGTGGCGTAATAGTCCCGGGCCGTTGTCAACCACAGTAAACCTCGCTTATTCAATTTTGAGCAAATCGGATTTAAGTGCCGCCTCCTCCGGACCTACAAAACGGTTGTAGATTGCCATCTCTTGGAGTTTTCCCTGCCATGAACGATCACCACTGTATTCGTCCCCAAAAAGTAGATAAGAGGGCTCCCAATTACTGAAGTCGCCCGGGATATCTGCTCCGGAATACACCAGTTTTCCATCGAGATAATAGAAAACATTCCCCGGGAAATAGCTCACAATAACGTGAACGGGTTTCCCCGCCTCGATTTTGCCCAGACTGACCTGAGGGTTTAATGCGTTTGCGCCCGTACGGGGTGTGCGCAGTCGAAGGACCAATCTCTCGTTTTCCTGCCCCAGCGTGAAATTACGATTTCCCGTGTCCCTGGAAAAAGTCATGATCCGCGCCGGTCCTGCTTGCTTTAGGTGTGATGGTATGATCGTCGCCTCAATGGTCAGTTGGTTGCTGCGCTTGCAGGCTGCCATAAGCTGGTCGTTCACGTCCCTGGCGAGGAACGCACCGTTTTCAATCTGCATCTCGCCAGCGGAACCGATCCGCGCTTCACCTCGCGGTTCTACCTGGCAAACTCGAAGAACCTTTCCAGCTTCATCCAGGATCTGATTTTTCCCCCGGTCATTTTCCCATAGAAACACCAGCCCGGCGTGCGATCCCGGCCACTTCGTATACCTGCCAAGATCATCCGGTCCGGAAGGCATCACATTGATGGACAAACCCGTCAAGGAAAAAAGGCCATCCTTATCCGTAACGGTGAGTGTCACGTCGTATCGACCAAATCTTTCATAAACATGCGCCGGATTCGATTCATCAGAGGCAGCGCCGTCGCCGAAATCCCAGTGATGCTTCAGGTCACCAGCGGCGGAGAATTTCACCTCCAGGGGTGCGGTTCCCCTGATCACATCAGCAGAGGCTTTTGCTTCCGGACGCAGCTTTTCCCCGGGTTGATAAGGGCTGAAGCGGTATACATAATCAGGCCGCGGAGCGGATAAGGTATACTGCCCCGGCTGAGCTGTCCCGATCGGCATTTCCTTCATCTCCCATATATCAATCCCATCGATCTTGTAAGGTTGATCACCTGGAAGCTCTAAAGTAATTCCCTGAGGATCGGTGGAATGGGCCAGATAGTACTCGCCGGACTTGGCGAGAATGTAGTGCCCCTTATCGTCCCCCAAAGGCTCCAGCTCTTCAAATGGAGGCGCAGCCGCCATGAACGCCTTAAGGAAGGTGATCCGCTCCGGGCTCTGACCGCGCAATACGCCTCCCTTTGCCCACCAGAGTAAATCCTGGGGATGTTGGTAGGTTTCACCATGACCTACATAGCAACCGGAGAGCGTGCCCTGCCAGAATCGCTGCGTCATCTCCAGTGCGGTGATGTTCCCCCAGCCCTGTGGTATATTGCCTTCATACCGGCATTCGTCATAAATCACCGGTTTCTGATATTTCTGCCCGTACCGGATTCCTCCCGCCATGTCGGAGGTCTGCAAGCTGCCGTGGGTGACCCAGGGCTTGGTGTGGTCGTACCAGCGACTGCCATTGTGAATCCCGCGTAGGTGCTGATAAGGATCGCTGTCACGGATGATCTGGAAGAAATGATCCCAGTCTGACTCTTTTTTAGCCGGCATAAAATCATATTCATTCGCCATCGACCACCAGACGTTGCGGAAAGTGCCAAGGCGTGCCACAGCGTAGCGGATATACCTATCGTCGCTTTCGGCGTCCATCTCTTCAAAGCCCCAGCGGTCGTACGTATGGAAGAGGATAATGTCGGCTTCGATGCCCAGCTCCTGAAGATCCAGCACACGTTTCTCAAAGTGTCTCCAGAACTCGGGGTTGAAGCGCGTGAAATCCCAGTCCCTCAACGGCTGGCCCTCAAAGGGATAGTAAAACGGTTCATTCTTGTTGTAGGCATAGTCCTTAGGGAAAATGCACATGCGTATCTTGTTGAAGGGGGAGGTGGAAAGGGTCTCCAGTGTCTGCTCCTCCATATCATCGCCCTGATGCGTCCAGGCATAGCAGGTCGTGCCTATCTGGAAATATGGTGTGCCGTCGGCATACCCGAAGTATCTGACATTCCTGACCCTCACCGGGCCGTGATTGCCTTCGCCCGGCTTCGTGCAGACGAATTCGCCTTTCCTGCCGTTCAACTCTTTCGCGTTGCTCCACGTCACGTAGTGCCATTTACCTTCGTTTTCCGGCATGAACCGTATCCGATATATCCCTTGGCCATCGTAAAACCCGACTACCCGTACCTCAATCCTATCGTTGTGAAAATTGGCTCCCAAACTCACATCTTTAAACGGGTTTCCCTCCTGGGGACCATGCAGAACGATCTCGTATATGCCCCAACGCTCCACAGTGTCCCCTGAGACAGCATCTATTTTGCCTCTTGAACTGCTGCTGCAGGACGCGAAAAGTAATAATCCAAAGACCGAAATCGTTATCAATACTCCCAATAGGATTTTTTGCATTTCTCCTCCCAATAGTTTTAAAACAGGTTGCATTATGCTCTTACAGAAGCATAATTGATAAATTCGGCCGATAATATAGAGATAAGTTGTCGTCCAAGCCCCATAGTTTTTTATTGGACCCTGCCTGTCCAAATAGATTCCTTAGGGATGAACCCGATGAGCCTTGTTTTAATCTAAAGGTGCCAGTAATTTTATAAGATGAAGGTTCGCCTCAGCGATATCGTTGCCCCCATCGTCGATGACCTCAAGCTCTTTCAGCAGGAATTCGAGAACGCCCTGCGATCCGAAATCCGACTGGTAAATACCATGGTCCGCTATGTCCTGCACAGCCGGGGCAAGCATTTACGCCCGATCCTCACCATTCTTTCCGCTCGACTTTGTGGGCAGGCCAACTTGGACAGCCTCCGGGCCGCAGCCCTGATTGAGATCCTGCACATCGCCACGCTGGTGCACGATGACGTGGTAGATGAATCCGATCTGCGGCGCAGCTGGCCATCGCTTAGACGGGCATTTAATAATAAAAAAGCGGTGCTGATCGGAGATTATTTCCTCGCCAAGGTCTTTCGCAGCCTGATCGGTTTGCGAGACTTCCGGGCCCTGGAGGTACTCTCCAACACGGCGGAACGGCTTAGCAGTGGAGAAATTCTCCAGTTGGAGAAGGTGCTCCTTGGCGGAATGACCGAGGAGGTCTATTACCAGATGGTAAAGGATAAAACCGCCAGCCTGTTCGGAACTGCCTGTGAGCTGGGGGCTATTACCGTCTCGAAGGATACCAGCAAGAGGGAGGCCCTGCGGCAGTACGGCGAAAACCTGGGTATCGCTTTCCAGATCAAGGATGATCTTTTCGATCTGGTTGGTGACAGCAAGTCTGTGGGTAAGCCGGCTGTCTTTGACGTAAAGAAAAATATCCGTACACTCCCCCTGATCTATGCTCTAAAACAGCTTGAACCCAACGAGCGCCAGCAATATCTGAGGATTCTTAAATCCCATGCCCGCCGCGGAAAAATTGCCCGGGTACGTGGGGCCATTCAGGAGGGCGGTGGTATCGAATATGCCAAAGAGCGTATTCAGCACTTCAGCGATGCGGCTATCGCGACCTTGGAATCATTCCCCGATTCCGAGTACAAGTCCGCCCTGATCAATGTGGTCCATTTTAACACTCAGCGCTCATCATAACCGGTGATCCGTGCATTGGTGATCCGGTTCAGTTCCATGGGGGACATCATCCTTTCTACGCCGGTAATCCAGGGCCTCCGTCAGTCCTTCACCGACCTCACCATCGATTATCTTGTCCACGAACGATTCAGTCCGCTCGTTGATCATTTCAACCCTCCGCCCGACAATATCATCCCTTTCCCATCTGCTGTTGGAGCGGCTGAACTGCCCGCCTTTGCCCGCAGCCTGGCCGAAGCGGACTATGATCTGGTAATAGATCTCCATAATTCCCTGCGAAGTAAGGTTGTCAGGCGATACTTCCCCGCGGCCGAACTGCGAATCTACAAGAAGCCCCGTTTCAAGCGTTGGTTGCTTTTCTACCTGTGGCTCAACCGCTTTGATCCGGAATTCTCGGTAGTGAGTGAATATCTGCGTTACGCCGGGTTTCTCGCACTGGAAGGCGAGCGTCGTCCCCGCCTGTCCTTTGATGTTGACGCGGCACGTGAAATATGCCGACGGTTCGGTCTGGATCAGGATTATCTGGTCTGCGTTCCCGGCGCCGCCTGGCCCCGGAAATCGTGGCTGAGGGAGCGCTATATCGAGCTGTTCAGCCAATGGCTGACGGGCTCCAGCGAGCAGCTGGCATTCATGGGCGGTCCGCAGGACACCATCTGCGACTACATTGCGGCCGCATTGCAACCCGGTAAGGTGGTCAACCTCAAAGGAAAGACGGATCTTAAGCAGGCCCTGGCCGTATTGTCCCGCAGCCGGCTGGTCATCGGTTCGGATACCGGCCTGGTCCATGCGGGTGAGGCCCTGGGCATACCGGCGGTGATGATCCTGGGACCGACGTCACGTGAGACCGGTGTCCGTACTCACCATCCCGATTCCCGTGTTCATGAGGTAAACCTGTGGTGCCGGCCATGCAGCCAGAACGGACGGCGGCGTTGCTACCGTCGCAAACAGTACTGTCTGACGGGCATTTCGGTTAACCAGGTGGCCGAGAGCGTGACGAGTCTTATTGGGCAGACATGATGATCCTCTGCTGGCGACTGTTCTACAATATGGTGGTTGTGCCACTCATGGTCATAATAGCGTATGCCTTGGTTCCGGCGAATCGTAAGGTCCGGCGGGGTTTGCGGGGCCGGCGCCGGACCATCCGGCGCGTGATCAATTTTCGCGATACAGTCTGTGATCGGTCTGGTTCGCTTTACTGGTTTCATGTAGCCTCTCACGGCGAGTACGAACAAACCAGGCCGGTAATCCAGGGATTGCGGGAAGTGGCGCCTGAAAGCATTATCGTAGTCAGTTTCTTTTCCCCTTCCGGCTATGAGCACTTCGATCACCAGGCCGTGGATTTCAAATTTTATCTGCCGCTGGATTTTCCCTGGACAATGCGGCGGCTGCTAAGGATTCTGAAGCCCCAGAGAGTGTTGTTCACCAGCTACGATATCTGGCCTAATCTCATCTGGAGCTGCCTGAAGGCCGATGTTTCCACCACCCTTTTTTCCGCCCGGATTGTGCCCGGCAGCAGCAAGCAGTGGCCAATTCTCTCCAACTTCTATCGGCAGATCTATGGCGCCATCAGTCACATCTACACGGCATCGGGGGCCGATTACTTCAGGGTAAAGGCTATCCTGGGCAAGGCGGCCAGAACCGAAGTGAAGAACTTGGGTAATCCACGCTATGATCGGGTTAAGGAACGCAACCAGCGTAACGAGCTGTCACGTCACAATGGGAAGGATCGTATTGTGATACTGGGAAGCCTTCACAAGGGAGATGAAGAGGTTATCGGTCCGCCATTGATAGATATGCTGCACCGGGATGAGAGCATGCGTGTAATATGGGCACCTCATGAGCCCGAACCGGAGGTGATTGACGCCATTGGTGCGCGTCTCTCGGAGGCGGGGATCAACTGGGAGGTTTTTGGGCGGCGGCTGGGCCGGTTTCGTGACAGCCAGGTGTTGATTGTCGACGGCGTAGGTTACCTGGCGGAGCTCTATAGTAGAGGCATCATCGCCTACGTCGGGGGTGGGTTTGGCAGCAACGTTCACAATGTGATGGAAGCCGCTATCGCCGGTATTCCGGTTATTTTCGGTCCCAGGTACAGCCACAGCCACGAAGCTGAGCAGCTGATAGCATGTGGTGGTGGTGTATCGGTAAAATCCGCTGGGGAATTCCAGCACCAGTTGACCACCTTCCTGGATGATGATATCTCGCGCCAGTCGGCCGGGGAAGCGGCTCTGAAAGTTATCGAAGACAATCTTGGTGCCTCAGCCCGTATCCTCCAGGCCATCCTTGGCAGCTAGCTGTTACATCTGGAACCTTTCCCCAGGACTCTATCATCTATTTCCCGACGGTGCGGATTTAATACAACGATTACGACTGGCCCTTGAGCATCGAGGCCGGAGCTGCTTTTCCTTTCCCTTTAACATGGCCAGCTACCTGGTGGCCGATACGGTTAGTCGTGAGATTGCATTTGACCTGGAAAACCAGGGTCTCAACGACGGGCAATTGAACCTGGAGGTGGATCGAATCATCCGGCAGGGCCCTTTTTCGAACCGAAGGAACCAGGTGCCGGCAACCCTATCGGGTGGTGAGCAGCAGCAGCTGGCTGTTACCGCAGCCCTCCAGCAACCGCATGAGTTCATTATCGGGCAGCATTGCTTTGATTTCCTGAGTTCCCGTAATCTTGAGAAAGTGCATGGTCTGCTGAAAGCCCATGGCAAGCGGATGTTGGAGGTTACTTACCGAAATCGAGGACCGGGCACGGACCAGCCCATGTGGAGGCTTAATGGGGAGCGTCTAAAACCTCTCCCATCCGTCCAGCTGGATGTCGAGGCACCGGATTGGTCGTCAACCGTAACGCCGTGGCGGTTGGTGGCGCAGGGAGTAATAAAGCACTTTGACGCCGCCGCATTTACGCTACGGATACCGCAGCTTGTTATGAACCAGGTCCGCTGTCTGGGCATCACCGGAGATAACGGATCGGGGAAATCCACCCTCGCTGACTGCCTGGCCGGGTTGTCGTCCTATAAAGGACTTCTGAAAGTAGAGCTGCCAGGTGTCGATATCCCCAGCCTGGGCTACCTGGTACAACTGACGGGAACATCAACCCAGGGATGCACTCCCGGCGATATTATTCAACGGTTTATCAGTCAGGGACGTATCACCGACCATCAGGCGGAATACTTGAGACATATACTTCCAGGGCTCCGATCCTACCAGCCGCTGGCCGAACTGGACGCCCGCATCGGCTATCGGTTGGTTATTGTTGCTGCACTCCTGTCGGGCAACTATGATCTGGTGATCTTAGATGAGCCCACATATGGTCTGCCGGTGCAGGGTGTGGCCGAATTCCTGGCGCAGATCGCCGGTGAGCTGGGAGCGAAGCCATTGGTAATTATATCTCATGACCATAACTTCCTGACCCTTTTCTGTGACACAATCATCCACCTGGACAATGGAGTTATCCATGAAGCGGTCAACGGATCGCATCTTCACTTTCAGTAACGCTTTGAGCCTGTTTCGGATCCTTATCGCTCTGCCGCTGGTGTGGGCTTTGGAAACGGACCGCATGCAGGCGGTGATGGTCATGATTGTGCTGGCCGTCCTCTCGGACTTTTTCGACGGCTACCTGGCACGCCGGGCCCACGAGATAACTAACGTGGGGAAAATGCTGGATCCTATCGCCGACAAATTCATCATGATGGCCGTGATGATCTTTCTGATTTTCGATCCCGAGCGGCGCTTTCCCATCTATTTCTTCCTGCTCCTGGCCCTTCGGGATATCACAAATGCCAATATCGCCGCCTATCTCATGAACATCCGTGCTGAAATATATCAGTCCAATCCGACCGGCAAGTGGTTCCTGAGCGTCACCACCCTGGCAGTGGTCCTTTATATATTGAGATTTAACGAAATCGGATTCTGGGTATTATTGTTGGCCACCGTGCTTTTACTTGTCAGCTGGTATTTTTATCTCCGACGGTACGTGGAGTACTTCAAGACCCTGCCGGAGTCCTGACTCTCCCATTGAAGTAGCGCTAACCCTATCCTGCCCGGTCTTCCAGGAGCGCTACGAGATTGATTCACCCGGTCCCAGGGCGCGTGGCGAGTCTCAGCCGAAAATGAATGCAATCCCCGAGCCGGGGCATTTCCTTGCTCTCCGGCCTCCATCGAGGGTAAACTTGCTCGACGATGAAGGAACCAGCGGCGGCGCACAGGGGACTGAAGTATCATATCCTCCCGAATGCAGGAGGCCGCATTATCGTCTCTGTTTCCCTGGATACTCTGCCTGTCCACATCCGGCGGGCCGCCCTGGTCGCATTACTGACGCTATTTGCCGGCTGTGCCTACTTTAACACTTTCTATAACGCCAAGACCTATTACGGGACCGGAGTAAAAGCTCTGGTTACCGAGGTCGCCGCCAGCAGCGACAACATCCCCCAATCGGCCAGCGATGCTTTTGGAAAAGCGATTGAAAAATCGCTGAAGGTGATCGACAAGTACCCTGAAAGCAAGTACATTGACGATGCCTTTTTCATCATCGGCAGGAGCCATTTCCACCGCCGGGAGTACGGCATGGCCGAGAGATACCTGCGGCAACTGCTCCAGGAGTACCCCTGGAGTCCCTTCAACGATCAGGCGCTGATCTGGCTGGCCAAAGTCCATGTGCAGCTGGGCTTGTATGAGGCTGTTGAAGAAGATATTGCACCAATCCTCGCCAAGCCCAGTCCACCGCGGGAATTGCTTTCTGAAATTCACCTACTTCGTGGTGATATTGCCCTGCTGCAAGGTGATGTTCCCGCGGCGATGAGTGCCTTCCAGGAGGGAGTGAAGCTGGCTGTTGACGCCGCGCAACGAGCCGCAATCTACCATCAACTTTATACGCTGGCTGTTGATGAGGAGGACTATGCTGCCGCCCTGGACTTTCTTGACCGATACGCCCGTACTACCCCCAAAGAAAGCGAGCGGGTCAACGCACGATTGATCCGAGTACAACTCCGGCAGAAAATGAACGATTTTGAGGGGGCATATAAAGAGATCCGGAATATGGTGACACTCACCGAATTTGCCAGCATTGTCCCTGGACTGCAACTGGAGCTGGGAAAAATCGAATTTCTGAAGGGGAATAAAGCCGCGGCCCTGGAGCGCTTTATCGAGGTTCTTGAGGAATTCAGAAACTTGCCTGAGGCCAGTGAGGCGGCTTTTCGGGCCGGCGAAATATATCTTACCGAACTTCACGAGATCGAGAATGCCAGAGACTATTTTAAGCGTGTTAAAACTAAATCGGTTTACTACCTGCCCGCCCAGGCCAAGTTGAAACAGATTGCCACCTTTAACGAACTGAACAAAAGAATCCATTCGCTTCGCGACCAACTGAGCCCGGATACCGACAAGGAAATAGATACAACCGAAGCTGCCGTGGATACTACCAGGGTTCGCGGGGAACTGGCCCATGCCTTATACCGGCTCGGCGAAATCCAACTGTTTGAGATGGAGACCCCTGATACCGCTCTGGTGATTATGGCCGAGATTGTGTCGAATTTTTCTGATACGGACGTCGCTGCCCAGGCTTCCTACGTCCTGTATGTTCATACGCAGGACAATCCAGAGCAGGCGACTTTCTGGCGTGCCCTGCTACTGGAGCAATATCCCGACTCACCCTACGGTCGCCGCCTGAGTGATAAGGACGCTACGATGGGAGACCCCAGGCTTGATTCTCTTATGGCTCTGGTTGACGAAAATCTATCCCACAGTCCCCGGCAGGCACTGAACCTTTTTCGTGAGATCCGGAGATTATTCGATACTGAGCAATCCTGTTTCGCTATTGCATTTATCTATGATAAGTACCTTGGTCAGCTGGACAATGCTATCACCGCCTATGATGAGTATCTGGTCCTCTATCCCTCGGGGACCTACAGCAAAGACGCCGGTGAACGGCTGGAATTTCTTAGGCGAATCAAGGCGGATCTATCCGGCCCGCGGACAAAGACCGGTGCTGATACCAGGCGCAGTGTCCAGGATTCTACCGGCACAATGAACTTGCGAACGCCGCGGGAATTGCACGACAATATTATTAACGTTTCCGGGTAGCCTTGGTCGAACCATGGTGATTGAGGAATGCAAGGTGATCTCAAACGGCCGGCTGGCGCGAGGGACTTATGCAATGGAACTGACCGCCCCGGCAATTGCCGTTTCCGTCAAACCGGGCCAGTTCGTCAATATTCTGATCAGTGAGGGATGGTCTCCTCTTTTGCGGCGTCCCATGAGTGTGGCATCCCGTAAGGCTGACCGCATCGGATTGATCTATAAGGTTGTCGGTACCGGCACCCGGGCAATGGCTGAATGGACTCCAGGACAGGTTGTGAATCTGCTGGGGCCGCTGGGGAACGGCTGGAGTGTCGCTGATGATACTTTTCCCGTACTGGTTGGTGGCGGCGCAGGGATTGCTCCCATCAGTTTCCTGCACGAGGACCTGAACGGTCACGGTCGTGAACACCACCTGCTGATGGGAGCGCGCGACAAGGACGAACACTATCTCCATCACGACCCCGGAAAAAATATAACCCTCACTACCGATAATGGTACCGTCGGCCTGCGGGGTACGGTAGTTGACGGCCTCCTGAAGGTGCTGGATCAGTTGAACTCCGGCCAGGTCGCCATTTTCGGCTGCGGGCCGCCTCCCATGCTTAGCGCCCTGAAAGACTTTGCCCTGGAGCGGGGACTCCCGTGCCAGCTGGCTACGGAAGCGCTGATGGGGTGTGGTTTCGGCATCTGCCAGGGGTGCAGTGTGGAGCTGAAAACCAACGAAAACCACTCCCGGCCCGGTTACCGAGACCGTTTTAAACTGGCATGTATTGACGGTCCGGTCTTCTGGGCCCACGATCTGGCATGAGCCCTATGGCAGACCTCACTGTTACCCTCGGCAGCAATCTGACCCTCCGGAACCCGATCCTTACCGCCAGCGGCACCTTTGGTTATGGTGATGAGGCCCCGGAGCTGGTGGATGTTAACCTGCTGGGTGGGCTGATAACCAAGTCGATTACCCGGCAGCCTCGGGAAGGCCATCCGCCGCCGCGCATAGCCGAGACCCCCGCCGGAATGCTTAACGCCATCGGTCTGGCCAACATCGGGGTGGAACGTTTCTGCGCCGAGAAACTGCCGAACCTGGCCGGGCTGAACACCACTGTCATCGTGAGCATCGCCGGCTCCAGTTTTAACGAGTATCAGGCAGTAATGAAGACCATCGAGGCCCGGCAGCCTTCCATCAACGGCTACGAGATTAACGTCTCCTGCCCGAACGTAGCTGAAGGCGGCATGGAGTTCGGCATCGATGCCGCCGTGACTGAAGGGCTCACCCGCAGCCTCCGTCAACTGACCGAGCGCTTCCTGATGGTCAAGCTCAGCCCCAACGTGACCGACATCAGTGAGATTGCCCTGGCGGCCCAGGCCGGTGGTGCCGATGCGGTCAGCGCCATCAATACGGTAGTCGGTATGGGAATAGATCCCCGAACCGGCAAATTTCAGCTCAGTAACGGCATCGGCGGTCTCTCCGGACCAGCCATCAGGCCCATTGCCCTGGCCGCCGTCTATAAAATTGCCCGGGCGGTGAACATTCCCGTCATCGGTATAGGGGGCATAATGACCGCCGAGGATGTGGTGGCGTTTATACGGGCCGGGGCCTGTGCCGTGCAAATCGGGACGGCTAATTTCCGTGACCCGGCTGCCGGGGTCCGCCTGGCTGAGCGGCTGCGTTCTTTCCTGGAGGAGTGGGGGGTAGGTCAGCTCAGCGAAATAAGGGGCAGTGCCCATCCGTGAGACCCTCTCTTCAGCGAGCGGTTATTTTAGGGATAGGTACTTTAATCATCGCCGCCGCCTGTGCGTCTTCCCCGCGTTATACGTCCAAACCGAAATCGCCGCGTAAGAAGAGCCCTCCCAGCCGGAAGATTACGCCGCCGGCAACACGTACTCCTTCTATCAAGGTCCGCCCGGGAGCGGTTTTCGTTGGCGTCGCCTCCTTCTACGGCCCCGATTTTCACGGCAAGCTCACCGCCAACGGGGAAGTATACGACATGTACGGACGCACCGCCGCCCACCGAACCCTGCCTCTAAATACCATCATCCGGGTGACTAACCTGGCCAATCGAAAAAGCCTCATTGTACGGATAAACGACCGGGGGCCATACATCCGGGGACGCATGCTGGACCTGTCATACGGCGCGGCCCTGAAGCTGGGCTTTGTTTCCCAGGGGACAACCCGCGTAAGGATAGAAGTGATTGAGGTGGGGGATGATGTGTACATGCAACACCTCCCTGGCAAGAAACCCTGATTCCGACCTCACTCCCCGTCATTGCGATCCGCCGGGAGCAAAAGGGGGAGCAATGACCGGCGCGAAATTAGACAAAACCCATACAAAATTCCGTTTTTTTAAGGCCTTCCCCCGACGAGAGCATTGTTTGGGTGGTGTACAGTTTTCCACTCTACATCCAGCGGAGCGGTAATGGCAACGAAGCGATATGGGGCATCATTATCATAGCGCCCGAATATACGCCCCTGGACGCCGCTGGGCGTTCGCCTGGTGCGCCTGGTGCGTGAATACCTCACCCCCACACTGCGTGTTTCCCCCTCTCCGTTAACGGAGAGGGGGCTTCGCGTCAGCGAAGGGGGTGAGGTAAATCCCCAGCCCGATATTATTCCCCTTCTCCAGCGGCCGCACATAAAAAATCCCCCCGATGGGAGGATGGGGGAAAGTAAAGGGACGGGGAACAGCTTGTATATTATTCTGTGGTCGTAGTAACATCAAAAGTGTACGTCATTTTTACATTCTACTAGACGAGAGAGCACTATACTAGTGCAATGAGAGTGCAATTCTTCTGGCGGTTTCTGTCCATTAGTGTCTACACCACTAAGAAAAAAACAGGGGATTGATATGCAGATCAGAAAAATACAAGTATTTCCATTTTCTGTTCCGATCAGAGGTTTTGCAGATGCCTACACAGGTTTTACCTCCTCAAACGCGGTCCTGGTGAAAATCTTTTCCGAAGATGGTACGATCGGGTATGGTGAAGCATGTGCATGGGAACCTGAATTCTATGGGGAAACTTTGGAATCGGTTAGTTCCACGATAGAAAAATACATCGCGCCGAAAATTGTGGGTCAGAGTGTTTTCAATATAAATCGAATTATGGCCATTGTTGATGCCAATCTGGCCAAAGTGACTTGCGCAAAAGAAGGTATTGACCTTGCTCTACATGATTTGGTTGGAAAAATCCTGAATGTTCCGGTTTATACACTTTTAGGTGGCAGTTTTCGAGAGGAGATCCCTATTGCATCGGAAATCGGAATCGATACTCCGCAAGGCATGGCGGAAAAAGCATTAGACGTTGTGCAACTCGGAATAAGGGTGATAAAAATCAAGGGTTCCCATGATATGGGACTGGATGTAAAGAGAATCAAAACTGTTCGTGAAGCAGTTGGTGATGACATAGAATTGCGACTCGATCCAAACGCTGCCTGGACTACGATCGGATCAATAAAGGTGATGCAGAAAATTGAGAGTTGCAATCTCCAATTGTTAGAGCAGCCTGTCCCTGGTTGGGACCTTGAAGGCATGGCTCATATTCGCAATAAAATAGGAATTCCCTTAATGGCGGATGAGAGTATTTGGACACCTCAAGATGTTATTCAAATTGCGAAATATGGGGCTGCGGATCTTATCAACATCAAGATTGCAAAGTCTGGTGGTTTAGCCTTAGCCAAGGAAATCGAAGTAGTTGCTGAATCTTTGGGCCTTCCTTGTATTGTTGGAACAGAAATTGAACCCGGATTTTCACTAATAGCAAAACTACACCTAGCAGCTTCTATGAACGTACTTCCCTTGGCAAGTGAGTTTACAGAACTTACTCTCTTGAAGAAAAATATATTGAAGCATGAAGTAACAATAGAGAATGGTTGTGTAAAGGTGCCTGCTGGTCCCGGACTCGGAGTTGAGTTGGACGAGGATATTTTTGAAAGTGTAATTGCGCGCTAACAAAATCTTGGCGCATAGAAAGCACCTCATAACAACCGCCCTCACAGCGACGGCTGACTTATCTATCCTGCGGATTCGGCCGACGCCAACGCCCTGGCTTCAGCGTTATTGCCAAACGCGGTCGATGACCTTCTGGAGGGCGGCGAGGGAGAAGACGGCCCCTTCGGCGGAGC
>CAZQOY010000029.1:15434-18924 GCA_964595095.1 uncultured bacterium | reverse complement strand
CAGAAAGGCGAATCCCGCTGCTCCTGTGACCGCTGATTTAATAAAGTCCTTGCGCCTTAGTGCTTTATTTTCTCGCATGTATATTTCCTTTGGGTTTCTCTAAGGTAATTATCTGCACTGTACGTCGTAAGAAGCTTTCGGACACTGCGTTTGCAGCATAACAGATATTTACTACAATTTCAAGGTTAATAGTCTCAGGAGTTCCTTTATGAAGCCTACCGTTATCAACAGCGGCTGGGGTGCGGTTCACGTTACACTCGCGGCATATCAATCCTGATTTGCATTACACGATAAAGTCAGCGGGTACATCCTGGAGCCGAACGACATCATGAATCCTGGCGGATATATCGAACCCTTTCGCACAACGAACAGGACACTGCTCACAATCACCGCACACATTGGCGGGCAGATTCAGAGAGAATAAGAGGTCCTGGGCGGCGCCAAGGTTCTGATAACCGTAGGTATACATATAGGCCCGCATAATATCGGGTATGGGAAGCTGGTGGGGGCACTGGGCTAAGCACCTCTCACAGCCCTGACAGTAGAGCCCTTCGATCGAACTTTGCAACTGCAGGTCTTTTTTCTCGGTTTCCGTAAGTGTCAAATCTTCCATTACCGAAAGATCTGTGTTTATCTGATCAAAAGTGGTAAAACCGAGAATAGCGGTGTGAACGTTTTGGTCCTGCAGCACCCATTTTATAGCCGCTTTGGCGTTCGCGATTTTTGCTCTTCTCCTAGCACCACCGGCCAGGATTTTCATGGCCACCACCCCCAAACCGGCAGCAGCGGCTTTTGCAAGCGACTCTCTTACTCCAGTGTCCTGGCCCTGTCTGAAATTGTAGCTCGTGAGGACCACCTCGTAGAATTTGTTGTCAATCGCTGCCTGAATGACCTCAGGCGCGTTGCGGTGGGTGGAAACACCAACAAAGCGGGTTTTTCCCGCTTTCTTCGCCCTCTCAAGAGCTTTCAGTATAGGTTCAAATAGCGTTACCTCCCGTGTCGTTGACTCATGAAGGTAGAGGATATCCACGTAGTCCAACCCTAACCGTTTAAGGCTGAGGTCAAATTTTTCGAGGAAAACCTTCTCGGTCATTTCCTCTGTACGTGATCGAGCGACTTTCGTGGCGATCACAAATGAGTCACGGGGGCGTCCTTTGAGAACGCCACCGATCATCTCCTCATTTCTGCCTCTTTGATATTTATGGGCTGTGTCTAAATGCACAATTCCGGCATCCAATGCGGCACGTACAAGATTGGGGTTGTTCGATTGTTCCACGCCCATACTAATAACAGGCAGTTTTATACCCGTTTTTCCAAGGGTTCGGTAGATAAACTTTTCTTCCGATGACTTTTGATCGGTGTTTGTTTCAGGCAGTTTGGCATCCACGGCCCCCAGAAAGGCGAATCCCGCTGCTCCTGTGACCGTTGATTTAATAAAGTCCTTGCGCCTTAGTGCTTTTTTTTCTTGCATGTATGTTTCCTTTGGATTTCTCTTAAAGTAGACATTACGATACTAAGATAAGAGGTATTTGCAACAGTTCAAAGCTCTATGACCGGTCTCTCGGTGGACGGAAGCCTCGGTCATGGCCGGCACGGCGAGCTTGGCCAGAGTCTCTGGCGAGTCCGGGCGGGCCGGGCCTCAAACAAAAGGTCCCGGTGGCTGTTGGGGCCTTCCAGCGTTTAACCCTTCGATCCGCCGGCTGGTGGACTCAGGGCAGGACTCCGCAGTGATAGTATTTCTCTCAAATACCAATCACCAATCACCTCCCTACTTCATCAGCACCAGCCTAAGGCTGCAATTCTGATACCTGATCTATTGGGAAAGAACAAACTCAGCCAGATCGCTGATCTGCTTCTCGGTCAGATTGGATGTGATTCCGTGCTTATCGCCGGGATTGTATTTCGTCAGGACGTCCTTCAAGGTAGCGGCGCGGCCATCGTACAAGTACGGCGCACTCCGCCATACCTCGATCAGGGTTGGAGTGTCAAACTCCCGCCCCTCATCCATTCCCTTGCCGGTGCCCACCTTGTATTTCTTGCAATCGGTATACAGCGGCGCTGGGTGGCACGATGCGCATTCGGCCTTTTTGAATGTCTCTTCGCCGCGTTTCGCCGCCGGGCCCAACCCGCCGTTAACCAGATAGGGGCTGGGGACCGGTTTGAGCGACTTGAGGTATTCATCAATCGCGGCGGCGTCCTCTTCCGGGCGCACGGCGAACTGGATGTACCTGATCCCCGCGCGCACGGCGGTTTCGGCCCGGTCGCGAGTACCCGTAACCATCACCGGCGGTGTCTGGTGCGACAGCAGCAGGCTCTTCGTGTTCTTGGGATTGCCCATGCCGTCGTTGAGGAGGTCCCAGTTCAGGCCATCGGGCCGCCCTTCGCCAGGATGGCAGCTGGCGCAGCTCTGCCACTGCTGAAAGCACAGCGCGGCATCGTTGAAGAACATCTCGCCCCTGCGCACGAGCGTCAGGGGTTTTTCCGGCCCCAGCCCCAGCGACTGCGCCCCGGACCGCGCTTCCGGGTCGATATCCACCACGCCGAGACTGTTGGTGAAGTATTCGGCGACGTACACCCTGGTGCCGACGATGGCCAGCCCGCGAGCGCCGTTACCCACAAGCTTCAGCCGCCGCCGCAGGCCCACCAGGAACGCAAGGTCGTTGGGAACGTCGGCTGCCGACAGCGACATCACCACAGTCGTATCAATTCGCGCGGTGGGTATCTGGTAGCTGGCCAGAATGTGCTCGCCTGCCGCGGCTTTTGCAAGTTTCTCGTGCAGGCCAGCCCGATCGATCACGCTCACCTCATGCGTGCCGGCATGGGTGACGCAGATGTATTTGCCGTCCGGCGTGCAGGTTACGCCCCAAGCGTTAGCGGCGCCCAGGTCAATATCGTCAAGCAGAACCGTGTTGACCAGCGTTTGTTTCGCTACGTCAATGATGCTCAATGCATTGGTATTCATCCAGCCTCGCTCGAGTTGCGTGGTGGGCATATGGTAGCGGGCCAGAATGTGGGTGACATACGCGTACCTGCCGTCGGGTGAAATGCAGATACCCCGCAACCCCGTGCTGCCGTTAGCAAGCCGGACGCTGGCGGTTACCTTGCGCTCAGCGGTGTTGATGATCGAAACAACCGCCGCCACATAATCCCCGTCAGCGGGGCCGGCCGGCAGCGAATTGGCTACGAACAACAACTTCCCATCTGGCGTAATCGCGGCAGCAACCGGCTCGCGCATCACCGGGATCGTTGCCGCTTCCTTCATTGATACCAGGTCGATCACCGAGACGTTGTTGTTGAACCGGTTGCAAACGTAGAGCGTCTTACCGTCGGGACTGACTACGGGCGCGTTAGGCGTGTGCCCCACGGGCAGTGTGGCGTTGACCTTACCGGCCGGCAAGTCTACTACATGAACCTGACCGGCGGGCGCGGCGCCGGTGACGTACAGGCGGGAGCCGTCCGGGGCCAGAGCCAGGCCGCTGGGAGACTCCGG
>CAZQOY010000029.1:0-15424 GCA_964595095.1 uncultured bacterium | reverse complement strand
CCGGCCACCTGTTTTGCTGTGAACTCGGCCACGTAGAGGGTCTTGCCCTCCTTGTCGGCCACCAGCGCCAGAGGCGAGAGATAATCTCCCTCTTCCACGTTTTGGCTTCCCCCAAGGGCAACGAGCGCGCAGAGCGCCCCCGCCAGCAGTATTACAGTCTTCACAATTTCCCTCGCTCGCTCTTTTCTAAACTATCCGCTAGGGAAATACGATATTCGGATCGGAATGCCTGACACCGTCGTTGTCGTGGAAGGTGGCGTATTCACTGACAATGGCTCCTTCGGGACCGCCAAACTGCCAGTGTCGTGCCGTTTTCCGGTTGAGTATGCAACTTTCACCGACATGCAGGATTGTTTCATGCCATACACTCACGATGTCTTTCTGGCTCGCGGGGACGACAGCCTTCAGGTTTGCTGTAGGTTCGCCTTCGCCATAAACATAGGAGATACCGTGCCGAACGTGCCAGCCTTCCATTTTCGCCGGAGCTTTGTCCGTTTTCAAGTGGTAATGCTCGGGTAACATCTGGCCGGGCAGCAGGAACAGGTCCTGGCCCATGTAGCAGTCCTTCTGGTCGTTAATATAGCCTATCGCCCCCAGTCCGACCTTGGTGAACTCTCCCAGGCCATAGTCGGAAAGCCATAGTGTTTCGCGCAGACCGTCAAAGACGGGGTAACCGTGATATTTCATAAGTGCGATGTAGGCATCTTTGCCGGCTTCCAGGTTGAACGATCCGTCGGCATTATAGAAAGAGGCGTTATTGAAGACGATGCTTGACTTATCTGGCCCGGTTGTACACCCCGGCATCAAGAGGAGGCTGGCTAATCCCAGGGCCACAACCGTAAAGGCAGTCCGGTTTCTTTTCGTTTTTCTCATGTTTACTCCTTTATTCAATATGTTGGTTTAATATATTATTCATCGTCTCGTTGTCTTTCTTCAGTCATTTGCGCTTCCCATCCTGCAGATCCCTGGCGATTCTCTTCCTCTCTTGGGTTGCGCGAGCTGATAGCCTCTTCAAATGTCGGCAGCGGGCGGAAATTCGGATGGTCTTTGTATACAAGCATCCGCCGGCCATAGTAGGAACCGTAATACTGAGCGTTGGCGTCCACCCAGGTGACCAGTTTGATGAATTCCTCTTGCGAGAGTTTCACGCCGTTGTGTCCTTCCCGAATGACGGTGATGAGCTTGCTGGCATGGGAGCCTACCGAGAACGGAGGTACGGCTTCGGTGCCATCCCAATCTGAGCCCTCATTAAAAGTCTTCACCAGCCCGCGCCTGATGATGCTCTCATAGGAACGGGTAAATGAATCCGTCATCTCGCCGGAAAGGTCCAGGTCAGCCTTGGGCTGGGCACCGCTGTGGCAGCTGACGCAGTGCCTGTCGAGGGTCGGCTGCACATCGGTCGGATAGTGTATCGGTCGCGCCGCGGCTTTATCGCCGGGCTGCGCCTCGGGCGTCGACGGTGGATGTCTCAAGGCCAGGATAGTTTTGTTCGCTGGGGCCAATTGGCGATACTCGTGACAGCCGATACAGGCACGTCGCTCGCCCGGCCGGTAGTTGATGTAGGTCCGCTGCCGCTGGACTTCCATGAAGTTCTCGTCCAAAGCCTGGAAATAGATGTTCTTGTCGGTCGGCACGATAAAGTGTGCTGAGCCGTCCTCATAGACCGGTACAATTCCGTGGAGAACCTTGAGCGCCAGGACGCTTCCCAGACTGAGTCTCGGGGCGCCGCCATTTATCTCCCAGAAACGCCGGCTGTCCCACGGGCGGGGTACCTGCTCCATGATGCGCAGGTACTTAATCGTGCCGCGCTCGACGCCCTCCAGTCCCACGTAGACGTCGCTCAACGCAACTATGGCCTGCTTGTCCTGGGGGGGCCGTGCGGTGGGGATTACCGGCGGCTTCGGACGGGATCTTAGCGGCATCGGCTCCCAGCAGGAAAACTCCGGGTCTTTATAAATCAGCACCTTATTGCCGAACTCGTCCAGCAAGTACAGGCCATAGGCACTAACGTCATTCCAGATCTTATCCGGGTTGTGCGAGACCAGGAAGAACTTGTCGCTCAGCGGGTAGGGGTCCATATATATGGGGCCGTTTTGAGTGCGTACCCACTGGCCGTCAACCATGTGATCAAAGCCGGGTTCAGCGCGTATATCAACATCCGGGGTTATATAGGTCATCGGCTTGCGGGTACGGATAGGTTGGTTGATATCCAGGCGGATAACCGTGCCCACGCCGGATTGCGGATAATGTGGCGTACCCAGGACCACAAACAGGTTGTTATAGCCCGGAATCGCCCGGGGAAGTGTGAACACCGGCGGCAGAGCAATATCGTTGCCGAAAATCTCCACCGTCCCGCTGCCGTCAGGACGCATGGCCCAGATACACTTGACACCGAGCTGCCCTTTATCGACATATTCCCAGCGCGAGTAGAGTATCCGGCCATCATTCATAACACTGGGAGCGAATTCGCTGACCGCACTATCGGTCAGTTTTTCCATGTTCTGGCCGTCTCCGTCCATCCGGTAGAGCACGGCGGTTGTCAACTTATCAGGCCCGTCGCACAGCGTCCCGTATTCACATCGCGTCGAGGAAAAACATATCCCGCCGTCGGGCAGGTAGCACGGGTGTATGTCGTCGGTGTGATGCTGGTATATGCGCGAGGTTCCGCCGAGATAGGAGTTATCGTACTTCTTGATGCGCTCCGGCTCGTCAGGCGGGGGAGAGGTCAGCTGGCGCAGCCCCTTGCCATCAAGGCCGGTCTCGTAAATACGGAACCCCTCACCAACGGCCCGTTTCCAGTCAAATACCACCCGCTTGCCGTCAAATGACAGATCGTAGCGTCCGAAAATGCCCTGCTTCATTGATGGGAGAATTTCGGTGACCGTGCCGTCTTTCAATGACAGGATGCTGAGATTGCCGCCGGGATTCTCGGTGCCATCAATAAAGTCGGTGTAGTAATGACTGGACTGGTAAGTGTAGCGCTTCACAAACAAGAGTTGGTCAAAGTCTATCAACGGATTGTCGGCTACCAGGGCTTCATATTCGAGCTGCTGGAAATCATCCTTCAACCGCTCCAGCGTCTTGAGGTCGGCGGGACGTTTCTCCAGCCTGGCCAGGCGTTTCTCAAATGCCTTGAGGCGGTCCAGATGCTTCCTGCCTTTCGGATAGGTTTGCGCATACTGCTCGGTCAGGTAGGCAATCGCGGGACGCAGCGTCTTGACTTTAGCGGACAGGTCGGTATACGTCTCGTGGTTGGTGATGGAAAGGTGATAAACGTCGCGTACCTTCTGAAGGCCGGCGGCATTGTTGACCCCCCTTACCAGCTTCCCGGCCTTTTTGGGTAGTCCACCGAAATCACGCGTGGCGCCGGAGTAACGGCCCGCCAGTTCTTTCAGATCGCCCGCTTTCCAGCCACTATTCCAGACATTATCCTGCTGTTCCCGCTCCATCTCTTTCCTGGCTTGATCATCAGGGAAGTCACGAGAGACAAGATCCCACAGCTCTAAGCTAGCGGTTACTCCTTTCGGCGGGGGCAACTGCACACTACTCCTTCTGGCAAATCGAAGCCCTTTTCCTATTTTACCTTCGGTGCTTTGGGCACGAGAGATACTCCCGTGGTAGCCGTTACCGGAAGCGTCCGAAGCCTGTTCCTCGAATTGCCACCAGCCGGCCAGACCTTCGCTCACTTCCTTTGCGTTTTCATAGACGGCCTGGACATCTCCGGCGGATAATTTGCGGTTGTAAAACCGCACCTCATCCATGTCGCCATTGAAATTGCCACCCAAAAAAATCCGCGAGCCAGTGCCTAGAGAAAAGACATGCTCCGGGAGATCGGGCTCAATATCCCCCGGATCTCCGATACGGCCGCTTTTTGCCGGTATGCCGTCCAGGTAGAATTCCAGGGGATCCTTTCCGGCCAAGGTGACATGATGCCACTGACCATCATTAACCGGTGCCTCCGAATCAAAGGCGCCGACGGAGCTGATTTCATATACCAGCGTTCCGTCCTTAATATATAATGCCTTACTTTGGGATTGCTGGAGGCCTGAAAAGCGAGGATTGAACCCGGCCATTCTCTGCGTAACATTTGGAAGTCTTCCTCTGGTGAGCGTCTTTACAAAGATAGTACCGGTTTCTGACGTCGTTTTTATCCACGCCATGATGGTGAAATCGGCCCCCCCCAGGTCCGGCAACGATGTGCCTAGCTCACCAGCCTGTTCCCGCTGCAACAGCGCATCCCGCGAGACCCGCATGGTCTCCTGCCAGGTCCCTTCTTTGACATAGTGCGCCGGGTCCTCAGCGGGCACCGCCAAGGAAATCAGTACTAAGCCCAACAACAGGCTCTTAATAACTCTCTTAGTGATCTGCATAATTAAGTCTCCTTACTTTTGGATGACTTTGGATGGTCTTGCAGACTTATGACAAAATCTTCTCGCAGTATAGTGCTATGTCCTATTAATTACTTGACTTATTTTTGGCAATTCCACTCAACAAGGGCTGTCATCGCGAGGGAGTCCCGACGCTTCTGTCGGGATGACCGTGGCGATCTCGTATGCCCCTTTTTTCGAGATTGCCACGTCCCGTTCCCGACATAGAGTCGGGATCGTGACTCGCAATGACATGTAAATGCTGCGATTTGTATAGTTATTAACATGATGCTGCAATAGTAATAATCACCGGGAGAATTGCTATTTTCCCTTCTCAACGATAAATATAGCCCGTTATAATATATCAGTAAGTTTGGCGTTCTACTAGGAAAATACTGTACTCGGATCGAATTGTCAGGCCCCGTGGCATAGCCCGGCATCAAGAGGAGACTGGTCAATCCCAAGGTCACAATCGGAACAGCCCCCCAATATCTTTTTTTCTTAATTATTCCCTTTTAGCTTTTTTCTTGTTAAACTGGACGGAAGTTGATGAGATACTCTGGCGCTATCACACACGGTTCGTGTGTTTTTATCAAAAAACTCTTTATGGATTACCGCCAGGGTTCTTTGGTGTGCGCAGCGGAGGCGAAGATCACTATCCACACTCGACAAATCAATTTCTGATTACCCGAATCTCGATTCTTTGCGGGCTGTCCGTAGTGACCCTTGAGGGGATTCAGCGGTTGGGTCTACTTCACAGTTGACGTTGGCAGGGGAAAATTATTCTCGCAAATGGTCGGATTTCAGGCGGCTGAGGGCGGTACTATGACACCTGGTGAGCTCGGTCCCGGCCCACCGGGACGGAGGGCAGGCCGTTAGCGCGGAAATACCGGAAGGGATATTTTGATTCGTAAATAATAATCCATAGAAAAAGGGAGCATAAAATGAGGAATATCAGCACGCGTAAATTATTGGCAGGGCTGGCTGGAGGTGCGGTTCTAGCAGTGTTATTGTCGTTCGGCAGCGGCTGTAAAGGAACATCTTCAGAAAAAATATCTGGGTGTGAAGAGGGAGACAAGCCGATTACGGTTTTAGCAATAGCCAAGGCCAGGGAGGGTATGGAGGAGGAGGTCAGACAAGAACTCGTGGGCCTGCTGGCTCCGACCCGTGCCGAAAATGGTTGCATAAGTTTTAATCTGTACTACGACCCTGATGACAAATCCCGTTTCATGTTCTACGAAAACTGGGCCTGCCGGCAGGTCTGGGATGTTCATCTGAGGGCGCCCCATATTGAAGCCTTCGGAGGGAAGGCCGATGACCTCCTGGCTGAACCGATTGAAGTGACGGTTTGGGAAATAAGCGATTAGGAGCTCTGTGAGTTTTAGCCCTTGGGCAAGTTGACTTTTTTAGGGGATAATGTATGGACTTGAACCTCAAGGACAAGGTGGCCCTGGTTACCGGTGGCTCTCGGGGCCTGGGCAGGGTAATCTGCTTGGCACTGGCCGCTGAAGGTGCAAAAGTAGGGGTAAACTACTTTCGAAACGCCGAAAAGGGCATCGATCTGGCAGACGAAGCCAACGCCGTAGTCGACGAAATCCGAAGCGTTCATGGCACCGAAGCCCTCGCCCTGTCCGGTGACATGGCCAGCGAGGCGGACATCCTGGAGATGTTCCGCATGATGGAGGAAAAGTTCTCCCGGATCGACGTCCTTATCAACAATGCCGCCTACCTTCCCAAAGGCCCGATAACCGAATACAGCAAGGAAGAATGGGATTACACCTTCCAGGTAAACGTAACGGGCGCGTTCATAGCCTGCCGCGAGCTGGTCAAGCGCCTGCTGGCGGAGAGCCGGAAGGGTCGGATCGTCAATATAGTTTCTCAGGCGGCCTTCAGGGGTTCCACCACCGGCCATGCGCCCTATGACGCCAGCAAAGGCGCGATGGTATCGTTTACCATCGCCCTCGCCCGCGAAGTCGGGAAACACGGTATCAACGTAAACGCGCTCGCGCCTGGACTGATATTGACCGAAATGGTGGCCGAGACCTTTGACAAAAACAAAGAGCGGTATCTCGCTGGCATCCCCCTGAACCGGATCGCCGAGCCGGAGGAGATCGCCAGCATCGCGACCTTCCTGGCATCCGATGGCGCCAGCTATATGACAGGAACAACCGTTGACGCATCCGGTGGAATGATGATGCGATAAGACCTCCGGACCATATACGATCAGACCCCGGCTTTTTAGTAACTATATAGGATATAAGGAGATATAGCAGTATGCCTGGTATGTCAGTGAACGTTAGAACTCGATTAAGCGTCATGATGTTTATTCAGTACGCTTTTAATGGTATCTGGGTTATTCCGCTGAGCTTCTATCTTACCAAAGTGGGCTACACCGGGGTGGAGATTGGTTTCGTCGCCGGGACCACCTTTGCCTTGGGCGGTATCATCGCCCCTTTCTTCGTGGGCATGCTCGCCGACCGTTTCTTTTCCGCCCAGAAAGTCCTCGGTGTTTTGAATTTTCTGGCCGCCGGGTTTCTATATTTTGCCAGCCAGATGGCGGTTAGTCCCGAAGGCGTGAAACAACCTATGGTGCTCTTCTGGATACTGCTGGCTCACTACCTTTGTTACATGCCGACCTGGTCGTTAACCAACTCCATCGCTCTTTACCAGATGAGCAACCCGGGCAAGCAGTTTCCCAGCATTCGCGTCATGGGGACCTTCGGTTGGATCGCGGTCAGCACCATAGCACTCTTCAGCGGACAGATTACCGGCGCCATGGGAGTTGTAGGTAACGTCGAGGCGACCCAGATTCCCATGTTCCTGGGTTCCGGCATCGGTCTTCTGGCCGGCCTGCTCGCCTATATCCTGCCGAGCACTCCACCGAAAGTCACCGACCAGAAAATTACATTAGCCGACATTCTCGGAGTTAAAGCACTGGCCCTGTTCAAGGATCGCAACTTCGTCATCTTCGCGATCAGCTCTTTCCTGATCTTCCTCCCCGCCATGTTCTACTGGCAGTTCTGCAACCTGTTCCTCAACGAAATCGGCATGGAATATGTTCAGTTCAAGCAGAGCATCGGCCAGATGGCCGAAGTGATCTTCCTGTTCCTTATGCCGCTGTTTTTTGCCCGACTCGGCGTAAAGAAAATGCTGCTTATCGGCATGTTAGCCTGGGTCGGCCGCTTCGTGTGCTTCGGGTTTGGCGATTTGCACACCATGGCCTTCCTGCTTTACACCGGCCTGGCACTGCACGGTGTTTGCTATGACTTCTTCTTTGTCACCGGACAGCTCTATACCGATATGAAGGCCCCGAAAGAGATACAGGCCCAGGCGCAGGGACTTATCTCGCTGATAACCTTCGGCTTGGGTTGGTTTGTCGGGTCGCTCCTTGCCGGAAGGGTTATTGACGCTTATGCCATCAAGGAAATTGTCAAGGGCGTTGAAAAAGCCGTCAGCCACGACTGGCAGGCCATCTGGGTAACTCCCATAATAATGGCAGTGGTGATTACGGCCTTCTTCGTGATCTTCTTCAACGACAAGGCTGTCGTAGGTCGGGACGAAGGAGAGTAAAAGTCCCGAAGCAACAGCCGCGGGAATTATCACCGAAGAGTGACTACCGGCCGCCGACGATCGGACAACCACGATTACAGGTGAGGGCAGGTTCCGTCGCTCGGACCGGGAGGGGACTTGAAAGGACCTGACATGGGCCAATATCTACTCGGGACGGACAATGGGAGCACGGTCTCCAAGGCGGCATTGTTTACCTTGGACGGTCGTGAGGTCGCGGTGGCTTCAGAGAAAACCGAGATGCTCACGCCGCAGGCCGGCCATACCGAAAGGGACATGGAGAAAATGTGGCAGGCGACGGCCAAGTCTATTCGCCAGGTACTGGCCGAATCGAAAGTTGCGCCGCAGGACATCGCAGCTATCGCCTGTGCGGGGCATGGAAACGGACTGTACCTGGTTGATAAGCGGGGCCGCCCGGTCCGTAACGCTATCTGCTCCACTGACTCGCGAGCCAGGGAATATATCGATCGTTGGCTTGAGCAGGGTGTGGACAAAGCCATCCGACCCAAAACAATGCAAAGTCTCTGGCCCGCCCAACCCAATGCGCTGCTGGCGTGGCTCAGGGATCACGAACCGGAAGTAATGAGACGCGCCGGCTGGGTGTTGATGGCCAAGGATTACGTTCGTTTCCGTCTGACGGGCCAGATCCATGCCGAACTGACCGACATGTCCGGCACCAGCCTGATGAGCGTCCGTGATGGAGACTACGCTATGGAAGTGCTCGAGGCGTTCGGACTGGCCGACATGCGGGAATTGCTCCCGCCCCTCAAGCGGAGCGAGGAGATTTGTGGTCATATAACCGCCCAGGCGGCAGCCGAAACCGGTCTGGCCGAAGGCACGCCGGTAGCGGGCGGAATGTTCGACATCGATGCCTGTGGGCTGGCTTGCGGCATCGTCAACGAGAGCCAGCTGTGTATGGTCGCCGGTACGTGGGGCAATAATCAGTACATCTCCAAGACACCGGTGGTTGACGAAGATGTGTTTATGACTTCCTGCTACGCCATTCCTGGTTACTATCTGATGCTGGAGGGCAGTGCTACATCGGCCAGCAACCTGGAATGGTTCGTTACCCAGTTTTTCGAGGCGGAAAAAGACTCGGCAAAACAGCGGGGCAAGTCGATTTACGATGTTTGCAACGACCTGGTGGGCGCGACAAAGCCCCAGGATGCCAACATAGTATTCCTGCCCTTCCTGTTCGGTTCCAATGCCGACCCCGATGCAAAATCGTCTTTCATTGGGCTCGCTGGTTGGCACAGTCGAGGCCACGTATTGCGAGCAATTTACGAAGGGGTGGTGTTCAGCCATATGGCGCACGTGGACCGGTTGATGAAATTCCGTGAATTGCCGGCTATGATCCGTCTTACGGGTGGAGCAGCGCGGAGTGAGGTGTGGGTAGAGATTTTCGCCGACTGTTTCCAGATACCCGTGGAGCTCCCCACCGGAACGGAGCTGGGTGCATTGGGAGCCGCTATTGCCGCCAGTGTTGCCGCCGGCTGCTACGCAGGCTATAGCGAGGCGGTTGAGGCTATGGTTAGGTTCTCAAGAGTTCAGCCGCCCGATCCGGCCCGAAAAGACGTATACGCTGCAAAATACGAACGATACCAGAAAGTACTGGCCGTCTTGGGGCCGATCTGGAAGGATCTGCGCTAGCCCGCGATTTTCCAGGAAGACTCAGCCTTTCGAGTAAACGGACTACACTGGTGATTTAAGCACCACCCGCAGCGCTTCGCCGCTGGTCATCAATTCAAACGCTGTGAAAATATCGTCCAGGCCTAACACGTGAGTGACCAGTTTACCGGCGGGAATCTTTGCGGCGCTAAGCAGCTCGACCGCTTTTTCAACGTGTCGGGGTGTTGAATCACTCGTGCCGACAACCCGCAGTTCACCATAATGAATTTTTCGGCTGTCCATTGAGAGCGTACTTTGCCCCATGGGCAAGGAGGCGAACAGACATACCGTCCCTCGCTTTCTGACCAGTTCCAGGGCCATTTCCTGCGGTTGGGCTGCGGGAGCCGCCACGATGGCTATATCGGCGCCCAGGCCGTCGGTCATTTCCATAACACACTCGACCAGGTCTTGGCTGGCGGGATTGACGAGCAGGTCGCAGTCGAACTGTTCGGCCTGCTTCAGCCTCTCGGCACTGATCTCTGACAGGATGATCTTCCCGGCCCCCTGGCTGCGGGCAACGCAAACATTCATCAGCCCCATCGGACCGGCACCGAGGACCACTACGGTATCCCCTTCTTGAATATCGCAGTGCTCCAGGGAATTGATCGCGCAACTGAGCGGTTCTGCCAGCGCTGCATATTCCGCTTTCAGGCCGGCGGGCACTTTCACCACGTGGCCGTTTTCCAGAGCTCGAGCCGGGATAACGACATATTCGGCCATGCCGCCGTCGTAACTGTAACCCATAGGCGCGACATCGGCACAAAGGTTCGGATGCCCCTTCCGACAATAGAAACAGTCACCGCATGAGACCGATGTGGCCATGACCACCCGCTCCCCAACCTCGAACCCCGTCACACCGGCACCCACCTTATCGATCACACCCGTGAACTCATGACCGATCACACGTGGCGGCTGAATGCGCGGATTGCCAACCTTGAACGCCTTCATGTCCGATCCACATACCGCACAGGCATCGACCCTTACCAACAACTCATCCTCGCCGCATTCGGGGACGCCGACCTGCTCGACCCGGATGTCGCCGGGACTGTAATAGACAACGGCTTTCATCGTGTTCATTCTTCGGGTGCGCCTTCCAGAATCGCCTCGGTCGACGCTGCGCCAAGCCGCTTGCATCCCTGGTTCAGGTAACCAACCGCAGTTTCGTAGCTTCTTACGCCGCCGGACGCCTTGACCCCCATGGTATCGCCCACCGTTTTGATCATGATGTCAATCGCTTCCGGAGTCGCGGGGCCGTCGCCGAAACCGGTGGAGGTCTTCACGTAATCTGCCCCTGCCGCTTTGGAAATCTCGCAGGCCCGGGCAATCTGTTCCGGCGACAGGTAACACGTTTCCAGGATCACCTTGACAAGCACGTTATGTTTACCGGCTTCGTTGACAACCGCTTCAATATCCTTCTGCACCAGGGCGTAGTCGCCGGTAAGAAACTTGCCGATGTTCATTACCATATCCAGTTCGACGGCACCGTCATCAATGGCGAGTTTCGCTTCCAGGGCCTTGACCTCGGCCCGGTTGGAGCCATGGGGGAAACCGATGACAACCGCAAGAGGCACCCCCGATCCTGCTAGTATTTTCTTTGCCAGGGGTGCATCGCTGGGCCGAACGCACACGCTCGCAACCCCGTACTTCTTGCCCAACTCGCACGCGGCAACGATGTCAGCATCTACCATCGACTGCTTCAAGGCGGCATGGTCGATGGTTTGGGCTACCTGTTTTCTGGTCCACATACTGGTTTCTCCTATAATTTTTTTTGCCTGATTCCTTGAAATGCGCCAACGCGGTTTAGTGCATTTCGCGTCCGCCGGTAATATTAATCGCCTGGCCGGTCATGTAAGCCGCTCCCGCCGAAGCCAGGAAGGCCGTAACCGCAACCACTTCCTCAACCTTAGCCAGTCTCTTGAGCGGCACCTTGGCGGAAAACTTCGCAACCACCTCATCCCTGGGCAGTTTCAACTCCTTGATGTATCCCGACGAAACCTTGTCCCATACGCCGGTATCCTCGGTAATACCCGGGCATACGCAGTTGACGTTGATTCCGCTGTCAGCGAGTTCATACGCTAGGGCCTGGGTCAGGCCGATGATGGCGGCCTTGGCGGCCGAATAATGGCTCAGCAACGCCGACCCGGTTTTGCCCGATTTCGACGAGAAGTTGATAATCCTGCCGCTGCCTTGTGCTTTCATGATCGGAACCACTGCCTTTATGAAGAAGAACGTGCCCTTGCAATTAACGTCAAAGATCAGGTCCCACTGTTTTTCCTCGATTTCCTCAATCTTGCCCTGGGCCACCACACCAGCCACATTCACCAGCACGTCAATCCGGTGGCCAAACGCTTCAACCGTCGCATCCACCACCCTTTTTACCTGGCCGTAGTCCGTCACATCCGCCGCCAAACCCTGGCATTGCCCGCCTTTCATAGCCAGCTCACGGCAGCATTGATCAAGTCGAGACTGGTCAAGGTCCGTTATGAAAACCTTTGCTCCCTCCTCGCTGAATCGTTCGGCGATCCCCTTCCCGATCGAACCCGCAGCCCCGGTGACCAGGACAACCTTATTATCAAATTCCACGATATTCTCCTTCATTGATCTGGACTTCAGCATGTTATCCGAAACATCAATCGTTACGCCCGTAGTATCACGGCTCATAACCGTTCAGGCTTTTATGTGCCCGGGTGCTTTGCTTGACTGGACTACACACCCAACCTCGAAACACTTGCTCATATGCGCTGTAACATAATACTCTTCGGCGCTGCGTGTCCAGTGTTATGTCAAGGGCAGATATTCTGAAGCGGAGAACGCTCATGCTACAGGTGATGATCGAAGGAAGCTCAAGGTCTTAAAACATGCAGAGAAAATCACAAGCGCTAAAGCAAATTTACGGATTATCAAGGTGAATATTTTTACGGTATCTGGAAATTTAAAAGAAAGTTGGAAAGTCATTTGAATCAGGAATTATTCCCATTCCTTCCAGCTCAACCAGCCATGTGTGACGGCAAATAGTGCCTTCTACGAAAAGGGAAGGGATGTCAGCGGGAACTTCTTTTTCAATTACTTCTATGACCTTATACTTGTCTTTATAGCTACGAAGATAGACAATCAGATAAGCCATATCACTTAGGCTGGCACCATGAGGAGCAAGTAGAGCCTTTATGTTATCCAGGGTACGCTGCGTTTGCTTTCTGACATCTGTGGGGTGCATAACCTTTCCATTTTTATCGATGCTTGCAGTCCCTGAAATGTATAAATGTGACCGGTCACCAAATCTGACACGGGTTCCACGCTCAAAAGTTACCCCGTATTTAATTGTGGGAGACAGATTCTTAAGAGCATCCATTCGAACAATTTGCTCTTGTCTCAATTGACTTATGGAAAAGGCATCAAGCGAGACAAGTGAATTCGCCTCTTTCGAAATTCCTCCAATGCCGGTACTTGCGATATATCGTGTTTCAGGAGTTAATCCCTGCTCCTCAAAAAACGCTTTCCTTGACTTAATCATTCCTTTATAATGATTATCAATGTCTCGGACATAAACCCACGTTTTTATGGCATTATCAAGCAGGGTCATCTTGTTATCGACCATAATCTTATTGAAGGATTGAAATATCTCATATGTTTGTTTATAAGAATCAAGGGGGCCAATTCCGGAAAAGTTTGTTGTCCACAACAGGTTATAGTGGTTGCCATGAATTATCGTCCCATTGCGCCAATTTTCTTCGTTATATTTAAATATCTTCTTAGTGAACGAGTTACTATTGCTCTTTATATGGTAGACAAGCAAGCATATAGAACCACCGGTTAAAGGGCACTGTTGAATTATCGATACAGCGCCTTTTCTTGCAACATTAAAAATCTTAGACTGCAATAAGTTGTCTTTCTGGTTAGCAATATCACTTAGGAAAAAGCGACTGAAGATCTGGGTGTCGTCAGATAGACCACATTTTTCCAGGGCCATCATGTATGCGTCGTATAATGTTATTAGCTCCTGGCAAAAGGAAATTTCTTCCTTTGAATTAATTGTAAAAAAATACTCTTTTGCTCCTTCGGGAGTACTGAAGGAAGAACCTTTAACCAAATTACCGACTACAAAAAAAGTGGATTCCATCAAGATTTATTTTTCTCCTTGATGTGGGGATTATGCCGTTTTGTTATTATTCCTATCTATGACTTTTGCAATATCTCATGATCTTGCAAATACCAATCTCTCCCAGTTCTCTTTTTTTCTTCAAACCTTGAGGATCAAGATCTTCGGGGGAGTGGAGTGAAAATATTTACACTGATGTAACATTTAAGCCTCATGCCTGAGGTGAAATAAGGCCGTAACTTAATCAGGGAATTGTAGGTCTTCAAAACAATGTGAGCTCTGGGGGCAAAAAACTAAGCGAGACATTCTGCTGCTCCAAGGTTCCGTTTACGCCTCATTTGGAGCGTTCCCTGCTTGATCAAGGGGTACTGTGAGGAACGCCCAGGTATACCAAGTCCATCAAGATGCTGCTGCTGAGGTAAGCTGGATGCTGGAAGGCCCCGACAATCACCGCGCTCTCCTTTAGTGCCTCCCAAACACTTCTTGGTCCGAAAGCGTTTTCCCTCCTCGCCATGGACTGATCGGTTACGAGCAGCCTGTGAGCTGAACGTCCCGAAAGGCAGGACCGGTTATTCTGCCGGGTACCCCACCGTCTGGGCCATGAGGACCCGTTGATCAGTTCGCAGCCCTATCGCTTTGGCCAGGGCCGGTCCGTCGACCGAACCGCGGGTCACCGTTGCCAATCCCTCGGACGTGCAGAACAGATAGACATTCTGGATGATACAGCCCGTCGAGATTGCCGCACAGAAGACCGCTTCGTCTTCCTCGCCGACACCCCTCGAGAGATCGACTACATAGACGAGGTTCACCGGCGCGGATCCCACGAACTCTTGATCCCCAGTGGCTGCCCGAAGGTCTTTTGCGAGGACCTGTTTCAACTGGTGTGCCTTCGCATCGTACAGGTACACACATCGGCGGTGGTAACGTATATGTCGACTTCCTGCTTGTTCATGGCAGACGGAGCAGTACGTTTGCCCGATCCCGGACGGTTTATTCCCCATGCCGCCCAGAGCAGATTTGACAACACGCGGTTTGACAGCTTCCTCGTGCTGAACTCGCGTTCGCTTTTCCTGTTCTTCAGCACCTGCATCAGTGGTTTGCCACCATCCATCTGCGGTCCTGGAAGCTGGATGGATTTCAGCTCCGCCGCAAACGCCAGTGACGCACACGCGAGCATACCAGCCAACACCACGCGCACGAATCGGGACAGTTTTGGGTTCATGACAGTTCTCCTTCGCGTTGGTTGTATCCGAAATTTTCTGCAAAAATGAGACGAGGTGTACCTCGTCAAAGGATCCTTCACCGATTTTCTGTTACCATTCAAGTTCACTCTTTGGTAAACTTAACACTTATAGCATTCATAGGTTAAGCGGGAATGCGGGTTATCGTTAAGCAGAAGGTCTTAATGCCATTGACTGGAATAGGGTACTGAACATACCATGAGGTTTAGAAAACATACAGCTATCCATGCAGTGGGAGTAAAGTCGACGGTTAAAAGGAGCAATTGGAATTTCGACTGCCGCTGAAGCGCCGTCATTGATGTTTACATTAATCGTTATACGCGCTGTTAAAAAGTTAATCCAATATCGTAGTCATATCTAGTAAGAGGTATATACATGAATCGTTTAAGAATATTTAGATATTTCGCAATTTTATTATTCATATATATTTTCAGTAGTGTCCGGTAAAAAATAAGAATTGGTCTGGAACTCCTTGGTTTAAGGGA
>CAZQOY010000028.1:12842-19099 GCA_964595095.1 uncultured bacterium | reverse complement strand
TGGCCGCCTCCAGGGCGGAAATCCCGCGGCCCTCCAGGTCCACGACCGCGTAGGACTCCTTCGCCTGGGCCGAAAGGGCCGCTGGATATATAAAGACTATACTGAAAGTCAACAGCAGGATTTGCCTGAGCAACCTGCTCTCACGTGTTATTTGGTACATTCGTCAAAAGCTCCCTTTAAAATGGAAGACTTAGAATGGAAACCGGCGGTCTTTTCCGCTTACCGGAATCTACTGACGTACCGCAACCATTTCAAGTGTCGTACGTCACATTTTTGCCGATATTAAAAGCAGGGCGAGGCATGGCGTATGTTGCGGCGGAATCCCGCTGTAAGTGCTTAAATCCCGCTGAAAGCGGGGCGGGGCGAACCCCCGATCAGCCGCTTGAAAGCTTCCCCACCCCTCCACGATTTGATCTGACATTCTCGAACCTTCGCATCCCGCTTGCTATCAAATTCTTCAACGTAAATTAAATCTAAGGGTAGGCGATGCCGTAAGGAACGTGTTTTTCCCGAATTGTGCTCTTTCAGACGCTGCTTTAGATCAGCGGTATAGCCGATGTAATAGCCGTTATCCCTCCGGCTTTGTTAAGGATATAAACATAGTACATAGCGGAGGAGGAGGGATTCGAACCCCCGTCCCGAGTAATCGGGAAACGGTTTTCGAGACCGCCGCTTTAAACCACTCAGCCACTCCTCCCTAAAGCCCCCGCCCAGCGACCCCGGGCAGCGGCACAGCCGGGGAGAAGTTACCACATCCAGTACAAGAATATGAACAGCTTGATGGCTAGGGGGATTCCTGCCGTCTTCGGCGGAAGAACTCCCGCAGCAGGGCCCGGCACTCCTGTTCCAGCACGCCGCCGGTTACTTCCACCTGGTGGCTGAAGCGCGGGTCGCGGCAGAGCTGGTAGAGCGAGCCGCAGCAGCCGGCCTGCTCGTCCCAGGCGCCGAAGACCAGCCGCTCCAGGCGGCTGTTGACAATGGCCCCGGCGCACATGGGGCACGGCTCCTTGGTGACATACAGCGTGCACCCCTCCAGGCGCCAGCCACCAAGGGAGTTGGCGGCGGCGGTGATGGCCAGCAGCTCGGCGTGGGCGGTGGGGTCGCGGAGGGCCTCCCGCCGGTTGTGCCCCCGCCCGATGACCTGGCCCTCGTGCACCACCACGGCCCCGACGGGCACCTCTCCTTCCTCGAAGGCCTGCTGGGCCTCACGCAGCGCCTGGTGGAGGAAGTGGTCATGATTATCAGTCATGGTTGGTCTTCACGTATGAACCCGATTCTGCTTCGCTTTAACTCGGGTGGCACCATCAACTGGCGAATAGCTTCGACGAGCGATTGGATCGCTTCATCGTGACTTTCCAACCTGCGCTCCAGATCAGCCAGTTTAATTGCCAACTCTCTATGTGTAGACAAGAATTCCCGTAGCCGCACAAATGCACGGACAACGTATACGCTAACCTCCACAGCCCGTTCAGAATTGAGGACACTTGCGGCCATGATTGCACCGTGTTCTGTAAATGCATAGGGGAGGGAAGGAGAGTGCTTGAGCTTTTCCAAGTGGTCGCAATTTGCGACCAGTTCGGCTTTCTCCTCGGCTGTTAGTTGGAACATGAAATCTGCCGGGAACCGCTCCTTATTTCGCTTGACCTGCTCATTGAGCCTTTTTGTTTGAACGCCATACAGCATGGCCAGGTCATTATCTATCATCACTTTCTGGCCGCGGATAAGCAGGATCCGTTCCTCAATACGCCCAACCGGAATAATCGCCGTGCCGTTGGTCAACGCTAATTTCCCTACAGATGATATTGGAGGTGGCCGCATTTTGCGACCACCTTGGACAAGTTACTCCTCACTATCAATATCCAGAACCTTCAGGTTTCGCCGAACAGCTACGTCCAGAGAACTGGACTTCGCAAACTGCCCCTCCAACTGTGAAACAAGTCGTTTCATTTTCCCTAAGGTAAAATAACACTTGTAAGTTACAGGGCCGATAGGAATGCTACGCAAGGAAAAGAAGGGCCACCCTGCACAGCTTCCGACACACCTTCAACAACACGCTAAGGGACTTGGGGTTAAACATAGAGGACAGACGGGTTTTAATGGCCCATGAACCAGTAGCATTACTCGGCTTTACACCCACCCCCATTTCGAGCTTGCATTGGAGTATGTGAATCGGCTACCGAATTACGTGACTTAATCTGATTGCACCCCTGTTCTACGGTTCTTCAAGCATCAAATTGAGTAGATAACTAAAGACGTCATGAGACGTATCGCGCAGGATATTTCTAATATCCTTTTTTTCCGCATTAATGAAGATTTTTTGACGCTGAACAAAAGGAGCTTGTATGAAAGCAGGATGCCATAGTGCCTCAACGATCGGAGTCTCACTCCCCGGTGGCCCACTTTCAATGAAGCTCGATTTTGTCATTTCAGTGAGAGATAACTCCAGATATCCATAGTATCGGTCTGATTTCATCTCCTTTGCCCGTATCGAGACAAATAATCGTAACTCAACAGGAGCTTCAAGTTGACCAAGGGCGATCTTGTAAAGTTCATCACTGTCCAGGGGATCACGTTTAATTTCACCGAGAGTAATTCTCTTTGGTAGTATTGTACCGGCAATTTCATAGATTTGTTCTTCAATTTCTGAATTGGAGAATAGCTCGACATAACTAGGATCAGTATGTACTAAAGCTCTAATATGGTCAATTTTACTGAACCCCCGGTAGTTAGTAAACGGGTATCGTATAAGTTGAGCGTTTATTGAACTCAGAAAAACAATTAGAAGGATAAGTACACGCATCTGTTTCTCTCTCTTTTTAGGTTTCTATTTAGAAACACCGCTGACGAGCTTACTCATACTAGTAGTCGACTGTCCCGCCCCTATTCTTTGGACCGCTCTTAAAGTTAGGATTTTGGGCTTCAGTTAACACATAAAAAATCCATCCTGTGTAGTTCCTGATTAAATGGGAGTACAGGATCACCATCTTGATGGACTTGCTGTATTCTGGTGTCACCAAGCAGGCGATGTAGAAGCCTTTAAAAGTGTCTCTTTGCAAAAATGCATTTATAGCCCACATTGCTCTGATACCTAACAATATGGAGCCTAGGTCTTGTGGGTAAATGGTTAGTGTGGCTATTTTGTGGCTGCGCATATCGCCACAGACTACACTCCCCTATCCGCCGGCTGGCGGATAAAAAACCCCCGGCCTCTTATGGGTAACCGGTGGCATCGTCCGTACGCCCGAGAGGACTGGACCCCCGACGCAAAAGGTCGGAGGCGAATCCCCAACCGCCACATGAAAAACCCCCGGCACTCTTATAGAACCGGGGATTCTCGTCGGTACGCCCGAGAGGACTCGAACCCCTAACCTTCTGGTCCGTAGCCAGACGCTCTGTCCAGTTGAGCTACGGGCGCGTTATTTCCTCATGCTTCTGGCGGGTCGCCCTGAGGTTCTCGAAGGGTGACCTGGTCCGTCGTACTTCGACAAGCTCAGCACGACAGTCCAGTCTCGTAGCGCATAGGGGAATCGAACCCCTGTTACCGGCGTGAGAGGCCGGCGTCCTAACCCCTAGACGAATGCGCCGTAAGTCTTACTCGTTGGGGAACAGGGACTCGAACCCCGATTTTGTGATCCAGAGTCACACGTCCTGCCATTAGACGATTCCCCATTCTCCCGCAGGAATCCCTTCGGGAAATAACTGCCTTAATATAAAGCCGCCGGAAGGGTACGGGCAAGGTGTGATCGCCACACTTGTCGCAACGCTTCACGGATCGCCACTCCGCCAACCGGCGGATCGCGATGACAGTACTGCTGGTGATTCTTACAGATGGGCTCGTTACAGTGACCCGAGAAATCGCAGCAGCTCCTCCTCCTTCATGAACCGCACTACCACCCGGGCGTAGTTGGACAACTGGTTCACGTCTATGTCAAACTCGTAGAACACGTCCACGTCGGTGGTTTCCAGGCGCACGTCCACGCTGAACCCGCTGGTTGTGATGGCCATCAGCGGCACAAACCGCTTCTGCCGCACCACCCTGGTGCCCTCCCGGGGGAAATAGCGTTCCCAGGACATATCCGGGCTGTCCACCACCACCGCCCGAATATCGCCCTGCGGGTTCAGCAGCTGCAGTACCGGCACCACCCGGTAATCCCCCCGCGCGATACGGTCGATGAGGCTGGGAGAAAAGTTGAATTTGGACTTGTCGTACCTGATGGTACGCAGGTTGCGCTCCTCGCGGGTTGCCACGTAGGGCAGGCTGTAGAGCATATCCTCCACCAGGGTCTGCTTGACCCGGTAGGACACGGGAATGCTGATATAGACCCGGTCGTCGTTGTAGGGGTCCACTTCCAGGCTCAGATCGCCGATATCCGCCGAGTAGGGGTTATCGGCCACCCGGCGCAACACGTCTTCAAACAGCTCGGTATGCCGGGCTTTCTCCTCAGGCAGCGTGCCGGAGCCTTCCAGCTGGAAGTCCCGGTAGTAACTCCCCTCGGACTGGAGGGTGCCGCTAGGCTCCTGCCGGTATCCGGAGTAGCTATCCATTGCTTCTTCCAGGTCTTTCAGGGCCCGGGCCAGGTCTTCCTGCACCTGGGGCACTTTCCGGCCGTACTCCTCGGTCGGGGCAAGGACTTCCCTCTCAATCTCCGACGGCAGGGATGGCCGCTCCGCGACTTCCGGCGGCGCTTCCAGGTCAAAGCCGCTGAAGAACTCCACACCTTTCACCATAGACAGGACTTGCTCCACCAGCAGCTTGTTGAGCTGGGGGATGTCGCTGTACAGCGCCTCCAGGGATTCCCGTTGCAGGCTGGACCAGTCCTTCATGTCCAGCAGCTGCAGGTCCACCACCAGCCGGGCGTCCTGCCGGCGGTAGGTGCCCATCAGTAGCAGGTTATTACTGGCCAGTTGGCGGGTCTCGCGGGCCCTCTCTGCAACCCGCGCTTCAAGGAAAGGCGTGATATCCCCGGCGTCATGGGCTATTATCCGGGGCTCCTCCTCCATGCGCAGCAGGACCATATCCTTCAGTGCCCGGGAAAGCCAGTCCAGCCGGGCATCCCCCTGGAGATTATCGAAATCCAGGACGAACAGGGTGACCGCGTCACGGTTTGGCGGCATTATCTGGCGCGGTACCACCTGCCCGCACAAGCCGCCGGCTATACCGCCAAGCACCCCGAGCAGGACAAGCCCCTGGCTCCTGAATATTACCCTACGTGGAATCTGAAACATTCGTTCTGTTTTCACCCGACCCGGAACATCGATGCCTGGCATTTATAGAGACACGTTTGAACGGCATGTGGCTCTAATACCGTAATTTAATATCGGGTAAGGCCCTATCCTCCATGTTCCTTACGATCCGGTCGCGGGACTTTCTGCCAGAACTTCGTCCGGCTCGCTCCGGGCCGGCTCCGGAACCGGGACAGGCTCCGAGAGGTCGACCGAGACACCCCCGCCCAGGGTTGCAAGCAGGTTATACGCCGCCGCCGCCACGATCGCCAGAAGGGTGGCTGCAGCCGCGCTGAAAAATCCCAGCACCAGGCCGAGCAGGATTCCCGCTATCGCCCCGTCGCCGGGGTCAACGGCGGGCATGTCGGTGAGCTGACCGGTTATCTTGGCAACCAGACCGCTCACCAGCAGGCAGCCAGCGAAGATGACAATGAATGATACGATCCAGGCCAGGGGAAACATCGTCCGCGCCACCGACCAGACCTGGATATGCTTGATTAACACCCGGTTCATCGGCTGGAATATACAAACGAACCATCAGCTCCGGTAAATACTCTGTGCCCGATTTTGTCCGCGGCAGGCAAGTTTTGTTTGGATGACTCCCATTTCTTTGGCTATTATCCGCCCAGCTCAGGGCTACCCCCGATACAGGCTGATCCCATGGCTGACACCTGTAATCATTGTATCAAGGAGATTTCTTGGAGCTACTCACCAATCTCGGCCAAACACTAGCGCAATGGACCGCAACCTTCAGCGGTTGGATTTCCCTACCGCTTATTATCATCCTCCTGGGCACGGGCTTTTTTGTCTCCTTTAGTTTAAGATGGATCCAGCTGCGGAAACTGAAGCACAGTTTTAATGTCATTGGCGGCAAGTATGACAACCCTGAGGACGAAGGGGATGTCACCCACTTTCAAGCCCTGTCAGCGGCCCTGTCAGCCACCATCGGCATTGGCAATATCGCCGGAGTCGCTCTGGCCCTGCGCCTCGGAGGTCCCGGCGCCCTTTTCTGGATGTGGGTAACCGCACTCCTG
>CAZQOY010000028.1:4194-12832 GCA_964595095.1 uncultured bacterium | reverse complement strand
CCTGAAATATTCCGAGTGCACCCTGTCTCACCATTACCGCACGATTCACGAAGACGGTTCCGCCTCCGGTGGGCCTATGTACTATATCGAAAGGGGCCTGGGACCGGCCTGGAAGCCGCTGGCCCTGGCTTTCGCGATCCTGGCGACCATCTGCTCTTTCTGCACCGGCAACATGAACCAGGCCAATACCATCGCCCAGACCATCGGCACTTATGGGATTCCAAGCTGGGTGACCGGTCTTACCATTGCCACTCTGGTCGGACTGGTGATCATCGGCGGCATTCGGCGAATTGCAGCGGTAGCCAGCCGGTTGGTGCCCACCATGGCGGTGCTTTACGTTGGGAGCGCCCTGCTCATTCTACTGACCAGACACGATACTATACTGCCAAGCCTTTCAGCCATTTTCACGGAAGCGTTCTCCCTGAAAGCTGGCTGGGGCGGTCTAATTACCGTCATTATGTGGGGCATCCGGCGGGGCCTGTATTCAAACGAAGCCGGTCAGGGCTCGGCCCCCATTGCCCACGCCGCCGCCAAGACCAAAGAATCCGTGCGGGAAGGGACCGTTGCACTCATGGGCCCCTTTATAGATACCCTCATTGTTTGCTCCATGACCGGCCTGGCCATTCTCTCCACCGGCGTCCTGGAGTCAACCACCCTCATCGGCGCTGCTCTTACCCGCGAGGCCTTCCGCACCGGGTTCAGCATTGCCCCCCAGATCGGCAGCATTATCGTCAACGCCTCGGTCTTCCTCTTCGCTTACAGCACGATGGTCGCCTGGAGTTACTATGGTGACCGCTCTATTGAATATCTCATCGGTCCCCAGGCCATCAGACCCTATCGCTGGGTTTATGTCTTTTTCAATTTTATGGGCGCTGTTCTGCCGCTGACATTCGTCTGGAACTTCGGCGACATTGCCCTCAGCCTGATGACCATCCCCAACCTTATCGGGGTGGTGTTCCTGACCGGTACGCTCAAGGTGATGACCAACGAATACTTTTCCCGCAAGCACCTGACCTACAAGGAATATCTCGCTCAGAGAGAATCCTTAGGGCAGCAGGAGACTTCATGATAGCAACGGCTTCCGCCAGCCTGCTGGGCTCCCTGCGATAAGTGATTTTCAGGCGTTCCTCTGAATTTGCCTGGTAATGATCATGAATACCTCTTCGCCTGAACTTGACCGCATATTAGAAGCAGCCCTGCAAACCGCCCGGAGGGCGGGGGCCATTCTCATGGACAAGTTCCAACGCCTGGAGCGGGTGGAAAAGAAGGGGGCGGTGGACCTGGTCACCGAAGCCGACCTGGCCAGCGAGCAGGAGATCGTCACCTCCCTGCGCCGGACCTTCCCGAACCACGCCATCATTGCCGAAGAAGGGGATTATCAGCAAGCCGTGGAAACTCCGCATCGGTGGGTCATCGACCCCTTGGATGGCACCACCAACTACGTCCACGGCCTGCCTCTCTTCGCCGTATCAATAGGCTACCAGGTGAATGAGGAAACAGAGGTGGGGATTGTGCTCAACCCGGCCCAGGGCGAGGAATTCGTGGCGGTCAAAGGACGGGGCGCAACGCTCAACGGCATGCCGATCCAGGTGAGTGATGTGAAGCAGCTGGCCGAATCACTTCTGGTCACCGGCTTTCCTTACTCCCATGATGAGGTATTCTATAAGAGCTTCGACTTGTATCGGGAGCTGTCCGACCGCTGCCAGGGCGTCCGACGACTGGGATCGGCGGCCCTGGACTTCTGCTACGTAGCCACCGGGCGGCTCGACGCTTTCTACGAATTCAACCTCCACCCCTGGGACGTGTGCGCCGGGAACCTCATCTGCCGGGAGGCCGGCGGCCGCACCTCCGACTGGCTGGGCGGCCCCATGCCTTTCTCGGGCCGACGCATCCTGGCCAGCAACGGGACTGCTCTACATGAGGAGATACTGGGGGTGCTGGCGGAGGAGGAGTTTAAGGGGCTGAGGTAAAATAGCCGTCAGTGGTCAGGTTATAGTTACGGGTTACGAGTTACGGGTTTCGAGTTGAGACGCTTGGAGCCCGTCCGGGCGGCGCCAATGCCGGGGATGTCATCCAGGCAGTAGGTGCAAAGCAATGAGTTAGTTAAATTGCGATATGGAAGAGCCACAACCAACCGTCCGCTTACATCCCCATGCGCAGGAACGCATAAGGAACGGGGCGCAACCGTAGAAGAAGTAAAGGCCACAATCGAGAGCGGAGAACAATTTCCAGTCAAATTTGGTCGCACAGGCTTCAGACGCAATTTCACGTATGATAGTACCTGGCAGAGCAGACAGTATAAAACCAAACAGGTGGAAGTATATGCCGTTGAAGAAAACGAAGTTTGGGTAGTTATTACGGTGATTACACGTTACTTTTAGACAACTTTTCTGGAGATGACTAATGAGATTTACGTACGATCCGCGCTACAACATCGCCTACATCCGATTTCGTGAGAAACATGACCAGGTGGAAACCATCCAGGTCAGCAATGAGCTGAACGTGGACCTGGCTCCTGATGGTTCCGTTTATGGTATCGAGCTACTGAATGCCAATGAGCAGTTACGACAGGAGGATATGGGCAAAGTGCTGATCATAAACGAAGCCACCGGAGACCGGTCTGAACTGCCCTTAGCCATCGACTAACGCTCACCACCACCGCCGCTGTTCTTGGATGCCTACCAGATAGCCTTAAGCCGCTTGGCACCGATGCCTGGGATGTAGTCCAATGGAACCAAGCATGGCAGCGTGAATTGAATTAAATTATCCCCGCATTTGAAAAGGGCTTACGATGGAAAACTACGTACTGACCGCCATACTCCACCGAGAAGAAGACATGTATGTAGCCGAATGCCCCGAGGTGGGCACCGTGAGCCAGGGGGCAACCGTTGAGGAAGCCATCGCAAACCTTAGAGAGGCCACCGAGCTCTACCTGGAGGAATTTCCTTCTCCCCGCTATGAACACCCCATCTTAGCGACGTTTGAAGTAACTCCTCAAAATGCCTGAGCTGAGACAAGTCTCCGGCAAGCAGGCTATTCACGCATTAGCTAAGTTGGGATTCAAACAAGTAAGACAGCGCGGTAGCCATGTGGTTCTGAGAAAGCACCAACCGGATGGCGATGTTGGTTGTGCTGTCCCTCTGCATCGCGAACTGAAGATAGGCACCCTTAAAGGCATATTGCGTCAAGCGAAAATTTCTACGGAGGAATTTATGAAAGCACTGCACGATTGATCACGCTCCCCTTTCTCACCACTTCTCACGCCTTCCTTCTGACTGCTACTGCCACTGCCACTGGTAACTTCGCCCTCTCCGCGATCTCCGCTGAATTAGCAATAGTTCAGCCCGGTTGTTGTTTCCATCCCTTATTATGCATTACTTTCCCGATAGATTAAAGGTGGTATGATGGCAACACAGTTTATTTTAAGCAGCTACGTCGAACAGGCCATGGCTCAAGCTGCCTATGACAAGCTAGACGACGGCACCTTCCATGGTCGTATCCCTCTGTGTAAAGGGGTGGTAGCGTTTGGAAGCGCCTTGCGCGAGTGCGAGCAAGAACTTCGCTCGGTGCTGGAAGATTGGATTCTGGTAGGCTTAAAGTTGGGCCATCCTTTGCCAGTTATGGTTACGCCTCGGTTATAGGCTTATGGATATAATATAAGGATATTTTAGTATGCTCAACACCTACACGGCAAAATACACCAAAATCGAGTCAGGCTATATGGGACAACTGGTCGAATGGCCGGAAGTCATCACTGAAGGCGAGACCCTGGAGGAGTGCCGGGAAATGCTTCAGGATGCTCTACAGGAAATGATCATGGCTTATCGTCAGCAGCAAAAGGAAGTCCCGGCCGGGAGAGCACTACTGGAACAGATGCCCGTGGAAATATAGCATGTCGGTGAAGCGCCGTGACCTGGTACGGTACTTCGAGGAGAACGGATTTTTTCTATTACGCGAAGGTAGCAAACACTCGATTTACACCAATAACGGGAAGACTGTACCCATCAAGAGACATCGCACAATAGACAGGATAACCGCCAATGAACTATGCAAACAGGCAGGCTTGAAGCCGAAGTTTTGATGCTGGATGGAATCCCGCCAACGGCGGGGCTCGATGCTGGATGCTTGTCCTGAGCCTGACGAAGGGCTTGATACTGGATACTGGATGCTTGTCCTGAGCCTGACGAAGGGCTGAATGCTGGATGCTGGATACTTGATTTCAACGGACAACTGACTACGGACAACGGACCATAACTGCCACCCGGCTACATCCGCCAGCCGGCGGACTACGCCGGACAAGCTGCCAGTCTCGCCGTCCGTTTCTCAATACTCTTCCAATTTTTCATTTTTCATTTTTCATTTTGCACTGCTACTTCTCCCCTTCCCCCACATCCCGCGCCCGCTCCCTGACTGCCTCTGCCACTGCCACTGGCAGCTTCGCCCGCTCCGCGATCTCCGCGCTCTCTACGGTGGCTAGCTCCTCCAGGGAGCTGAACGCCTGCCAGATGGCCTTGAGCCGCCTGGGGCCGATGCCGGGGATGTCGTCCAGGACGGAGGTGGTCATGGCCTTGCCGCGCTTTTGGCGGTGGAAGGTGATGGCGAAGCGGTGGGCCTCGTCCCGCACCCGCCGCAGCAGCGAGAGCCCCGGCGAGTGCTTGGGAATGTTGAACGGCTCCGAGTGGCCCGGCCGGTACACTTCCTCCAGGCGCTTGGCCAGGCCGATGACCGGGACGTAGGACAGCCCCAGGTCATCCAGGGCGGCCCTGGCCATGGAGAGCTGCCCCTTACCGCCGTCGATGAGGATCAGGTCCGGCAGTTGGGTGCCTTCATCCAGCACCCGGCGGTAGCGGCGGGTCACTACTTCGTGCATGGAAGCGAAATCGTCCGCCCCCGCTACGGTCTTGATGTGGTACTTGCGGTAGTCGCTCTTTCTGGGCTTACCGTCCACGAAGCAGACCATGGCCGAGACGGGATGGGCGCCCTGGATATTGGAGTTGTCGAACCCCTCAACGCGGCGGGGCGGAACCTCCAGCCCCAGGTCCTCCTGCAGGCTCTCCACCGAGGCGGGCAGCAGCTCCTGCCGCCGGGCCTTCTGCAGCTTGATCTCGTTTAGCATCAGGGTGGCGTTCCGCAGGGCCATGCGCACCAGGCGGGCCTTCTCCCCCCGCTGGGGATGGATGAGCCGCACCTTCCGCCCGGCCCGCTCCGACAGCCAGGCCTCCAGGGCCGGCTGGTCTTCAGCGGGCTCCTGGACAAGTACCTCTCCGGGAATGAATTCGGTCTGACTATAGTAAAGCTTCAAGAAGCCGTAGAAGTTCTCCTCCCGCTCATGGGGATCGGCCACGGCCAGGTCGAACTTCTCCTTGCCCAGCAGCTTCCCCTTGCGTACCCGGAACACCATCCCTACCCCGTAAGTAGAGGCCGCATTGATGGCCAGGATGTCCCGGTCACCGAAGTCCTGGGAGAGGATGGCCTGGCGTTTAGTGTAGTGCTGGATCGCCTGGAGCTGGTCCCGGCAGCGGGCGGCGTCTTCATAGCGCCGTTCCCGGGAAGCGGCCTGCATCTGGTCCTTCAGACGCGCCGCGATCTCATCGGAGCGGCCCTGTAGGAACTGCACCATCTGCTGGATCATTTCCCGGTAGCGCGCCTCGCTCACCAGCCCTTCACACGGCCCCTCGCACCGCTTGATGTGATAGTCCAGGCAGACCTTGTGCCGGCCCTGGCGGATGGTCTCACCAGTAATTCGGTAGGTGCAGGTACGGATGGGAAATATCTTATGCAGCACCTGGAGGGTCTCCCTGAGGCGCTTTATGTCAGTATAAGGCCCCAGGAAGCGGCCGCCTTCCAGCTCCACCCTGCGGGTAAGGAAGACCTGGGGGAAAGGCTCATCGGTAATCCTGATGTAAGGGTAGGATTTGTCATCCTTGAGGCTTAGGTTGTACCGGGGTTGGTGGTAGCGCACCAGGTCCTGTTCGGCGATCAGGGCCTCCGTCTCGCTGGCCAGGACGATCCAGTCCAGGTCGGTAATCTTCGGCACCATGCGCCGGGTTTTTTCGTCCCCGCCGGCTGCGGTCTGTTCGTTCAGCTCCATTCGGGAGAAATAGGACCGCACCCGGTTGCGCAGGACCTTGGCCTTGCCGATATAAATGATATCACCACTGGCATCCTTGAACAGGTAGACTCCTGGCGACCGCGGCAGGCGCTTGAGCTTGTCCCGGAGTGTCAGGGTCTCTGGCATAGTTCCACCAGGACACCGGCGGTGGAACGGGGATGGAGGAAGGCGGTGAAACGGTCCTCTGCCCCAACTCGCGGCTCGTCGTCGATGAGCTCCACCCCCTGCTCCTTGAGATACTCCAGCCAGGCGCGGAGGTCATCCACCTGGAAGGCGATGTGGTGGAGACCGGGGCCCCGCTGCTGTAGAAACCGGGTAATGGGTGAATCGTCGGAAGTGGCTTTGAGAAGCTCCACCTTCCCGGCGCCGGTGTCGAATATTTTGGCTAAGACCTGCTGGTCGGCCACTTTTTCGGTCCTGCGGCTTTCAATACCCAGCAGCTGCTGGAAGACCCGCGCTGGTTCCTCCAGATCCTCCACTGCCACGGCTACGTGCTCAATACCGAGGATTTTCATTGCTTATTCAAGTATTTTACCGGTACCACCACTGCACGAACTTTCGCAGCGGGCCGTAGGTCTTCTGCCCCAGGTCATACCACCACAGTTCCATTGGTAGCGGAAAACGGGTCCCCACTACGGCCTGCTGCTGGGAAAAGCCCAGCAGGCCCTCCCTGCCATGTACCTTCCCCAGACCACTGAACCGAAAGCCTCCGAATGGAAGGGCGGCCAGGCCGTACTGGATGATCACGTCATTAATGACCACCATGCCACTGGACAGCCGGCGGGCCATCCGGCGACCGCGGCGCTCATTGCCGGTAAAAATATAGGTGGACAAACCATACAAACTATCGTTGGCTTTCAGGACAGCCTCTTCCTCAGACTCCACCGGCATAACCGCCAGCTCGGGGCCAAAGGTCTCGTCCGTCATAACAGTCATGGTATGGTCAACGCCGGTGAGGAGCGCCGGGGGCATATGCCGGCCATCCGGTTCACCGAAGGTCTCCACCACCGCGCCCTTGGCCTTCGCATCGGCGATATGGGCCATTATCTTGTCGTACTGGAAATCCGTGGTGATGGCCCCGATAGCATCAGCGGGCTTATTGCCGGTGGTCAACTTGCGGGTCTCTTCCCGCAGCAGATGCAGAAACTCGTCATAGACGGAGATAATTACGTAGACGCGCTCCACGGCCATGCATACCTGGCCCGCCTGGGTGAATCCACCCCACACGGCGGATTTAGCGGCCCGCTTCAGATTGGCATCCTCCAGGATGATCATGGCGTCTTTGCCACCCAGCTCCAGAATCAGCGGCTTCAGGCTTTTTGCGCATGCCTGGGCAATGATCTGACCTATGCGCGTGCTACCCGTAAAGCAGACGATATCGGTCAGGGGGGATGTCACCAACCGCTGGCCCACGTCTGATGTACCCACAACCAGCTCGAACAATTCCGGTCGCCCGGTGGCCTCATCGAAAATCTGTTTGATATACAAACCGGTGAGGCTGGTGAATTCGGAGGGTTTGACCACGGCTGTATTCCCGGCCAGCAGCGCTTCCACCAACGGTGAGACCACCAGGACAAAGGGATAGTTCCAGGGTGAGATAACGGCTGCCACCCCGTGAGGACGATATGCCACATATCCCCGCTTGTGGACCAGGATACCGCTGGAACGATACCGGCTTCGCAGGGTACGGGGAGCGATGTTCGCCTGATAGCGCATGACCTCAAGAGCGGCAAAGATTTCCAGCAGGGCTTCCATTCGCTTCTTTCCGGTCTCGCTGCAAACCGACTCGACGAAGCCATCCAGGTTGGCGACCAGTGCTTTCCGCAGCCGCCGCACCAGCTTGACCCGTTCTTTGACCGGAGAGTAGTTGTAGCTTGCCGCCGCAGTACGCAGACCCTCCAGGGCCTGATCAACGGCTTCAGGGCTGTGGCCCTCCAGCTCCCGCAGCGGCTCCCCGGTGGCGGGGTTAAAGCACTTGATGAGGGTTTTCCCCGATGGCTGAACTTCAACGGTAGCGCTCATAGCCCCCTGCTAAAGTGCCTGACTTCCTGTAGATAGCAGGGCCAGGGTGTTAAGGCCTCCTGCCGGTCAATCGTAAGCGTGACCGCATGGCCGAAGACGTCGATCTTGATAAAGTCCATGACTACCCCTATTTAAAGAAAGCTGTCACCAGTTAAAACCTCTTCCAGTACGTTCGGCTGAAGATAACGATCACGGTAAAAATTTCCAGGCGGCCCAGGAGCATTGCAAAGCTGAGCAGCCACTTGGCCCCGTCAGCCATCCAGCCATAATGGTCATAGGGGCCCAGGTCATAGGGGCCACCCCAGGCTGAACAGCATCGAAATGCCCAGTGCCGCCACCAGGAGGGCAATGGTGTTGACAATTTCACGAAAGTTGATCATCGTCGTTGAGTGAATAAAAGGAGGGCGGTGCGGTCTTACCTTCCGCCTTATTGCTTCCAGAAGCTCCGGCTGAAGAGCACCATCACGGTAAAGATCTCCAGGCGGCCCAGGAGCATGGCAAAGC
>CAZQOY010000028.1:0-4184 GCA_964595095.1 uncultured bacterium | reverse complement strand
CCACTTGGCACCGTCAGCCAGGTGGGCGTAATTATCGTAAGGGCCCACGGAACCGAAGGCGGGACCGATATTCCCCAGGGCTGAGGCCGAGGCCCCCATTGCCGTAACCATGTCCACGTTGAAGAAGCTGAGGGCCAGTGACACGATCAGGAAAAGACCCAGGTAGAATACGAGAAACCCGAGGGTATTGCGAATTACGTCGTCGGGTATGGTACGGGCACCCACCTTGACGGGTATGATAGCGTGGGGGTGGATGAGCTTGCGCACCTCAGCCATCGCATATTTCAGGATCACTAGGATACGGATAACCTTGATGCCGCCCCCGGTGGAGCCGGCCATCCCGCCCACGAAAAAGAGGGCGAACACCAGCATCTGGGCGAAGGGCGACCAGGTCTCGTAGTCCACTGTGCCGTATCCGGTGGTGGTGGTAATAGATGTAGCCACAAACAGCGAATGCCGCAGGCTGTATTCACTCCAGCCGTAGTTATTGAAAGAGGTATTGATAAAGAGCAGCAGGGTGAACAACCCTATGACGCTCAGGAAGAACAGCAGCTCCCGGTTTCCCTTGTACTGGTTTTCCCGGCTCAGTATCAGTTTGCCATGGAGGGTGAAGTTGATCCCAGCCATGAGCATGAAGAAGATGACTACATACTGAATATAAGGCGTCTGGCTGTTAAAACTGTCATTGTAAATGGAAAATCCACCGGTAGCCATCGTAGTGCAGGTATGTGCTAAACTGCTGAACCATGACAATCCACCGATGCGCAAGAGGATGGCTTCGCCTGCGCTGATAATAACATAAGTCAGCCAGAGGATTTTGGCCGTCTGTTGGATGCGCGGCTGAATACGATCGACGGTAGGTCCCGGTACTTCCGCCCGCAGCAATGAGGTTCCCCCCATACCCATGAAGGGTAGAATCGCCACGGAAAACATTATGATACCCATTCCGCCAATCCACTGGATAAAGGCCCGCCAAAACAGGATCCCCCGGGGCATGCTCTCGATGCCGTCGGGCAGATGGGGATGCCGGTTTACATCACCCAGGATGGTGGCTCCGGTGGTGGTAAGCCCGGACATGGCCTCGAAGAACGCATCCGTAAAACTGGGTATGGCCTTGGAAAGCAGGAAAGGCAGTGAGGCAAACAGAGCCAGGGAGATCCAGCCCAGTGTAACAATGGCAAACCCATCCCGGATGGTGAGCGTGTAACGACCTTTAGTCAACAGATAGCCGGGAATCCCAACACTAAAACAGATGGCAACCGACTGGAGCAGAGCCGGCAGGTCTCCATCGCCGTAGTGCCACGCCCAGGCGGCGCTTAACAGCATCGAGATCCCGAGGCAAACGATAAGGAAACAGAGGGTGTTGAGGACTGTCTTTTTATTCACCGGGGGCTCAGGTAAAGTAACTTTGGACCTTCTCCACCTGTTCATTCTGCACAAACACCAGGACCCGGTCTCCCGCGTGGATCTGAGTATCGCCGGTGGGGATTTCAATGGCCTCCCCCCGGATAACGGCACCCAGAATCATGCCGGGAGGGAAGCTAACGGCCTTGAGGGGTTTCTTCGTCACTTTACTGTTCTCGTCGGTCACCACCTCAAGCGCTTCCAGTTCCACTTCCTCAAAGGGGCTGACGGTTCGTTCACTGTTGGACTTGATGACCCGCAGGATGGCTTCCACCGTGGCCATGTTCTTGCTGACGGCTGCATCAATGCCGATATGCCGGGCGATTGGCAGGTAGATAGTAGAGGCCAGATGTACGATAACGTGCTTGGCTCCCAGCTGCTTGGCCAGCAGTCCGGTGAGAAGATTGGTTTGCTCGTTTTCGGTCACGGCAATAAAGCTGTCCATCTCGTCAATGTTCTCAGATATTAAAAAATCGATGTCGGTCCCATTCCCGTGAAGCACGAGGGTGTTTACGAGCGTAGGAGCAACTTCCCAGGCTTTGGTCTTGCTGGAATCCACCAGCTTCACGTCCAGGTCATCCTGCAGCCGGCTGGCCAGCCGCCGGCCGATCTTACTCGCCCCCAGGATCATGATCTTCTTCACGTCACGGCGGGGTTTACCCAGCATGTTCAGAATAGATGGTACGTGCTGGGATTCACCGAGAACGTAAACGATATCACCAACCCTGTAGACTGAATCAGACTGTGGAATAAAAGTCTTGTCTTCCCGATTGATGGCAATTGCCAGGTGGGGAATTCTCCATTTGGCCTGAGAAACATCGGCTACAGTCCGTTCCAGAAGGGGCGATGATCCCCCCAGCATAACCCCCACCAGTTGTAGCCGGCCGCCTTCGAACTCCTTTACGTTCATGGCCGAACTCTGGTGCAGGAGCCGTTCGACCTCCTCCACTGCCGCCAGCTCGGGATGGATTACCTCATCGATACCAAACTGGGAGGGCTGAAGAATGGCCTTGCTCGAAGTGTACTCGACATTTCTCAAACGGGCTATCACCGTCCCGGCTCCCAGCTCCCGGGCCATCTCACTGGCCACCAGGTTGACCTCATCAATAAGCGTCAGGGCCAGGAAAATATCGGCGCTCTCCACCTGGGCCTGGCGCAGTATGGAAGGGGAGGCGCCGTTGCCCTCCAGCGTACTCACATCGAGGGTTTCACTGGCACGCTTCACCTTCTCCGGATTGATATCAACGAGGGTGATATCGTAGTCCTCACGACTGAGTTCCTTGGCCAGGTTGAACCCGACCTCACCAGCTCCTATTATGACTATCTTAAGTGCCATGTCAGCTTAGTACCTTCTGCAATGTATGGATTGCGTTGTTGATGTCATCATCGGATAGATCGCGGTGGGTAACGAGTCTGATCTTCTGCCTGGCAAGGGCCAGACACAACAACCCTTCCCGCCGCAACTGCTCCTCGATCTCTACCCCGGTTCCCCTCTGTTCGTCCACACCGAACATCACAATGTTGGTATGTACCTCTTCGGGGTTGATGCTTACATCCGGCAGTTGGTTGAGAGCCTCGGCTAGCCGTCTGGCCCGCTGATGGTCCCGGGCGAGATCGTCCACGTGGTTTCGGACGGCATAGAGCGCACCGGCGGCAATAATGCCCACCTGGCGCATGCCGCCACCAAACAATTTCCGGTAGCGGTGAGCATCCTGTATGAATGCCCGCCCACCGCACAGTAGCGAACCCACCGGCGCTCCCAGCCCTTTTGACAGGCAGAGAGAGACCGAGTCAAAGGGCGCGGCCCACTCGTCGGCGGGGATGCCCGTAGCCACTACCGCGTTCATCAGCCGGGCGCCGTCCAGATGCATCCGCAGGTCATGGACCCGGGCCACATCGGCTATACGGTGAATCTCTTCCAGGGGAAAGATGGTCCCACCGGCCTGGTTATGGGTGTTCTCAACGGCAATGAGCCTGGTAGGCGGCACGTGAACATTCCGGGGCCTGATCACCGCTTCGACCTGCCGGGAGGTGAAGACCCCTAACCGGCCCTGGACCGGGTTGAGCTGCACCTGGCTGTGAAAGGCCGGTCCTCCCGCTTCGTAGTTCATGATATGGGCCCCCGCCTCGCAGATCACCTCATCACCCGGCTGGGTGTGGACCTTGATGGCGATCTGGTTGCTCATCGTACCGGATGGGACAAACAGACCGGCCTCCTTCCCCAGCAGCCGTGCTACCTCCTCTTGCAGCTCGATAACGGTGGGGTCTTCCCCGAACACGTCATCCCCCACGCCAGCCTGTGCCATTTCCTCCCGCATGACCGGAGAAGGGGTGGTTACCGTATCACTGCGTAGATCAATCATGCGTGCGTCCAAGAGAAAAGGGTCCGGGAAATTACCCCTGATAGTCCCGCAACCGCTGCTGTTTGAGTGCAGCTCGACGGTAGGCTAGAATAATTCCTGGCGCGGTCTAACAATGGTCGTCTATAGGCGTTCGAGGCGTCAGTCCCCTGCCCATACAAGGTCATCATTTTCCAGTGATTCAAGGTAAGACCTCCCGATGCCGGAATCAACCTTTCTGCAACCGGGAGTTCCCCCGAAATAGTCGGGTGGAATGCAGAATCTCTCACAGGGGTGTCTTCTTTGGTGGCTGTAAGTGGGATTTTTATAATACGTCCTTGGTTGAAAACCGCTGAAGCGGTTAGATATATTTTTCGTAACGCTCCGTTAGCCCACGACTTAAGTCGTGGGCTGTTAATATGCCGGAATAATGGAAACCGT
>CAZQOY010000027.1:0-19281 GCA_964595095.1 uncultured bacterium | reverse complement strand
ACGTGCATGACCAGGGTAACGACAATGCCTTGGCGAAATGCTCCGCTGCGTTCGGAAACAATGCGAAGTGCGTTGGGGACAACCGGCTCTGCTGCTGCCATTGATTTCCTGACACGCTCTTGAATATCTGCTTCCGATAAATGCCGCAGGATAACCCTCCCATACAACAATTGTCAGTTGCTGATGCGTTCCAGAGCCTGTTTGGCGGCATTTTTCAAAACATTCCTGGGCGATTTCATCTCTGCAACTTCCTGGAAAAATTCCAGTTCCCCAGCATCCTGCAATTTGCCGATAGCCCTCACGGCTTCTGCTTGGGCACGATAGCTATTATCTAGTTCGAAACGTTCTTTCAGAAAATCGACCAAATCTCGGTTTTGGAGATTTCCCAGTGCTTTTAAAGCCTCGGCTCTAACTTTAGTATTTTCATCCAACGATTTATCTTTTAAGAAGGATGTATGCTCCTCTTTGTTAAACACGCTGATTGCTGCAATGGCCTGTTGGCGAACGTACCAGAATGGATCATCGAGGGCACTCTTCATCAAGGCGGTCTCAACGTCAGCGTTGCCGCTTATCTTGCCGAGTTCCGTCGCTGCCCAGCCCCGACCGATAACATCATCATTCTTAAGCTGAAATAGCAATTCATCAACGGATTTGTTGAAGGTCCATTCCTTTAACAAATAATTACCTTCATCAAACCGCACAAGCAGTGGTTTCTCCTGTGCATCCAATTCGAAATGTTCGTCTTTGTTTTCTATCCAAAGCTCCTCGATAGTAGTGCCACCCGACATAACAATGGCAATTTTCACAGGTGCTTTAAAGATCGGTACCATCTTCTCAGTATCCTGGGTTTGAATAATTCGCAGTTCGACCTTCTTTGTGCTTTCATTCCAAGTATAGGATACATCAAATATTGGATGTCCGGGGCTGAACAACCATTGGTCATAGAACCAATCGATATTCTTTCCGGTTGATTCATTTATGACTCTAATAAGGTCATCTGTATCCGCAATTTTAAAGGCATATTCTTGTAAAAACTGCGTCATGGCGCGGCTAAATGCCTCATCTCCGAGTATATATCGCATCATGTTCAGAACAGCTGCACCTTTAGGATATAGATGCGAATCAAACAAATCACCTGGATCGTTCCATCTATCGAAAACAATAGGCCTGATGTAGCGCGTATTGGCTTCTCGCAAATAACTATTCTTTTTCCCCAATAGATTCACTGCACCATCATCTTCGCCCAAGTCGTGGCGCGAGTAGCGATACTCTCCATAAGTCGCAAAACTTTCACTGATCCAAGCATGGCTCCAATCGCGCATGGTGACCATATTCCCCCACCATTGATGAGCGGCCTCATGGGCAACTAGCCAGTGGCTGGGATAATCTTGATCGGCCCTAGCGTCATGAATGTTACCTTGTCCAATCTCGGTGGCTGATGTTGCCTCCGCACCACCACCTATGTCTGGGACGGTAATTTGGTCATATTTTGCCCAAGGATAATCGTAACCGTATTCCTCATTGAAAAACGCAATGATCTCGGGCGTTCTGCCAAACGAGCGTCTGGCGTCATTCACATCCTCCGGGTATACCCAATAGTTAATGGGTAAATCACCAAGTGCATCCTGGATAACTTCATAAGGTCCGATAGTCATACCATGTAGGTATGTGGAATGTGGGAGCTCCTGTGACCAATGAAACGTCTTTGTTCCATTACTCTCATCTTCGGTGACGCTTACCAAACGGCCGTTCGCAAGTACGTTATAATCATCCCGGACAGTTACGATAAACTCATTGGTTACTTTGTCGTTTGGATGATCATAGCATGGGAACCAATGATGAGCGCCTAGCGGCCATGATAGTGTGGTTATCAAGCTTGGGCTATTTCTGGATTCGGCGTGAAATTGGATGCCAGTTTCCCTAATTTTTTCTACTTCCGGGTCGGTTGATTTATCGCGACCCTCATTATAATCGTAGAAAACGGTGAACGAGAGTGTATCCGTGGCAGCATAGGCATTGGCTAGTTGAACAACCAATTTTCCATTGTTATGCTCAAAACTCAGATCTTGAGAGTCCTCATCCACGACAGAAGTCACCACGTATGTCTCCGCATCGAGAGTGCAGGTACTGAAATCATCATTCAATGGTGACAAGGTGATTTTGTTTTCACCCCAGAACGATTTGGTATCTTCATCAAATCTCAGTTTTACGCGATAATGAATGGCGTTGTAGTCGCTGCTACGTTCAGCCTTCACAGGCCTTGCATAAACGTCGATTTTCTGCTCATCAACTTGTTGACATGAATAATTTATTCCGATAAGGACAAAGAAATAAATAGTGGCCGGTTTCATGCTTTCCCTTTCAAAATGTGATCCTAAAAGTAACATAGGACTGAGGGAAAAACTACTATTTAACGAGATAGATGCTGGAGCAGGGTAGGTTTCCTGCCAGTCTCTAGCCACAAGTCCCTAGCCAACTGCCACTGCCAGGCTTGTCCGGCAACCGGCGGGGGCAAACGCCCTGCATGTTCACCGGACATTTCGGGGGAACTCCTGCATACTCCCCCCTTGCCCGCCGCCATTCTTCCGCCCTACCTTCACCCCGCTGTTTTCAAGGAGTAATTCATGCAGATCGAACGCATCAACAAGGGCCGGTGGGGCATGATTCTGGCCTTCATAGAGTCCGGCCTGTAACTTCGCCGACCGTGCCAGGCCAAGCCAGCAAAGAAGATCGACTGAAATCCCGGCTGCTGGTCGGTTTCCTGGGGATTCCGGCCCTGCTCTTGATTATATGGCTGGGGGGCAGGGTTTATGCCCTGCTGATCACCGGCGTCGTGATTATTGGGCTGTGGGAATACTTCAGGCTCCTGCGGCGGGGTGGGCTTGTGCCACGGCCCATTCCATCCTACCTGGCAGCTTTCGCCCTGCTGGCAGCCTGCGCCGGTCGCGTTGGCTTACTTGGACAGGGCCTGTCGTTGGAAACCCTGGGATTGCTGTTTCTCACCATCGTATTCCTGCTGGTAATAGTGCTGCAGACCGTTGAGGTGCTGTTCCCATCCGGGACTGCCTGGATGAACCTTTCGGTCAATGTCCTGGGCGTACTGTGGATAGGTGGCTTCGGGGCCAGTTTCATCCTGGTCCGCTCAGCCGACTTCTCTGCCTTGGGCGGATCAGTTGATGCGGCCTTTCGGCTGACCGTGTCGCTGTATATCTCCGTCTGGATCTGCGACTCCCTGGCCTACTTCCTTGGCAAACGTTTCGGCAAGAAAAAGATCCTGCCGCTGGTCAGCCCCAAGAAAACGGTAGTCGGCACCATATCCGGGCTGATCGGCGCCCTGCTGACGATATTTCTACTGGGTGCCTCGGGTTTTCTGCCCATGGATATATTTTCCCCAGCGCATTTGTTTGTCCTGGGACTGATCGCTGGCGGGGCCGGACAGCTGGGCGATTTCGTGGAATCCCGCCTGAAGCGGGATTTTGAAGTGAAGGATACCGGTGCCCTGCTGCCGGGGCATGGGGGAGTGCTCGACCGGTTCGACTCCCTGCTGTTTGTGATGCCCCTGACTTATCTGTATCTAATCCTGGTAGTGCTGCCTTAGACCATGCTGGCCTCTTTCCCTGTGGCTGAAATCAATCCTGTCCTGGGATATTCTTTATTGGTCATTTGTCAAGCGGGCGGGTAAATTTCTATTTATCTATTACTGGAAAAAGATCACGAGCCACTACCGCAATAATTAATATGGGCAAAGTTCTCATCATCGAGAAGGACACAAAGACTGTTGAAGTACTGGAGCTGCTGCTTCAAGCCCTCTGGCAGCCGTATGAGGTTGCCGGTACCCGCTCAAATGCGATGCGTATCTATAAAAACGAACGGGTGGATGCCATATTTATGAACCCTGAGATGCCCCTGGTGGATGCCAAGCCTCTCATGGATGAAATGGAAGCCGCTAGAGAGAAGCTCAAACGGTCACGGGCCCCCGTGGTTTTTCTGTACACCGATGATGAACTCGTTCACCGCTATAAACTGAATGAACTGCCTGACTGTCAACTCGTAAAGAAGCCCGTAACCATGGAAAAGGCATACGAGCTTTTTGACGGTTTGGGACTGACTAAGCTGAAGATGACGGGGGGCAGCAAACAGCTGCAGGAAAAAATTTCGCGGTTTGAAAGCTTTATCAAGCACTCCGAAACCTGGCTGGATCAGCTCAAAGGCCATCTGATGAAGTCATGAGTGCCGTACCGGTTACACGACAAAACCTGGACCTGCCCGGCGTGCCCGGCGGTACCCTGCGTCTCACATCACTATACAAGAATCGCCTGATTCTAGCGGAGCTGGGCGATGACCAGACAGGTAAAGGCGAAATACTGGCTGCCGTAAGTAAAGCCGGCATCCGTCATGGTCTTATAGATAGAGGTGCTGATCTGCTCTCCAAGGGCCAGGAAGGACAGGTGCCCCTGGCCCGGGCTGAAGTAATAGACCTGCCAGCCCATACTTCCAATGTGGGGCTGGATATACCGGTGGTTGAGGAGGTGGCCGTTTCAGGACGCTTTGAGCTGCTGGAAAAAGCAGACGTTTCCTTCTCCGTCAAAGCTGGGGAAATCCTGCTCTCTATGGAGGCCCCACCTAAAACCGTCATTCGTTACCCTGACGGCCAGGAACGCGTACTGCAGGAGCATGAATCCATTGACCCCGGACTTTTCTCGGGGGAAAATGCCTCTGTAAACGATGAAGGTAACGCTGTGATAACTGACATTGAGGGGCTGGCGCACCGCACCGTCTATGGTTCGGTGGCAGTCCATGGTTCCGAAAGGATTTCAGGTATCGGCAGCGCCCACGGCAAGCAGTTGAAGGAATCAGCTTTCGTCGTGGAGCAGGATATTCACGAGGGGGCACATGTAGAGACTGTATCTAACCTTGTGGTTCGGGGGGCCGCCCACGGGGCGTATCTCAAGGCTGCCGGCAATATCCAGATAGCCTTTACCGCCGATAATCCCACCCGTGAACGGGAGGCAAAGCTGCTGGCGGGGCAATCAATCCGATGCGGGTCCCTGGATACCATTCCGGTCTGGGCCGGTTCCCATGTTATATCTATCCACGGCATTATCCGCTGTGATGTCCAGTGTATGGATACGGTGATTACCCCGACTATATCCAGATCGACAATTACTGTCGGCAACCGGTTGATTGTTCAGGATGTAAAGGGAAATACTCGAATTAAGATGGGGACCAGGTTTATAACCGATCCTGATTTAGCCGCCAGGGAATCAGTTCGCAGCAAGCAGAACAAGCGCTTCAGTGATCTTGAAAACAGCATGATCCACCGCCGCATGGAGTATAACAAAACGCGCAACAACCTGGTTCGGCAAATCGAAAGAATGCGCAATCAAACAGTTGCGCCGCCCCAGAAACAAAAAGCCAAACAGATGATTATCCGGCTTATCAACTCCATGAATGAGTCGTTGGAGGCATGTAAAAAAGACTTCAGTGAATACGTGGCCATCGTTGAGGAGGTCGCCCGGGGGCAGGTGGCCCTGGACTACTACCGGCTGCGGCTGGACGGCTTTGATGATCCCCATATCCAGGTCTTTGGCACGATGGAAGCCGGCACACTGATTGAGGGACCAATCGACAGGCTGACCCTGAAGAAACCCTTCAGCAAGGGCCGTATCGGGGTCGATCATCATACCGGCAAGCTAAAACTGGAGCCTCAAGAAAAATAAGAGCAGAGTCTCGGGCTCATACAAGAACCTCCAGGGATTGGACTACTGGAACCCGAACTATAATCAGTCTATATTTAGGATACCTGATGAGTAAGGCCTATAAGAATTTCATCGCCGGCGAATGGTGTGAGTCAGACAGCGGTCAGCGATTCGACAACATCAATCCTGCTGACCATAGCGACGTAGTGGGAAGTTTTCCCAGGAGCAGCGCCAGGGATGTTGACCAGGCCGTGGCGGCTGCCGCGGAATCCCTCCGGGCTTGGAGCCTGATGCCGGCGCCTGAGCGGGGCGAAATCATGAAAAAAGCCGGTGATCTCATGGTAGCCCGGAAAGAAGAGATTGCCCGGATACAGACGCGTGAGATGGGGAAGGTCCTGGCCGAGACCCGCGGTGACGTCCAGGAAGGCATTGATACCGCTTATTACGCTTTCGGCGAGGCCCGGCGAATGTTCGGCCAGACCGTCCCATCGGAACTGCCAGACAAGTTCAATCTCACCACCCGCCTGCCCCTGGGGGTGGTGGGAGTGATCACGCCGTGGAACTTTCCCATGGCTATACCGGCGTGGAAGCTCTTTCCGGCCCTTACCAGCGGCAATACGGTAGTCTTCAAGCCGGCATCAGATACACCCGCCACGGCTACCAGGCTGGTGGAAATCCTGTTGGAAGCCGGTGTGCCACCGAAGGTCATCAACCTTGTCCACGGCACCGGAAGAGAAGTAGGAACGGCCATCGTGAACCACCCCGACATCAACGCTATCTCCTTCACCGGCAGTTCCGCTGTAGGACGGACTATTAACGCCACCGCGGGGGAACAGCTGAAGCGGGTTTCCCTGGAGCTGGGCGGCAAGAACGCCCAGATCGTCATGGACGATGCCGACCAGGACCTGGCCCTGGAAGGGGTGCTGTGGGGCGCTTTCGGTACCACCGGCCAGCGCTGCACGGCCACCAGCCGTCTGATTATTCATAAAACCATCCACGATGGATTCCTGGAGCTGCTCGTTGATGCCACCCGGAATCTCAAGCTCGGCAACGGTCTGGATGAGGCGGTGGACGTGGGGCCGGTCATTAACGATGGGGCGCGGAAGAAGATCCACGACTATGTAAGGATCGGGAAAAAAGAAGGTGCCAGGCTGGTACTCGGGGGCGAATTCGCCACCGGCGGCGGCCTGGACAACGGAACCTTCTATCAGCCCACTATCTTTACCGACGTGGTCCCCGGTATGAAGATTCACGACGAGGAAATCTTCGGGCCGGTGCTTTCGGTCATGAAGGCCAGTGACCTGGCGGAAGCGATTGAGCTGCTCAATGCCACCGACTACGGATTGTCCTCCTCGATTTACACCCGGGACGTGAACGCCGCTTTCACGGCCATACGGGACATCCAGGCTGGCATCACCTACGTCAACGGCCCTACCATCGGCGCCGAGTGTCACATGCCTTTCGGGGGAGTAAAGAACACCGGCAACGGCCATCGCGAAGGCGGCGAGGCTGTATATGAGTTCTTCAGTGAGCCCAAGACGGTCTACGTGGACTATAGCGGCAGATTACAACGAGCGCAAATCGATAACCGGTAAACGAGAATCTTGAACGCTATGACATCATCAATTGCACCCCAGGACGTACGCCAGGTAATCGGGCGCCACGCCCTGACCGACGGTTTCCAGGCCGTGGTCGACCTGGAAAAAAGCCACGGTTCCTGGATCGTTGATGCCGTTACCGGGAAGGAGTATCTTGATCTGTTCGCCATGTTTGCCTCCATGACCGTTGGGTTCAACCACCCGGTACTGATTGCCAACAAAGAGCGATTGGTGGCCGCAGCCGTCAACAAGCCTACCCTGTCGGACATTTATGCCCGTGAGTACGCCGAGTTTGTAGCCGCTTTTGAGGAGGCGGGCATCCCGGACTACCTGCCATATGCTTTCTTCATCGAAGGGGGGGCACTGGCAGTAGAGAACGCCCTCAAGGCGGCCTTTGACTGGAAGGTAAGAAAAAACCTGGCCGCCGGCCATGGCGAAAAGGGCAGCCAGGTCGTTCACTTCCAGCACTGCTTCCATGGCCGCACCGGCTATACGATGAGTATGATGGACAGCCCCGACCCCCGGAAAACCATGTATTATCCTAAATTTAACTGGCCCCGGGTCACTCATCCTCGACTGCGATATCCCATTACGGAAGCGGTTCAACGGGAGGTGGAGGCGTTGGAGGAGAAGGCGCTGGGTGAGATTAAACAGGCCATCCACGACAATCCCCACGATATTGCCGCCCTCATCATCGAGCCTATTCAGGGAGAGGGGGGCGATAATCATATCCGCCCCGAGTTCGCCGTCAGCCTGCGTCAGGTCTGCGACGAAGAGGAGATCATTCTGATTTACGACGAGGTGCAGACCGGTGTCGGTATCACCGGCACTTTCTGGGCTCATGAACATTTCGGTGAGGATGCCCGCCCGGATATCATTGCTTTCGGTAAGAAGAGTCAGGTATGCGGCATTCTGGCGGGACGGCGTCTGGATGAAGTGGAGAGCAATGTCTTCAACGAATCCAACCGGCTCAATTCCACTTTTGGCGGCAGTCTGGTGGACATGGTGCGCTTCAGCCTGATCCTCCAGGTAATTCGTGATGAGAGCCTGGTTGAGGGAGCCCGGACTCAGGGCCAGTACCTGCTGGAGAAGCTGGAAGCCCTGGCCGATGAGTTTCCCGGCTATGTGTCAAATGCACGGGGCAAAGGCCTGTTCGCCGCCGTTGATCTGCCGTCGGGAACCGAGCGGGATGCGGTACTGTCGGCCATATATGACAACGGTGCCATTGTCATCGGATGCGGTGATCGTACCGTCAGGTTCCGCCCGCATCTGATCATTACACGGGGGGAGATTGATCTGGCATACGACCTGCTGACTAAATCTGTGAGGAGCTGCTTAGCTTAGGTGCTTGACGGAACACTCTACGTGGTATCCACCCCAATCGGTAACCTGGAAGACATTACTATTCGGGCACTGGAAATACTGCAACAGGTTGATCTCATTGCCGCTGAGGACGCCAACCATACGGGTATTCTACTGAAGCGTCATGATATCTCCAAGCGCATGATAAGGTACCATGAGCATAACGAAGAGCGCCGGGCGCAGGAGCTATTATCATTTCTTGAAGCGGGCGACAGCATTGCGCTGGTCTGTAATGCCGGTACACCCACCCTCAGCGATCCGGGATATCGCGTCATTAAGCTGGCGGCCGAGCGGGGAATACCGATAGTCCCCGTACCTGGTGCCAGTGCTCTCCTGGCGGCCCTGGTGATAAGCGGGCTGCCTACCGATCGGTTCCTGTTTGAAGGATTTCTTCCCAGGAAAAAGGGGCGTGCCGGCCGTTTGCAGTCACTGGCCGCCTTTGATGGGACGGTGGTTATCTACGAGTCTCCCCTGCGAGTGTCCGATACCCTCTCGGATATTCTCACTCACTTCGGCAGCCGCCGCATGGCCTTCTGCCGGGAGCTGACCAAGAAGTTTGAGAGCATGGTAAGGGGGACCGTAGAAGAAGTTTTGGCCAACGTTAGCCAGCAGCCCCCAAAGGGAGAATGTGTTCTGGTAATTGGAAAAGAGGGACTGTCATGACGGGCAAGTTTATTACATTCGAGGGCATAGACGGCTCGGGCAAATCCACACAGGTTGCCTTGCTGAAAGAGCGAATAGAGGCTCTCGGCAGGACAGTAGGCGTGGTCCGTGAGCCAGGTGGCACGGAATTATCGGAACAGGTACGGGGCCTGCTGCTGGACCATCACAGCCGGGGCCTGAGCAAACGGGCTGAGGCCCTCCTGTTCTCAACGGCCAGGGCTCAGCTGGTTCATGAGGTTATCATCCCGGCGCTGGAAAGGGGTGAGATAGTCATATGTGATCGCTATGCTGACAGCACCATTGCCTATCAGGGCTATGGGCGGGAACTTCCGCTGGACGAGATCATTACTATCCAGGAATTTGCTACCAACAACATTCAGCCTGACCTCAAGGTATTGCTTGATCTGAGTGTAGACGTCGCCGCCACCCGTTTACTAGGTTCCTACGCCGATCGTATGGAGAGCGCCGGGAGGGCCTTCCAGATGCGGGTTCGTCAGGGGTATTTGACAATGGCCCAGGCGGCACCAGGCAACTGGTTGGTCATAGATGGTGACCAGCCAAAGGAAAAAATCGCCGGGGAAATTGCAACACACGTGGAAAAAGAAATCATTAAGGATTCATGAGAATATGAAACGTTACCACCTTTTAATCGCTGCTGCCGTCGTTGTTATATTCGGACTGGGCGCTGTTGCGGCTACCGACCTGTTCAGGTCCATTTCCACCAATCTCCGTGCCTACAACAACGTGGTTAAGCATCTCCTCTCCGAATACGTGGATGAGATCGATAGTGATGAGTTGATAGAGGCCAGCATCTGGGGGATGCTTGACGACCTCGATCCCTACACGGTTTTCATCCGGGAGGAAGACCAATCATCGGTAGGTATGTTAACTCGTGGCAAGTACGGGGGGGTCGGAATCCGGTTGAGTGTTCGTGGCGATACCCTTACCGTGATTGCGCCAATTGAGGACACCCCCGCCTACCGGGCCGGCGTACGTCCCGGTGATAAGATAATAAAAATTGATGATGAGAGTTCGCATGACCTTCGAACGGATGAGGCGGCTAACAGGATCCGCGGCAAACCCGGTACTAAGGTAACGCTCACCCTTAAGCGTTATGGCGAGAGAGATCCCCTGGATATTACCCTGGTCCGGGAGGAGATCAATGTTAACGACATGCCTTATTACGGCGTGGATAACGGCATCGGCTACGTTCGGATTACACGCTTCTCCCGGGATACAGCTCAGGAATTCAGGAAAGCCGTCAAGGAGCTGCAGGGGCAGGGCATAAATGGCCTGATTATTGATCTGCGGGACAATCCCGGCGGCTTGCTGCAGGACGCGGTGGTGATGGTTGATGCCCTGGTGGAGCCCGGGTTGTTGATTGTGGAGACCCGGGGCCGCATAAAAAAAATGACCCGCGAATACTACTCCGAAAGCGAACCGGTGCTTAAACCCGGGACACCCCTGGCTATTCTGGTTAACCAGGGCTCCGCCTCCGCCAGCGAGATCGTGGCCGGCGCTATCCAGGACCTGGACCGCGGAGTTATCGTCGGTGAACAAACCTTCGGGAAAGGTCTGGTACAGAGTATTTTCCAGGTAGGGAAAAATACAGCCCTCAAATTGACCACGGCCAAGTATTACATTCCATCCGGGCGCCTGATACAGAAAGAGGACTACCTGGGCAACGGCGTCCTGACCGATGGCCTCGATAAGCGGGACTCGCTATTCGTGACGCGTGGCGGCCGAACAGTACGAGGGGGTGGGGGTATTATGCCTGATACTGAGTTGGACTCTCAATTATTGACACCCCTGGCCAGCCGCATCTGGTCACTCTTCTTTACCTTCGCCAGCCGGCACCAGAAAAAGTATGACCTCTCATTGCCGGTGATCGTTTCTGACGTGATCATGGAAGATTTCCGCCGGTTTATGGAGGCCGAGAGTGTGAAGGTAACATTCCCCGGCGAAAGGGAACTGGAATCCTTTGAAACCAACCTGGAGAAACTGGAGTCGTTCGACGGAAAGGTGGACCTGGGCGAATTGAAGGCCTATTACCAGGCCCGGGCGGCGACCGCTTTCGATGATGAATACGAGCAGCTCAGGCGGCTGCTGCGCCTGGAGTTTGCCAGTATAATCGGGGGACCGGGAGAGCGCACTCATTCCGGCCTGCAGGACGATCCCGGTTACAAGCGTGCGGTGGAGATTCTGCAAGATCCATTAGCCTATCAGCGGATTCTCCAGCCGGATGGGCAGACGGCCCATAACAAGTAGGTTGGCTGTGCGGCGGTGCTGGGCGTTGACATGTTCCCGCCTGACCCCGTAAATTGGCCCCCGTCGTAGGAATGGTCGATTAGCTCAGTTTGGTTAGAGCGCTTGCTTGACATGCAAGAGGTCACTGGTTCAAGTCCAGTATCGACCACGAGTGTTTTTTCCTGTGAAACCTTGACAAATACCGATGCTAGAGCCCCAGTTGACCAAACATAGCCGGCTTATTTTGTACATACTAGCCCATTTACGCCTAAAAAATTGTCCCTATATGGTCCCAGATCAAACTACCAATATCAGTTCGTAATATAATTGAGAGTCTGTAATGATAGATGTGAGAATGAAATACCAAGCTAGCGCATTCATACAGGCGCAAAGTATAATTCCGACACCTGATATCATAAAAACCCTGATGGACCTTTTCAAAGACAAGGAATTGATTCCGAATACCTTTCAAGAAATAGGCCTTGGAAGTCCCCAGCCACAAGTGCGTCTCCGTTTGTCGAGCCCTTCAAACGAGTGGACTGTGAATTTCCCGTCTATCCGAGTTTACATTGAAAAGAATCCAACAGATCTCAAAGGAGTCAACCTTGGCGAAGTGGATGGGTTCTGTAATGATGCAACTGACTTCATTGACAGAATACTATCTCGGTTCAAGAAGAAAGCCAATCGTCTTTCTCTGGTCACCGATTTCCTATTGGCTGAAATGAGCGACTCGGAACTCTCAGAGGCTTACTTAAGGCTATTTAAGCCCCCCACATTCTATGTAGAGACTCCGCCATTCGAATGGAACTGGCGAACGGTTTCGAAGAAAGCTTTTGAGATGGAAGGTCTTGATGAAACCCTTAATGTTATTACGAGTGTAAATCGAGTAAAAGGAGAGTTCGGCACGGCGGAAGAAAGAGTGCCTTTTGATCGACTACGACTAGGATTCGATATCAATACTGTTCATGATAATGAGGAATATAGGTTCGAAAAACATCACCTCGTCAGCTTTTATGACCATGTTTTTGATCTTCACAAGCATCTTCTAGCCGAAATGGAAGGATACTTACATGGATAGTCCGATGGTCCAACGGTCGAGCGAAACTGAGGCGGAGCAGCCCAAACCTGTTGCTTCCGATTTCTTCCTCGAACAATTGGAAACAGAAACCGGACGTATTGCGGGTGAAACAACGCATGGGTTCGAAGAGGAAATGCTTAGAGTAAGTACAACTACCATAGACGAAAACGTTGTGAATAGGAATCGTCTGAGGTTACTCAGAACCCAATTTACCTCTAACCTTATGACATTAATTATTGAAGATGACTTCGAGTACGGCATCGAGACCAAGGCAGACAAGCTTGTGAGGGATCAAATATCATTAAATGCCTTAGTTACAAAAGAATGGTTAAACTCGCTGTTTGTTGAAAACTTTGAGAATGTCCCTATTGCCCTTGGCATTTTACGACTCATAGCACGTATGGAATATTCCGAGGTTTATCCTCAGGGTCAGACCATGGCGCTTGCAGCTCTTTCGCACAGCAACGAACAGATTCAGGAGTGCGGAGTTAGGGCATACGAAAGCTGGGTGTCGTTAGATAGTCTCCAGATTCTTGAGAATCTGAGTGTTTCAACACAGTGGCTCCAGGAATACATTGATGAGGTGGTCTCAGACTTGCGGAAGCAATACAGTGTCTCTACTCGTTAGGAAAATCGATAAGGGCAAATGGCTCCAAACAGACATTTGCGCTGGCGAGGATGTGTCTGCTGACGCGATAACGAATTGCATGAAAACAACAAACAATAATCTATCTGTTTGGAAGATAGAATCTGAAAATAAAATGGATGAAGCCGTACTGGCTATGGTTTCAGCGCATGATCATCTTGAGACTATTGACATCGTCCCGTTGAATCGAGAGTATCTTCGAGAAAAAGGAATAGACTCCGAGCCAACAATCGGTCTATCACATGTTGAGGGCCTAAGAAGGATCCATCACGATCTATGCCATCTCTCGTATCGGAAGCTTGGACTGATAGCCTATCACATAGTTGACATAATTCGAGAGCAAAGGGTGAAGAGATATACTGCCGGACGCCTGAAAGAGATACTCGGGAATGCAGTCCGCGGAGAAAGGTTGAAACTCGACGACCTGAGTCAGGGCTTGAGAAAGAAGGTTGAAGGATATCTACTAGCAACGGGATGAATGCCGATTAGTTTACACTCTGCTTCGTTCAATGTACCACAGCGAGTTATCCCGAGCATAGGCTTGTATAATAAATAGATTTCTCTTCATGTTGACATTGTCGGTCACTTGAAGGCATCGATTATCGCCTTTACTATTTATTTGATCCTCCTTTATGTGAGTTTGCATCCATGAATACCCGCTCCAAATAATCCTTCGGAAACCGCAAATACACCTCGGTCGTCTTGACCAAGGCATGACCCAGCAGCTCCTTCACCAGATAGATATTTCCCGTTTCTGTCAGGGTCCGGCAGACGGAGGTATGACGCAAGCCGCTGCCGAAGGAGTATCAGAAGGTTGCACAAGGAAAACGGGGGCGGTAAATTTCGCCCCGTCGATACGGAGATGTGAGGAACAGGGAAGATGGTCCCTGTTTAGTCTCATAATTCCATGACCCCTTTGTGAATATCCTTTTTGACATGCAAGAGGTCACTGGTTCAAGTCCAGTATCGACCACGGGCATTATCAAGGACTTAGAATCACTACTGGGCTCTTGTTTATTCCCCTTGGGGAAACATTTTAGACACGTTTATACTTCCGCCGGGCTGGGTAAAAAAGCAAAACACACCAAAGTGCTCTAATTTGAGGGGGTTTTGGTTCCTCAATGACCGCTTGATTACAATATTGATGGAATCATTAGCCCGAATTCTTCGTATATTCAAGTGAGACTTGCAGTCGAGCATGAGTGATTGGAGATTGTTGAATTGACCAATAAGATATATTGAGAGGGTGCCCCATGAGCCCACTAGTTACATTCGAGTTTCAATTACCCTATAAAATGAAACAGGAAGGGAAATGGCATATAGCTTCCTGCCCGATCCTGGATATTCATAGTCAGGGAATGACTGAAGCTAAAGCAAAAAGCAATCTTATCGAGGCTCTACAACTATTTTTTGAATCATGCTTCGAGAGGGGAACTCTTGATGAGGTTCTTAAGGAAAGCGGTTTCCGACCCACCCATCGAAGGCCAAGACGACCTACTCCCAAGAATATTCTTAAAGTGCCGCTTTTCTTAGGGAGTGTCCAACGTGCCCAGGCTCGCGCCCACTGATTGGCAAACTCAAGTCAAAATATTTTCAAAGGACGGATTCACCATTGATCGCACTAAAGGCGATCATATCGCTATGACGAAGTCCGGAATAATCCGGCCTGTTATTATCCCAAAATACAGTGAAGTTGGACGGGACATAATAAAGTCTAATATGAAGACAGCCGGTATGTCCAGAGATCGGTATTTTGAGCTTCTTAATCAAATCTAAATAGCAGTTTTAAACTTCTCCTCCAGATACACCTTCGGGAACAGCAGATGCACCTCCGTTCTCTTGACACTGGCGCGTCCATGCTTCTTCTTCGCGAGATTATTTGTTTATTCGATAGTTGTACCATGCTCTCGGCGAAATTAAATTCGCCCCCGTGAATGAGGTAGCTTAATTTTCGGCGTATTAATCCTTGGACAGAGTTATGCGTGCCGTCAAGCATTTACGAACTGTTGATGTCAGAGATACATATCACACTCCCCGACGAATCCGTCGAAACGGTCAAACCGGGCGCCACGCCCGCTGAAATCGCTCTGTCCATCGGTCAGCGCCTCTATGACGACGCCGTCGCCGCTCTGGTTAACGATGACCTCGTCGACCTCCAGTATCCTATCGAAAACGACGCCAGTGTTGAAATTGTCACCAGGCAGGACCAGCGCGGTCATGTGGTTTTGCTGCACAGCACCGCTCACCTGATGGCTCACGCTATCAAGAACCTGTATCCTGAGGCAAAAATAGCTATCGGTCCGGCTATTGAGGAGCGGTTCTATTACGACATTGACCTGGATCGCCCTATCTCTGAGGCAATGCTGGCGGAGATCGAGGAAGAAATGGGGCGCCTGGCCGCCAGTGACTATCCCATCAAGCGCCTGGAGCTGAGTAAGCAGGAGGCGATAATCCTGTTCAAGGAACGGCGTGAGGACTATAAGCTGGAAATCCTTGATGAGGTTGATGAGGACAATCCCATTTCTGTCTACCAGCAGGACAATTTCATTGACCTGTGCCGTGGTCCCCATGTGCCGTCTACGGGCAGAATCAAGCACTTCAAGCTCCTGGCTGCCTCGGGGGCCTACTGGCGCGGCGATGAGCGCAACAAGATGCTCCAGCGCATTTACGGCACCTCCTGGGCCGATAAAAAGGGCCTCAAAGATTATCTCCACCGGCAGGAGGAAGCCAAACGCCGCGATCACCGGAAACTGGGCCAGGAACTGGACCTGTTCTCCTTCCACCCGGTAGCGCCGGCCAGCCCCTTCTTCCATCACAAGGGAGCCATCATCTACCTGGAACTGGTGGACTACATCCGCTCGCTGTATCGCAAGTATGACTACCAGGAGGTCATCACCCCGCAGATATTTGACGTCGAGCTCTGGAAGCGAAGCGGTCATTGGGAGCACTACCGGGAGAACCTGTTCCTGATTCCCCAGGGCGAAAACGAGGACGAGTGGATGGGAGTTAAGCCGATGAACTGCCCCGGCCACGCCCTCATCTACGCCTCCCAGCTGCGGTCGTACCGGGACCTTCCTATTCGCATGGCCGATTTCGGCCGTCTCCACCGGTATGAGAAGGCCGGCGTGGTCTCTGGCTTAACCCGGGTGCGGAGTTTCGCTATTGATGATGCCCATATCTTTTGCACACCGGACCAGATCGGCTCTGAAATCCGCAGCCTGTTTACTTTTGTCCAGGAAGTCTATGACGCCTTCGGGTTTGAGGATGTAGAGGTCCTGCTTTCAACCCGGCCTGAAAAGTTCATGGGCAATCCCGATCTCTGGGATAGGGCTGAGACTATCCTGGCCGAGAGCCTGAAAGAGGCCCGGATCGTTTACCGGGTTGATCCCGGCGAAGGTGCCTTTTACGGTCCGAAGATCGACTTTGATTTTCGGGACGCTCTCAAACGCAAGTGGCAGCTTACTACCATCCAGCTTGATTTTTCCCTTCCAGATCGGTTTGAACTGAAGTACATTGATGCCCATTCTACTGAGCAGCGTCCGGTGATAATACACCGGGCGGTCCTGGGCTCGGTTGAGCGCTTTATCGGTGTATACCTGGAGCACACCGGCGGTGATCTGCCTCTATGGCTCTCACCGGTACAGGCCATCGTATTGCCGGTCTCGGAAAAGGCCCTGGGATACGCCCTTAAAGTCGAGGGAACCCTAAAAAGTTCGGGCTTCAGGGGAGCAGTGGATGCGCGTGATGAAAAGATCGGAGCCAAGATCAGGCAGGCTGAACTACAAAAGATACCGGTTATGTTGATCGTCGGCGAGCGTGAGGCGGAAGCGAACACGGTTTCTCTCCGTCGGAGACATCTGGGTGACCTGGGGAGCCAGCCCCTGGATGAAGTGCTTGTCCGGCTTGACCGGGAAGTGAAAAACAAAGAGAGGAGTGCCGCCCATAACCAAGGATAATTCGTCGCCCCGCGTCAATGAACAGATTACCGCCCCTCGAGTTCGGCTGGTGGGCAGGAGTGGAGAGCAGCTGGGCATTGTCTCACTTGAGGATGCAATGACGGCGGCCGAAGACCAGGGCCTGGATCTCGTCGAAGTGGCCCCTAAAGCAAACCCACCCGTCTGCAAGATCCTGGACTTTGGCAAATTCAGGTACGATCAGCAGAAGCGGCTGCGGGAAAGTAAGAAGAAGCAGCACGTGATCGCCAACAAGGAAGTGCGCATGCGCCCTGCCATTGGAGATCATGACCTGGAAACTAAAATCAACCATGCCATCAAGTTCTTGCAGGATGGCAGCCGATTGAAAATTACGGTCCGATTCAGGGGTCGGGAACTGTCCCGCCAGGACCTGGGCACGACCCTCCTGAACCGAGTAATCGAAATGTTAGCCGATTACTCAGAAGTAGACAAGTCGCCGATGGTGGAAGGTCGCAGCATGATCGTCTACCTGGTACCAAAGTAACGAAGAAGGAACACGAAAAATGCCGAAGATGAAGACCCGCCGAGGCGCCGCCAAGCGCTTTAAAATCACGGGCTCTGGCAAAATCAGGCGGAATAGGGCCAACAAGAGCCATATTCTGACTAAAAAGACACCGAAACGGAAGCGGCGGCTCCGTAAGGGCACGATCTTGACCCGCGTAGAAGTCAAGCGCGTGAAAAAAATGATCATCGCATAGGGATTAGATCATGCCAAGAGCCAACAGCAGTATACCCCGACACCGACGGCATCGAAAGATAGTCAAACAGGCCAGGGGCTATTATGGAGCCCGGTCACGGAATTTCCGAACCGCCAAGGATGCCGTCATTAGAGCCCTGCGGTATTCTTATCGCGACCGGCGCCAGCGCAAGCGCCAGTTCCGCCGTCTCTGGATCATTCGGATCAATGCCGCAGCCAGGCAGCAGGGCATGAGTTACTCTCAGTTCATGCACGCTTTGCGTGACCGTAATGTGGAGCTAAACCGCAAGATCCTGGCCGATATGGCTGTCAACGATCCTGAGGGCTTTGAAGCCCTGGTAAAATCCATCTCCTAGTAGCAAGTGGGTCTGCTCGCGGACATTAAGCAGGTCCGTGCGGAGTTAGACCGCCGTCTTGAGGCTGTCCGGGCCAGCGATGAGACTGTCGAGCAGCTCGGTGTTGCGTTCCTGGGGAGGAAAGGGAAGCTGGCCGCCCTTTTTGCCCGCCTGGGCGCGTTGCCTGCCGAAGAACGCCCGGAGGCCGGCAGGCAGCTTAACCTGGCAAAGGAGTACTTCCAAACCGCAATCGAGGCGGTTGAGGAACAGGCTCGCTCGGCGAAGCCAACTGAAGAGCTCCGCCTGGATCTGACCCTGCCGGGTGATCCCATGCCGCTGGGGACCATCCACCCCGTAACCCGGATTGAAAAACAGATCAAGGATATTTTCTTCAGGCTGGGATTTTCCGTCTTCTATGGCCCTGAAGTAGAGACCGAGTTCTACAACTTTGAAGCCCTGAACTTTCAGCAGGATCACCCGGCCCGGGATATGCAGGATACCTTTTACATCAACAAGGATCTGCTGCTGCGTACCCACACATCCAACAACCAGATCCACGCCATGCAGACCATGAAGCCGCCGCTGCGCATAATCATGCCGGGACGGGTGTACCGGAATGAGGCCATCAGCCCACGGAGCTACTGCACTTTTCACCAGGTCGAGGGTCTGGTAGTTGACCGGAACACATCCATGGGCGAGCTGAAAGGGACTCTGCAATACTTTGCCCGGGAGCTGTACGGTCCTGATACCAAGACGCGCTTCCGTCCCAGCTATTTCCCCTTCACCGAGCCCAGCGCTGAGATGGATATTTACTGGGGTCTGGAGACCGAAACGGACTACCGTGTTACCAAGGGCACCGGCTGGCTGGAAATACTGGGCTGCGGGATGGTTCACCCTAACGTCCTGCGGGCTGTGGACCTTGATCCTATCGAGTGGACCGGCTACGCCTTTGGAATGGGGCTGGAACGCATGGCCATGCTCA
>CAZQOY010000026.1:0-19642 GCA_964595095.1 uncultured bacterium | reverse complement strand
AGGGGAGCTGCCCCACCGCCCGGCGCAGCTGCGCGTGCCGCCAGTTGGACTGGTAGGCCGCCCCGGGATCGTTCCCGGCGGTATCGGCCAACGCCTCCGCGTCGAACTCCTCATCCAGTCCCGCGGGGCGCTGCTTCCGGAGGTAATCGTAGCAGACGTTTTTCACGATGCGGTACATCCAGGTGCTCAGCTTGGCCGTGCCCTTGAACCTGCCCAGCCCCCGATAGATCCTGATGAAGGCGTCCTGAGTGGCGTCCTGGGCCGGAATTTCGTCATTCAAGGTAAATAAGGCGATGTTGTACATGGCTTTCCCGTGGATTTCCACCAGTCGCTGAAAGGCCGCCTCCCGGTCCCCCGACCGGAAGCTGTCTAAAATATCCTGGTCAGCGACCGCTGTCATCACCTGTAAGACCCCCGAACAATGCAAATTGTTGCACTCCCAACCTACAGGCCGGGGAAAAAAAGTGCAACAATTTATTGGGCCAGTCCGTCCAACGGGCAGAAAGGAGGCAATATCATGCTTGGTGAACTTATTCCAATCGTAGCTATGCTATCAACCTTTGGCGCTGCCGCTGTCGTTTTAGTATTCCTTATTGTATACAATTACAAAAAGCGGCAGATTCAGAGCCGGGAAATCGTGGCGGCCATCGCGAAGGGCATCGAGGTGCCTTTCCCGCCGCCGAAGCAGCGGAACTACCTGAACCTGGGACTGGTCTGGACCTTCCTGGGTGTGGCCTTTACCCTGGCCCTGTGGTTCTCTGCCAGGGTAATGGAAGCTGCCGCCTGGGGGTTCCTGCCAATAGCGGTTGGCTTGGCCTTCCTGCTGATCGGCTATCTCGAAAAGAGAAAGAAAGCCGGCGAAGGCGAGAGCGCCTAGCTCACCCGCGCTTACTCATAATAGGGGCTTCGCTCCACCGGCCTTTGCCGGTCAGGGGCGGAGCCTCGCCTTTTTTCCTCGTAATCGCTGCGATAGGCCATAATTTCCGGCGATATGTTCCTACTTGCACAAGCACTAACCTGACAGGAGTAATACGCCCATGTCCCGCCGATCCAGACAGAAATTCATCCGCACCTGGCACCGCCGCTTGTGGCCTATCGTCGGCATCCAGCTGCTGCTGTGGTCTCTGGGAGGCATCTACTTCTCCTGGGTGAGCACCACCACCCAGGGTAAAGTTGACATCGCCTCGGCGGAGACGGCAAACCTGAAGTACGAAAACTACCTGGCCACCATTACGCCGCTGATCCGTAACAGCCAACTGGCCTGGGTGAAGGATATCCAGCTGGGCAAGCTGCTCAATACACCCGTTTACCGCTTCGTCCAGGACGACCGCCACGCCGAGACCTACAACGCCATCACCGGCGAGCAGCTCTCCCCCATTGACCGCACTACCGCCGCGGCCGTGGCCGTGGCCGACTTCGCTTCCGAAGTGCCGGTTCGCAGGGTGGAAAAGGTAGCGGAGCAGAGTGGCGAGTACCGGGGTCCCGTCCCCGCGTGGAGGGTGATCCTCAGCAACCGGAAGGTCTCCGCCATCTACGTCAGTGCCAATACGGGTCGCGTGACCGCCCGCCGCAGCCTCTTCCGGCGGGCCGGCAGCGTCCTGTGGTGGCTACCGTTCGGGAACGACCCGGCCGGGGAGAACACCCGTACCTGGATCGTCCGGGTCACCTCTATCCTGGGCCTGGTAACCATTGCCTCGGGATTCTACCTGTGGTGGCTCACCGGTCCCCTGCTGCGGCAGGCCAGCCAGAGAAAGAAAAGCCCCCGGAAAAAATCGAGAGCTAAAACCCGATGATCACTTCTTTACTTAGGCGAAGGCTGTCTAAAGGCTATCAATCTTCAATCGCCAATCGACAATCCGTCTACGCTGCGCTACCTGTCTGCCGTGGATGTTATCAAGCGTGCACGCCAGGCAGGCGCCGGACAAATCATCAATCCCCTTCTTTGACCTGAAATATTCCTCCTCAGCGCTCTCTGCGAACTCTGCGGTAAAAAAAGGCGGACTCCCCAATCTTCAATCTTCATTTTTCATTTTTCATTCCTCACTGCCCCTCCAGCACCACCAGGGGTGTCCCTTTTTCAACCGGCTCGCCTGGTGAGACGTGCACGGCCGCAACCGTCCCGCTCATAGGCGCGGTGATTTCGTTCTCCATCTTCATGGCCTCCAGGACCAGCAGCTGCTCTCCCGCGGCAACTTCGGCTCCAACGGCCACGGCCACGGACGTGATCAGACCGGGGATGGGTGCCGCCACCTGGCCGCTGTGGTCCCGCGTGGTGTCCTTTAGGCCCAGCTTCTCAATGGTCAGGTCCAGCTCATCACGCAGGCGCACGTGGTAGGTGCGCTGCGGTCGGCCTCGGAATAGATAGCCACCGCCGGAATGCCCAGCTCCCGGCAGCTGCGGATCACCCGCACGGCAATCTCCCCCCGGTTGGCGATGATGAGCTTGTTAAGCATAGTGCGGGAGGAGTTTAGTGAGTATGTTAAGATTTAGCAATAACAGACGAGGTGGCCATTAAAGGCAATCCCCCTAAGTTGATTTTCGGCTAGGGGAGAATATCCTTAGGAGCATTGGCCAGGTCACCAAACTTGGACCAAAGCATCCGATCATAAGTAATGACCTTTGTCTTTTTCTCCATTGCAAGGGCAAGGTAAAAACAATCGTAAACCGGGTGGTTTTCCTGGGATGCAAGCACCAATGCCAGTGACCATAGTTCCTGACTGCTCACCGTATATGAAAGAAGGGTCTCGGCCCGGCGTAACAATTCTTCGGCTTCTTCCAGCGTTATCTCTTGTTTTTGAATATATTTCCAGAAGGTGTTGGCAAGTTCTGGCCGCCATATGTCGGGAGCGACGAATTCAAAGGGACCGCGCATGAGGGCAGATAACTCCGCCTCAGTGGATTTTATCCCGAGCACATAGCTGGCCATCACACTGGCATTAAGGACCATGATTGCCATTTAGCGGGACCGATCCTCTCTTATTGATCTGATAATATCTTCCTTACTGATATTATGGTGTAGAGATTTCCACCCCTTTTCAATGATCTCGCAGGCCAGCAGGCGGTCAGCGGTGGTGGCCTGCAGGATTTCCCGCGCCTCCTGCTCCATAGAGCGGTTATGCCGTCGGGCCAGTGCCTTTAGATTAGCGATGACCTGCTCAGGAAGTTTGCGGACCGTCAGTGTTGCCATTTTCCTTCCCTTTTGACCAAACTTACGAATTGATCAACGTGCATGCAATATGCTAGCATTTAATAAATTCGCGGGGTCGCTGCCCTGGTTACCGCAGGTTGACCGCCCCACGCTCTTCACTGCCTACTGCCCGGCTCGCCGTAGGCTACGCCGAGGCCTGCCTACTGCCAACTGGTTCCCACGCCCCACGCTCTTCGCCCTTCCCTTCACGCTCGCCGACCATTCCGTAACTCGAAACTCGTAACCCGTAACCCGCAACTCGAAACTGACGGCGCGCCGTCAGCCCCCCGTCTCCCGCTGCACGTGGGCCTCCACCGCCGGAATGCCCAGCTCCCGGCAGCTGCGGATCACCCGCACGGCAATCTCCCCCCGGTTGGCGATGAGGAGCTTGTTTAGCATACTACGGGAAGTTTAGACAGGAGGGGAGAGGAAAACAAGGCGGGGAAAATACTTTGTTATGTTTGAAAAAGGAAATGAGATTTGGAATTGCTTTACCTATCAGGTAAATTATTTCGTGGAGATTGTATTTAAAACCGGTAAATTGCGTAAGATTTTTAACTCGGAACGGTTGCTTCAAGCGGAATATGGTGCTGCAATGGGCAGGATTATTGCGAGGCGAATGTCGGTTCTGCGGGCGGCAAGGACACTCCAAGAAGTTTCAATTAAGCCCCCGGAGCGAAGGCATGAGCTTAAAGGCCAACGGAAGGGGCAGTTCGCTGTCGATCTAAAGCAACCGCACCGGCTTGTCTTTAGACCTAACCACGATCCCTTGCCAAGGAAACCAGATAGTGGCTTGGACCTGGGAGCAATTACGGCAATTATGATTCTTAAAGTGGAGGATTACCACTGATGGCTAATCTGCCTGCGAATGAGTTTGCTCCGGATTATGCGGTTCCGCCAGGTGAAATTCTGGAGGAAACCCTCATGAGCCGCGGTATTAAGAAAGTTGAATTTGCCGAGCGCTGCGATCTCTCCGCCAAGACGATCAGTCTGATCATCGGTGGCAAGGCCCCGGTCACGTCTCAGACGGCCATCCAGTTTGAGCGTGTTCTCGGTGTATCTGCCGCTGTCTGGAATAACTTGGAATCGTACTATAGATTACACCTGGCAGAGCAGGCAGCCCACGAAACACTAAAATCAGAAGTCGCATGGGCCAAACGTTTTCCGGTAAGGGAATTGGTGGAAAGGGGTTGCATCAGCCAGGTGAAGGACGATGTTGATGCGGTAGAGAAGCTGCTCAATTTCTTTGCGGTCGGCTCGGTAAAGGCTTGGAATGAACATCATCACAGGCTACAGGCGGCATTTCGTGGATCACCTTCGTTTAAAAGTGCTCCTGGGTCAGTGGTGGCTTGGCTACGTATCGGGGAATTGGCTGGTGATACAATCAACACCGAGCCGTATGACAGGAAAAAGTTTGTGGCCGCCCTTCACCACATCAGGACCTTAACCCAGGCGTCGCCGGAGCAGATTGATTACTCTAGGAAAGAATGGTGCCGCCAGGCGGGTGTGGCATTGGCTCTCGAGCCTGAACTGCCGGGAACCCGTCTTAATGGCGCCACTCGCTGGCTTACAAGCGATAAGGCGTTGATTATGCTTAGCCTGAGATATAAATGGGAGGATATTTTCTGGTTTACCTTTTTCCATGAAGCCGCGCATATTTTACTCCATGGTAAGAGAAACCGTTTTCTCGAAAATCAGGGTGTCGGTTCTTCTTCCGACGAAGAAGAAGCTGCTGATTACTTTGCCGCCGATCTGCTCATTCCACCAACGGTTTATCAGGATTTTGTCAGGAGGGGTAAATTCTACCGGGAAGACATACTGGCATTTGCCAAGGAGGTGGACATTGCTCCAGGCATCGTTGTGGGTCGCTTGCAGCATGACGGCCATATCCAACCTAATTGGCAGAACGGACTTCGCCGCCGGTTTCAGCTAAAGGCGGGAGGTTGACCGCCCCACGCTCTTCACTGCCTACTGCCCGGCTCGCCGTAGGCTACGCCGAGGCCTGCCTACTGCCAACTGGTTCCCACGCCCCACGCTCTTCGCCCTTCCCTTCACGCTCGCCGACCATTCCGCAACCCGCAACCCGTAACCCGTAACTCGTAACTCGAAACTGACGGCTTGCCGTCAGCCCCCCGTCTCCCGCTGCACCGTAGCCTCCACCGCTTCCCTGAGGCGGTAGGTGACGGCAAAATCCGAGTCGTGGAAGCCATCCCAGGTGCAGGGACATACTCCAATGCCGGTGCTGGAGATAAAGGCCTCGTCCATGCGGTTGACTTCGTCAGCGCGGATGGGAGACAGGTCCACATCCAACCCCAGGCCGCCGGCCAGCTCGAGCACCAGGTCCCGGATAACTCCCGGCAGGATGCCCAGGGAGGTGTCCGGGGTGCGCAGGGTTCTGCCCTGGATGAAAAAGATGTTGCGGATGGCGCACTCGGTGACCAGTCCATCGCAGTTCACAAACACCGGCTCGTAGGCTCCCTGCGCTACCGCGTCTCCGATGGCCAGCATGTTCCCCAGGTAGGTCATGGACTTGATGGCCGGGACCATGCGGGCAATAGGGTAGTTCTCCTCCCTGGTGAAGATGACCTTTACGGGGAAGGTGAGCTCGGCGTCGGCGAACCGGAAACCGATGTAAAGGTTGGAGGGCCCAGGATGTTTCCAGGGCGTGCTCGCCAGGGTTCCACGGGTGCACATAAGGCGCAGGAGGGCATCCCGTAGGTTGTTCAGCCGTACCGCCTTTTCCATGAGGGCCACTACCTGGTCATCCGGTACGGGGAAATCGATCTTGAGGACCTTCATCCCCTCTCGCATCCGGGCCAGGTGCTTATGGGGACGGAAGATGGTGCCGTTGGTTACCCGCAGGGTCTCGAACAGCCCGTCGCCGTACCAGAAGCCGCTGTCCATGAAGGGAACGGTGGCCTCATTCAGGCGCACCCATTCCCCGTTGATGTATACGATGGGATCCCGGAGCTTATTTGGATGTTGTGGTGACACTTCCTACGACCTACCAGTCAAGGCGGGTGAAGTTAATGGTATCACGGCTGGTGATGGCGTAGGAAAACACCCCGCTGCTGACGAGCTGGGCGGGAAAGTCCTTAGATGCTGTCGAGCCCAGCGCGGCTGTGGTACGGCGCCCTTCGATACGGTGGGCGATGGCCGGTGCCTGAGGCGGAGACCATTTAAGGTAGGTTCCCGCCAGGCTGTACCCGCCGAGAATGACATCCTCGTCCCAGTCAGGATTGAAGCGTAGCTGCCCACCTTTCAGCCCGAGGTGTCGGCTGCTAGTCAGGCCCTGGGAATTGCAGGCGCCCAAGTCCTCCAGCCGCGGGTAAAGCTGGTCCCGCATGCGCTGCTCGAAGCGTTCCGAGTCCACCCGGTTAAAGAGCCAGCGCCAGTCGTAGCCGGGGAGGCGCTGCTGCCAGCTGCGGCAGTTATCACCATAATACTGGTAGTTGATCCAGCTGGAATCGGCGTGGAGCACCAGCAGCCGGGCTATCAGGTCCCGCCGTAGGGGGACCTCGTGCAGCCACATAAGAAAAAGGACGGTGGAAAAGGGATACTTGCTGGTGAAGCTGTCGGCGCCGATGCCCGCCAGAAGGTTCGCGTTGCATACGCAGCTGAGCGCGGCGGGCGCGTCCCCGGTAAGGGTCAGGATGTGGTGACCCAGCGCCGGGCAACCCGGTCGGCAGATATCAAGGTCAACCCAGACCAGCCGCTCCCGTTGTTCATCGGTCATGGTTGAGAGCCAGAGGGTGGCGCGGTCGTAGTAACCGGCCACCTGCCAGCCCAGGTGGTGGTGCAGGAAAGCCGCCGAGAGCAGGCCATCAATATCGGTGGAGATCACCATCGGCCGACCCCGGTCCCGCAGCCAGGGAAAGTGCTGGAAGATCTCTTCGCGGTTCAGCCGAATTGACACCTTTGGGAGCGGTACCGTGGGCATTTGTTCACCAACTGACTGTGGGCTGGTTGACGCTTGGCTCCCCGCCCTTGCACAGGACCAGGATCCGGTCCACGGCGGTGGCCCGCCCCCGAGTCTCGTTCCAGATCTTGGTAACCTTGGCACTGTCGGCGATGGCATCGGGCACGATGTCCACCAGGCGCAGGCTGGTCTCCGGGCCAGCCGCTTCCCACACCGCCGATGCCAGGTTCAATGGAGGCTCTTCGTTGTGGGCCACGTCACCGATGACCAGGGCCGCCATACCGCCGGGGCTGAGGAGGCGCTCCAGCTGCCGGATGGTCTCACCCATGAACTTCAGGTAAGCCGGCAGGGCGTGGCTGTCGTCCAGGCTCCGATCAACCTCCTTCACCGGCACGCCTAAAAACCACAGCCGGATCCAGTTGTAAAGCCCGTACTTGATCACCTTCAGGTACGGGGGCGAGGACACCACCAGCTGAATGGATCCAGGCTTTATCGCCTCGTGCAGGCGGCGCACGTCGAGCTGGTAGGCCCTGCCCCTGACCGGCGGGAGGCCCTCGCGGTAAAGCCGTTCGATGCGCCGGCGCGTGTTGGCAAAGACGTCTAGGGGCAGGTACTCAAGCCCTTTTTCCCGCACGTATTTGCGGATATAGTCGGGGCTCATGCTGAAGGTGTTGGGCATGTCGATGCTCAGGAAGATGGAATCGGTCCCGCTGCGGCGGTACTTGCCGTGCATAATGCCCAGGATGGTGGCCTGGATGAATACGTCTTCCCGGTTGTCCGTCTGGCCGCCGGATGGGCCTGTCAGGGCTGCCTTTAGGTAGGTCAGCTGCTGCAGGGTATGGGGATGGAAAACAACAGCAATGGGATCGCTCCGGTCGGGAAGTGCCGCCGGAGTTTCCTTACAGCCCTGTTCCAGCTTGTTAAGCCGGGCCAGGACCGTCCGCTTGGCCGGCGGGTCCAGCTTGGCGCGGGAGAGACAGTAGGCCAGGGGGTTCAGGTCGCTGGCGATGCCCACCCGCCCCTCCACGCAGGCCTGGGTTGGCGTGGTGCCCCGCCCGCTGAAGGGGTCCAGCACCCGGTCGCCGGGGCGGGTGAAGCGCTCGATGAAGTAATGCGGTATGCGCGGCGGGAACATGGCCATGTAGCTGCACATGGGATGGAAGGGGTGCCCCCAGGTCTTGGGCAGGTCTTTCCAGACCGGCGTGATGGGTGGGTCTAGCGTGAGGGCCGGGGCGTGCATGGCTGGCGAAATGTAACGCTGCGGCAGCGGGAGGGTGAAGGGCAAAAGCAAAAAGGGACGCCGGTGGGCGTCCCTTTTCGTCAAAGCGGTTGGAAAGGCCGGTTAGCGCAGCGTCAGACCGATGCCGATGTTGTGGGCGGTGTACTCACCCCCATTGTAATCATAATTAATGCTGAGCAGGGCCAACTTCAGGCGAAAGCCTGCGGTATAGCGCAGCTTGTTTGTGCCTGAAATCTCTACGTTTGTATCCAGTAGGGGAAAGTTGGTGACGTCTACCACCAGCTTGGAGTTCTCAAAGCCCAGCCCGCCATAGACGGTGAAGAAGGGAACGCTTTTGCTGACCTGAAGAGAAAGGATACTGTTATTGACGGTAATGAAGTCGGCCACCTCGAGATTGGTGGCATAATACCCTATCGACAAGGCGGGGAACACCAGGGGGATGGTCGGTATGAACCTGTTCAAACCGATTTTAATCCCGTAACCAAAGAAAGAAGCGGATGAAGAATCATCCAATGAAAATTTGGGGAAGCCGCGCAAGGTAAGCTCGATGCCAAAAGGTAATCCCAGCCCGAATTGGGGCATGATCATGGGGAATGCCGATGTATTGACCACGCCGCCAATCGCAATGTCCGGCAGATGTTCAGCGATGGTATCCGCGAAGGAAGGTGCAATAAGGTCAATTGCAACTTGGGGAATACCGCCGGCTGCCAGCTGGCTGCGGATGGCCGCCTCTGCCGCTGCCGGATCGGGGGTGATTGGATCCAAATCCGGACTGCCTAATTCCGGGCCGAAGAAGGTTGAAACGGTGCGGTCCTGTTCGTAAAAATCGTCGAGATTCAGGGTGACATCAACGGGAGTATACCCGGGTATTTCGAAGGTGATGGTTTCCACATCCGTGGACGGGATGAAAAAATCATAGGTTTGGGCCGCCTCCGGTATTGCGGTGAAGGAGGCATTGAGCGTAAGGTCGAAACCCAGGATTTTATGAGGGCGGGCAATCCTGAAAATGCCGTTATTCACGCCGGTTCCAAAGGCGGTTACCATCGGCTGCAGGTAGCCCTCAGCGTTCTTTTCCACCATCTGTCTCAAGGTTCCCTCAAGGCCTTCGTTCTGTCCCCAGGCAGGGGTTGACAGGGAAAAGATTAATGGAATAAGCAGCAGCTTGGCGCAGATGTTCTTCAAGGTTCATACTCCTTCTTTTTCATGGTTCGTCAGGTTATTTAGAAATCTCTCGCATGCATAATAATAGGGGCAGTGGATTTCCGCTTCAGTTGTACCCGGCCTGCCTCAGTCTCATTGACACGTTAATTCTATGATCTTCATGATCCGAAAACAAGTTAATTTCTTACCGGTTGGTTTTGGTGTGCGCTACGTCAAGTTTTACATTTTTCTTATTTCACCAGGATCAGCCGCTCCATGCGCTCCCACCGCTGGCCCGACCCGGCATCTCTGGCCCTAAATAGCAGCACGTACTGGCCGGTCCGGTAACGCACTTGGTCCACGCTGCGGGCGTCCCGGGTGACTACACCCGGCGCCCCTCCACGCAGGCCTGGGTTGGCGTGGTGCCCCGCCCGCTGAAGGGGTCCAGCACCCGGTCGCCGGGGCGGGTGAAGCGCTCGATAAAGTAATGGGGTATGCGCGGCGGGAACATGGCCAGGTAGCTGCACATGGGGTGGAAAGGGTGCCCCCAGGACTTGGGGACCTCTTTCCATTCGGGCTGGATGGGGGGCTGCAGCTTCAAAATCATTTGCTTGCATATTAATGAGGAATGTACCAAACTACATACTACCATATACTCGCTTTTATGGCTAGAAACTTACGAATGGAGGACATCATCCCATGAAAAAAACCCTATTAGTTCTTGGTCTCGCAGGAGCCATGCTGATCCCCACCCAACAGGCGCAGGCAATCATCGGTTTAGGGCTCAATCTTGGGCAGGACAGCTACACCTTCGAGAGTCAGACCTACACTGACCTGTTTCTCGCCAATTCGGGTGTCAACTTTACACGGCAGGAAATGGCAAAACCCATTGGAGGGGGATTTTATCTCTTTATCGACATCATTCCTTTCGTTGATCTAGAGCTGGGGGGGAACATCTTTTTAAACAAATTTGATGTCACCTATGCAAATCTAACCACTGGACAGGATCTATCCGAGGAGTTTGCCTGGGCGCGCACCGCCGGGTATTTTACCGTCCAGCGCAAGCTCTTTAAGGTCCCAATGTTCAATGTATTCGCTGGCGGCGGTTTGAGTTTTCACGCCACCGTTCCGCTTCTTGATAAAGAATTCTTGGAAGACTTTCTCGGGGATGTGAATGCAACCCTGGATATTGCGGATCTAGAGAAGGAAGTCATAAGTAAGACCGGTTTCCATGTTGAATTTGGGGCGCGGTTCAAACCGGTGCTCATCCCCTTTGCCGTAAACGTGAAGTACCGGCTGGCGTTTGTCGAAGGGATCGTCCCTGACAAGAGTTCATTTTCTACTCTCACTATCGGGTTTGGCTTTCAGATTTAGTAGACCTGTCTCACCTGAGGTGACAATTCTACAGAGGCCGCGGTGACGCGGCCTTTTGCTAGCTGGTATGATGTTATCTAACCAGGATCAGCCGCTCCATGCGCTCCCAGCGCCGGCCCGACCCGGCATCCCTGGCCCGGAACAGTAGTACATACTGGCCGGTCCGGTAGCGCACCTGGTCCACGCTGCGGGCGTCCCAGGTGACCACCCCCGCTCCCGGCACCGGCCCCTCGTTGAAGATCGTGCCCAGCCGACGACCTGCCAGGTCGTAGATCTCCACCAGCAGGTTGATGGCGTGAAAAGGGGTCACGTAATTGACAGCCAGGATGGACTCCGGTGTGTTCAGCCGCAGCGGGTTGGGTTCCAGGGTGAGCTCCGTGTGATCCAGTGCCAGCAGCACCGAGTTTCTCCCACCGGCGGTGTGACCCTGTGACGCGGGGGATATAACCCAGGAAGTTGTCTCCTGTGATGGGGCCGCGGGGCGTACCTTTTCCAGAGACCTGCCTGCGGTAGTAAGCGGGAACAGACCGTAGTCAACCTGGTCGATAACCGCGGCGTTAGGATCGAGCAGGACCACTAGGTCGCCGGCATTATTGAGGGCCGGAAAGTCCGGGACAACGATAACAAAGACAGCCGGCCCCCATCCACTGACGCCGCCGGTCGAATCGCCCGTGATTACCACGTAGCCTCCCGACGGCAGGGTCTGCTCCGGCAGACTTGTCGAATCGCTCTGGTCGCAGATACGCCAGTCTTTCAGATTGACCCCGCCGGCGGTGGTGTTCACCAGCTCCACCCATTCCGGCTCGCCGGTCAGGGGGGTGTACATGATCTCATTCACCGCGACGGCCAGCTCGGATGCGGCAATGGGCAGCTCCACCTGGAGGCTGTTGTTGGTGGAGTCATAGTCACCTGGCACAGTCAGACGGATCGTCAAGGCATACAGTCCCAATATTCCGGCCGGCGCTTCCCAGACGAAGGAGACCACCCGGCTCTCACCCACCGCCAGGGAAGGAACGTCGGTTGCTATGGACTCACCGGCCAGCAGCTGACCCCCCGCCGCCGCCAGGCCGTAATTGGTGCAGGTGGCCGTTATGGTAAAGCCCCCCGGTGGCTGCGTGGTCCGCCAATCAAGGGCGTCAAGACCGAGGTCAATCTCCTGGCCGGCCACCGAATTGGGGCCGCCGGGGGTTCCATGCAGACCCTCGCTGGCGCGCCAGTTCCCGGGCAGGGTGCAGTCATCCAGGATGACCTTCTCCAGGGAATAACCCGGCGTCATGTCCCGGTTCCACCCAACCGTATCTACCGTATCTCCAAGGGCGTTGATCAAAAACAGGGTGTCGCCATCATTGCCCAGGCCGTTGCCGATCCGGCTGTCATCAACAGATAGAATGAGGGCGTCGCCGGGGATCAGCTCGTGGTAGGATCCGCCGGTCGTGTCATAGTCGATTTCGAAGATGACTGCATAGCGCCCGGGTTCCAGCAGGAGCCTGTCTCCGAGAATCGGGTCCGGCTTTTGGCCGGGATACCGGTCCGCCAGGGACCAGTCCGTGAGGTCAACAGGGTTATCGCCCAGGTTAACCAACTCGACAAACTCGGCGTTCTCGGAATCCTCGTGGGGATGGAACATCACCTCGGAAATCACCACCGGCCCGCAAAGACCCGACGCTGCCAACAGCAAGGCTACGGCTGTCAAAAGAGTACACTCCTCACATATGTAATAACTGGCTCTTTTCAATGTACGATGCTGGAATCAGGTGGACAAGAAATGATTGCTCGGTGGTTGTGCTGGCGAGGTCAGTTGGCTAACTTATTAATATGGATTGGACCCGGCTTAGTATTGGCAACAACCCCGGAGTTTCGTATCTTTGGAAGTAATCGGATTAATCTGAAAAGTCCTGAATAAAGTATATGGTTGTCCAAAAACATCTCCTTGGTTCGGTGGAGCCCAAAAAGCTCTCCGGGCCGATAACCGGGATCAGGCTACGGAGGTTTTTCCGGGCCTGGGTTCTGGCCGTTTGGTGTTTAGCCCCGAGTCCGGGTACAGCTCTTTTCGCCCAGGAATCCGGCGATACAACCACCGTTTCACCGGGATCCTCCCTGCTTGAGCAGGTTTATGAGCACCGCATTTCCCTGCTTCAGGACAGCCTTTTCCTTACCCATGAGCAGCTGGATGCCACCAATTTCATGGTTCGGCAGTTGGAGCAGCGGGCTGATACCCTGGCCGATTCGCTGGCCCTCACTCAAGGTCGGGTCCGGCAGCTGGCAGACAGTCTATTCCGCCTGTTTGTCCTTTACGATCGGGCCGTGATTGAAAACCGGCAGAACCTGGATCGCTTGAGCATCCTGAGTGATTCAATCGCCCAAAGCTACCGACGGGAAAACGATCTGCGGGCTCTGAACGATTCCCTACTGATCATCCTGGCGAGGACCCAGGACCACCTTGCCAAGATAAGCAACAACCAGAAGGCTTACTCTGATACGGCGGCTGCTTTGAGGAATACCCTGGAGACCCTGCGGCGCGAACTGACTGTCAGTGAAGGACAGGTCATGGGCATGTATGAGCAGCTAAAAACGGCTAAGTATGACCCCGAAGAGACTATTATTGATTCCGCGGTGGATGAGAGGCTGGTCAAATATCTGCGGGAACTGGTAGATTATCAGATTGAGACTACCGGACTGGTACGGATGCTCCGGGCAAAGGTTGAGAGTAGTGAGATCAATGCCTTTAAGCTGGATGAATTTCGCCAGTACCTGGCGCGGGTGGCTTTACAGGGACATAAAGCTGAGGCCCTCAACCTCCTGGCCCGAACCTATGTTGAGCAGGATGATGCTATCCGGGGAACTCTGGCCTACTTGAAAACCCTTTTCATTTATCCCGAAACGGAGGCGGGGCTCCAGGCCATGGGGCAACTGGAAGTACTGGTTGAGAGGGATGGCGAGCTGGGAAGGCTGTACTATGAGGTCGCCCTTAACCCTGATTCTATTGATGTCGGCGAAGAGGAATATTATCGCTTCCTGAACTATCTGAACCACATTCGAAAGCTGCCACATATCACTGCCAGGGAATGGTTTATTAAAGAGGCCCGGCTGTTTCTGGTCCTGTATCCCGGCATATTCCAGGCGGATGAGGTGCTTCTATGGATCGCCCAGGTTTATCATGCACAGGAGCAGTATCACAACGAAATCCTCACTTATACCAAAATCCGTAGGTTGCATCCCTTCAGCCGTATTATCCCTCGCATTGCCTATGCCATGGCAGAAGTAACAACTGATAATCTTAAGGAGTACACAACGGGTGCAGCCCGGTACGCCCTTTTCCGGGAGGAATTCCCCAACCATGAAAAGGCACCCGCGGCTCTTTTCGCTCAGGCTGACATCTATGAAAACGAATTGAGGGATTACCAGCATGCAGGCGATCTATTTCGCGGATTGGCGGATACTTACCCTGAAGACGCGCTGGCTCCTGTCAGTCTGTTCAGATTTGCGGAAATACTACGCCTCCGACTGGCCTCACCCACCGAGGCACTGGCGGTCTATGAAGAAATTCTCACACGCTACGATCGGGATCCGGAAACGGGTATCCTGGCCCTTGAGAGGTTGGCATCTATGTCCAGGAAGATCAGGCAGTATGACGCAGCGGTAGTCTACTATCTGGACATCCATCAGCGCTACCCCGAAGCGAAAGAGCGGGCTGTCGCGGCTATCCTCCAGGCAGCGGAGATATACGAATCGCAGCTGAAAAATCTCGACGCCACCATCCATACCCTTCACCTGATACTGGACAACTATCCCGATTATCCCCGTATCAGGTCCGTCCAGCGGCGAGTCCAGAAACTGCAGAAGAAACGGGGCTGATCAGGCCGCCGGGAATAGTTGAAAGCAGACAGCCCCGGATATTCTCCGGGGCCGCCAACGGTTATATTTCCAGCACAGCCTGGAAGACCGGCCAGCTAGCGACCGGGCCAGAGCTCGGTGCGAATCCGTAACTCCATGCCGGGCTTAAGCCGGTTCTCATTGGAGTTGAGCGCCTCTTCGTTGTCCCAGAAGATCACGATCCAGGCAATTTCATCACCGTACCTATCCCCGGCAATTGACCACAACGTCTCACCCTCCTCCGCTACATGGATGGTATAGTCGTAACTCCACCTGACGATCTCCTCTTCAGGTTTACGCAGCTCCAGCTCGTTGTAAGGATAGATCAGGTTGGGATCATCACCAACACGCTCGCGGTTCCAGTCGTAGATGCTACGCCACTCGTTGGGGTCGCCATATTCATTGGTGGCAATCTTGACGAGGTAGTCATTGTGCCGAATCATGTATAAGTATGAACCTCTTTCAAGTTGTTCACCTGGCGGCTCCAGCTCGATATCCATACGCTCTTCCCGGGGAACAACCAACGGTTCAGCGGGCTCTTCCTCAGGAACAGTTACTTCTTCGACTATTTCTTCAGCAACCGGCACTTCCACGACTTCTTCAGGGGCAGGTGCGGGCTCCTCAACTTCGGGAGTAGGAGCTTCCTCTACCACCTCTTTAGCGCAGCCCCCCAGGGCCAAGGCGCCGCCGAGTAAGAAAACGATGAATTGCATTTGTTTGATATTCATGTGTTGTATCCCTTCCTTTTCACCTCTCATATTAATAAAATTCTAATAACTCAATCTGAGTTTAAACTCTATCTGAATCCGCTAATGTAATCCATAGCACCAGATAATATTCCTCAATTCCCTTTATCGGCACTTTCATTGACTTCTAAATATAAGAACCCCCAAGGTTCCTAAAAAGTATTAGATTTAAAATCTTATTATACACCGAACCATGCAGCCGTGCTGTTTTCCAGCACCAGTTAGGAGCCTGGCACACGTAGCGGATGGTGGTAACAACACAACTCTTTTTACCGAAAAACTAAATACTCAATCAGGAAATGGAAGGATTTAAACGGATTCAGACTTCAGGCGGTATTACCGAGTATCGGATGACGAGTAACGATCTGACGATTCTCCTGATGGAAGATCACTCGGCACCGGTTGCAGCTTTTATGGTAACCTACCGGGTGGGTTCCCGTAACGAGGCGGTTGGGTATACCGGCTCTACTCACCTGCTTGAGCACCTGATGTTCAAGGGTTCCCATAACTTCAGCAGGGAGCGCGGTAATTCCATCTGGACCTTGCTGCAAAACGTAGGCGCCCGAATCAACGCCAGTACATGGCTGGACCGGACCAATTACTACGAGATGCTGCCCAGTGAACACCTGGAAATGGCCATCGTCATCGAGGCCGACCGCATGCGGCAGGCCCTGCTCCATGACAGCGACCGCCAGCCGGAAATGACGGTGGTGCGCAACGAATTTGAGCGCGGGGAAAACGACCCCTGGGAAGCACTGGATAAGAACATCTGGGCCACCGCCTACCAGGCTCATCCCTATCACCATTCCACCATCGGCTGGAAATCTGACATTGAGGGGATTTCCACCGAACGCCTGCGACAGTTCTATGATACCTATTATTGGCCTAACAATGCTACCGTAACGGTCATCGGCGACTTCGATACCAGGCGGGTATTATCCTGGATCAAGTCCCACTTCGGTCAGTACTCCGCCTCTCCCCACCCCATTCCCGAAATGTATACAACCGAACCAAAGCAGGAAGGTCCGCGCCAGTTTATTATCAGGCGCTCCGGTGAGGCCGGCATTATCGGGATCGCTCACAAAACCCCGGAGGGACGCCACCCGGATAAATACCCCCTCGCAATACTGAAAAACATCCTGGGTTCCGGGAAAACGAGCCGCTTCTACCGCTCACTGGTAGATAAGGGTCTGGCTACTTCCACCTTCGTCGGAGACCATCCCTTGCATGATAACGGCCTTTTCATAACCTATGCTTTCCTCACCCCCGGGATTGATCAAAGGAAAGTGGAGCGGATTATCCTGAGGGAGTATGCGAAGGTGACGGCAAAGGAAATAACCAAAAAGGAGCTGGACCGGGTGAAGGCCATGATCAGAGCGGAAGTAGCCTTCAGCCGGGATGGAGCCTTCTCTATTGCGGCCGCACTGAATGAAGCTATTGCCATCGGTGATTGGACCTTCTATACCACCTATCTGGATCATCTTAATTCCGTTACAAAAGAGGACGTCCGGCGGGTAGCCGAAACCTACCTGGTAGAAGATCAGAGCACAACCGGCTGGTTTGTACCCGACTCCGCAGCCGACAATGCCGGTCCCGCAGGGATCCCTTCGGATGATTCTATCGGCTCCGCCACTTCCGCCGCGGTCGCTGCCGGTCCCCGGGGCTACCGACCCGGCGGGAACAATCGGTCCTCTACATCCGCCAACCCAGCAGCAACACCGGTAACAGGCATCTCCGGTACCGGTCTGGCTTCCCGTATAAGTGACGGGGAGGTTACTGGAGGTCTGCGCCTGGTCACCATGCCGATGGGCGTGGCTGAGGTGGTAACAATCATCGGCAGCCTGTATGGCGGAGATATATTCGGTCCAACCGCAAACGACCCCACCGCCGATATCACCTCCAGTATGCTCGATCAGGGAACGAAAAAACGGGACAAGTTTGCCATCAGCGGCCTGCTGGAAGCGGCAGGGGCCCGAATCAATTTCACTTCCGATGACTACCGGGTCAGTTTTTCGGCCTGCTGCCTGAAGGACACCTTGCCCCTGGTGGTGGAACTCATGGCCGAGCAGCTCCGGGAACCGGCCTTTAATGAGGCCGATCTGATCTCCCTGCAGAAGCGGGTGGTAGGCAGTCTCAAGCGCCAGGGTGAAAATACCGATTTCCGGGCGCGCCTGAGGTTCAGCCAGCTCCTATATCCTCCCGACCATCCCAACTGTGTGCCCCCCCTGGAAAAACAGATCGCCGATATAGAGGGTATCACAACATCCCGCCTGCGGGAGTTCCACGACCAACACTATGGCCTGGGGAGCCTGGCTGTGGTGGCTGCCGGAGATGTGGACCGGTCAGTCCTGGAAGACAGTCTCGGTCGGCATTTTGGGAACTGGCAAAGAATTGACCTCACACCTCCATCGCTGGACGGCTGCCGTGGACGTCGGTATCCTCCTCCCAACGAAGAAGTCGTCACCATGCAGGACAAGACCAGTGTGGACCTGGTTCTGGGCCTCGTGGTGGGCATCGACCGGGAACATTCCGATTACCTGCCTCTTAATATGGGCAGCTATATTCTTGGCGGCAACTTCTCCGCCCGACTTATGGCCACCATCCGTGACGAGGAAGGGCTCACGTACGGCGTCGGTTCCTCTGTCGGTGGTGCCAGTGACGGTAAGGATGGCTATTGGTCGATACACGGGACTTTTGCGCCCGGCTTACTGGATAAGGGCCGGGCCTCAATTCTTGCTCAGCTCAACCGGTGGGTGGGGGAAGGGGTGACTGCCGAGGAACTCTCGGTGAAAAAAACCACGTTGACTGGCAGCTTCAAAGTGGGTCTGGCCACGACTCCCGGTATGGCCGCCACTATCCTTGATATCCTGGAACGGGGAAAAGACATTGACTACATCGATGAGTATGTGAAGGAGATCAATGCCCTGACTCTGGATGAAGTCAACGCATCTATCCGTAAGTACATCAAGCCGGCGAACATGAATACTGTGGCTGCCGGGAGTATTGACCGGTCTTGGAAGCCCCTGGCTGGCGAATAGGCCGGCTGGCCGCAGAGGATTATATGGAGTTCATGATACGCGTGAGCTCAGACCCAGGAATAAAAACAGGATGCCCACCATTTGCACCAGGTGATAGACAGCGTTGCGGTCAAAGGTCCAGATGAGGGTAAAACCTACATTTCCCAGCATCATGGCGGCCCCGATCAGCATCGAAGCGATACCAGCGGCCAGAAGCCCGGCTCCCGGCTGGGCTCGGGTAACCATCAGGTGAAAATACAGGACAAGGGTAGTCACCAGGAGCACTGCCAGTAAAGCGGTAAAGGCCAGGATACGGGCGGGGTAGATCAGGGCGACCACGAAGAATGCCAGCGCCAGCCCCGTTACCGGCCAGCGAAGCCTATGCGCCATTTCCTCCCCGAAGCCATCGGTTATCACCGCCAGGCATAAGGTGGCCATCAGGATTGATACGCTGAGGTAAACCCCCGTATAGGAAGAGAAGCGGTCGAAGCCATGATAGAGCCCTCCCAATACGGCTGCGACGCCGAGACATAACAGGGATGCAATCCAGTAGGGCAGGCCGGGAAAGGTATGGGGACTTGCGAACAGGAGGGCGGACAAAACTAGGGCCTCCAGGCTCAGGATAAAGTCGGTGATAGTGGTCGTTGGCTCGTTGATCATTGATCGTATTTTTCTGCCGGGTAAGGTAATCCTTATTTTACAAAGGAAAAAGATTACAACCGAGGAAGAACTGTTGCCCGTGCCGACGCAATATTTTTTAGATTATGCCCAGCTGAATCGCGCATTTGAAAGGAAGTCGTATCCTGCTTAATATCTCCGCCAATACCCTCCAAGGCTACTGGATAATCCTGGGTATCCTGGTGGCGTATTTCGTCCTCATCGTCGCGGCCTCGCTGGGGATCAAATTCTTGAGCATCAGGGTTACCCGGCCCGCAACTCAGAGCACATAAATGAATCAATTCGAGCGATATCCCGCAACTCTCCTGCTGGCCAACGGTGCCGTTTTCCACGGAACCGCCTTCGGCATGGTGGGTGAAACCGCCGGCGAAGTGTGCTTCAACACCGGTATGACCGGCTACCAGGAAGTACTGACCGATCCCTCCTACGCCGGGCAGCTGGTTACCATGACCTACCCCCACATCGGCA
>CAZQOY010000025.1:3867-20568 GCA_964595095.1 uncultured bacterium | reverse complement strand
GCGATGGCCATGTTCCCCTCAGTAACCGTATCCATGGCGGCGCTGATAAAGGGGATGTTCAAACGGATATTCCTGGTGAACTTGGTCGATATGTCCACCTCCCTGGGCAGTACTTTTGAATAGGCCGGCACCAGGAGCACATCATCAAAGGTGAGACCTTCACGCAATTCTTCAGCCACCTGGGTCTTCTCCTTTCGGTTTAATCGTTTAATCTTGTCCAGCCGCTACCGGCGGAATCATATCCCTGCAGACCTGCCTTAAATCGGCTGCGGTGATTAAATGGCGTCCCCAAAGGCTTCAGCCGGACCCCGGAGGAGTCCCCTTCGGGGACAGGCTCACTGCAGCTGGATCACTTCCTCCACCGCATCTACAACAGCCCCCGATAAAATTAACTCGCGGGCGTGGGCAATATCTGCTGCCAGTGACCGGTCTTCATCAACGAACGGGACCTGTCTCCGTAGCAGCCGGTAGGCCGCCATGGCGCCGCGCCCCGCCTCCAGCCCGTCGTGGAAGTCCACAGTCTGGCAAGCCGTGATGTATTCCAGGGCCAGAATGTACTCCAGGTTGCCCACCAGCTGCAGCAGTTTGCGGCCGGCCCAGGCCGACATGGACACGTGATCTTCCTGGTCAGCGCCGGTGGGGATGGAATCCACGCTGGCTGGGTGGGCCAGGGTCTTGTTCTCAGAGGCCAGAGAAGCGGCCGTAACCTGCACCATCATAAAGCCCGAATTTAGACCGGCATTAGCTACGAGGCCAGGCGGTAAGCCGGCATTTCCATTGAGCAGGGCAAAAATCCGCCGCTCGCTGATGTTGCCCATCTCCGCTGCCGCGATGGCCGCCAGATCGCATGCCAGGGCTACGGCCTCGGCGTGGAAATGGCCCGCCGAAATGACATCACCGGTATCGGGAAAGACCAAGGGGTTGTCGCTGACACTCAGGGCTTCATTCAACAGTTGTCTGGTAGCAAATTCCAAGGCATCCCGGCAGGCGCCGTGAATCTGGGGCATACACCGGAGACTGTACATATCCTGGACGCGTTTATCGTCATGGCGGTGGCTTTCTCGGATGGCGCTTCCCTCAATCAGCCGGCAGAGGTTAGCGGCAACGGTCTTCTGCCCGAAGTGCTTTTTAAGCTCGTGTACTTCAGGCCTGAAAGGCCGCGGTGTACCTGCTAGACCGTCAACCGATAGGGCGCCCACGATGTCCGCCACCCGAATCAGGTTGTGCAGCCTGATCACAGCCAGCAGGCCGATGGCTGTTGAAACTTGTGAACCGTTGATCAGGGCGAGACCTTCTTTGGCCTGCAATACCAGCGGCTTCAGCCCCAGCTGAGCCAGGGCTCTGGCCGCCGGGATAGCCTTTCCTGCCAGCAGAACCTCACCTTCACCCATCAGGCCAAGGGCCATATGCGCCAGGGGTGCCAGGTCGCCACTGGCCCCCACTGAGCCCTGGGAAGGGATGATGGGCAAAACATCACCGTTAAGAAACGCCCGTAGATGCTCTACCACTTCCAGACGTATCCCGCTGTACCCCCGACAAAAGGACAGAATTTTCAGCAATATGGTCAGGCGGACAACCTCAGGACTAAATGGCGGCCCGACGCCGACGGTATGGGATCGGATGAGATTGCGCTGCAGTGCCTCGTGCTTGTCATCAGCGATCCGCACGCGGCTCAGCTGGCCGAAACCGGTATTGATGCCATAGATAGGAGTGGTTTCCCGGGCTAGAATATCCTCCAGCGTTTTCCGAGAACGGATAACTCGTTCCCGCGTTCGATCTGTCAGCAAAACGGGAGGCGATGACTTTAGGAAACACTTAAAATCATCCAGAGAATAGTCTTTAATATCGAGGATAAACTCTTTCAAGGATAGACTATTATATCAGCCGCATCCAAATTAACAAATCAACCGTTTTTCCGCTGAAAAACGACCCGTTCCGACAGGCTGGCGATATGATCGGTATAGCGGAAGGGCAGTGCTTCCACCGGCAGGGCGTCCAGAAAGAGCTGGCCGTACTTGCGCCGGTAGACCCGGGAATCGGCAATGATGAAAATGCCTTCGTCACTGGATGTTCGGATCAAGCGCCCGAAACCCTGGCGTAAGCGGGTAATGGCATTGGGGACCTGATAGTCTTTGAAAGGATTGCGTCCTTGCTCCTGAAAGTGCTCGATACGGGCTTCCACTACCGGTTCGGTGGGATTGGCAAAGGGCAGCCGGGCGATAATCAGCATTTCCAGCAGATCGCCTGGCAGGTCGATGCCTTCCCAGAAGCTGGCCGTACCCAGAAGAATAGCCCGAGGATTTTCACGGAAAGCTTCCAGGAGGTTCCGGCGACTACTACCACCGAACTGGGTGATCAGCCGCCGCTGGGTGCGAAACAGCCGGGGATGCAGGATGCCGTGAACCGCCTTTAGCTGAGCATAGGAAGTAAACAGAACCAGCAGCCGTCGCTCAATCTGGTCCGTCAGATCGTCAATCAGTTCGGCCAGCTGTCGGGGATATTGCGGGTCAGTAACATCCACCGGAATATCCCATCCCAGGACTACACACTGCTCATTGTAGTAAAAGGGCGACGGGAACTCCTGCTCCACCACCGGCCAGGTGTCGAAGGCCTCGTCCAACCCCACTTCACTGCGAAAGTAGTCGAAGTTGTCGCCCACCTGGAGGGTGGCCGAACATAACACCGTACCAGGTCTGCGCTCAAAGAACTTGGAACGGAGAAACGAGCTCACCATCAGCGGCGCACACTTGAATACTACCCGCACCTGGTCCTTTACACCCTGGACTTCCCGCCATAGGACTTCCGCTCCGGTGGGCTCCTTAACAGCAATGTAACCGAAAGCAGTATTCAGAGCGGAGGCTTCCGAAAGGTCCACTTCCAGTTCGTTTACCAGGGACTCGCTTATTGTCACGTCTGTTTCAGTAAGCAGCTTGTGGATATCGGCGAGGATTCGGGCGAAAGTATCCAGGGCCTCAGCTGTGGCCAGCACGTGGGTGTCCAGGCCGCGGAACTCCATTCCAGGATCTACATACCGGACCTGCTGGGTGGCATATTTCCAATCGGGCGTCACCTTGATCTGGTGTTCCTCCACGTACGCCTCCAGCAGGTTGGCCGTCTCCATCTGCAGGCTCCGGGCAGCGCCCTGGATGTCGCTGTACCAGTCTCTGCTCTCGTCAACAACCCGCATGGTATCCGCCAGCTGCTTGCGGAAGATCTGGCGGTAGCGGCCGCCCAGGTAGTTGTCGCACAGCCGGCGGACAATCCCCTCTCCGAATTCCCTGGTAAGCTGCTCGGTGGTAACCCGCGGCAGGTTATGGGCCTCGTCCAGGACCAGCATATATTCACCAGGCAGCAGCCCCACATCACCGGCAGCGTCGGCGATAAGCAGGGCGTGATTCACCACGATAAGGCTGGCCTGTCTGACCGCCCTTCTGATAGGCCCCAGGAAGCAGCCGTGATGGCGACGGCAGGTATTGCCCAGGCAGAATCCTCGTTCGCTGCGGAGCATGCACCACAGCCGTGCTCCCCGGCGGGCCAGGAAGCCGGGGCACTCGTCTATATCTCCGGTCTGCGTGTGGAGTTCCCAGATAACGATGGGCAGGATATTCTCGCAATCCTCGGGCCCCAGGAGCCGCCGGGCGTTGGCCAGCACGAACTCCAGGCGGGTGCGGCACAGATAGTTGCCCCGCCCTTTGAGCATGGCGGCCTTCACCGGCGCATCCAGCATGGTTGCCAGGCGGGGGATCTCGGTGTAGAAGAGCTGATCCTGCAGTTGCTTGGTATAGCACGAGACAACCACCGGCTGATTTTGCAGGCAGGCATGGTTCACCGCCGGCAGGAGGTAGGCCAGGGACTTGCCCAGACCTGTGCCCGCCTCGGCCACCAGGATCTGACCATCCTCGAAAGCCCCGGTCACCGCCTCGGAAAAGGACACTTGAATAGGACGGGACTCAAACCGGTCCCAGCCAGTGGCGAGCACTCCGTCATCGCCGAAGAACCCTTCGGGAGTCAGGGGACTGTAATCCTCCCCGCGGCCCTCATTTTCATAGGTGGCCTGGAGAACCGGGCGCTCGACGGTGGAGGTGGTCAGGCCCTTGGTCCGTCCCGTAGATGACATGACCTGCGTCAATCTCACGTAAAGGCGCTTGTTGGGGATATCCACGTGCTCCTGCACGCCCTGCAGGGACTGGATTACCGGCAGCGGATAGGCAGCCGCTTCATGTACCAGCTTAACGAAGATGTGGCCCGTGTTCAGGGCATCGTTGTAGGCCCGGTGGGCATCCTTGTGGTGCAGGTCATAGAAATCACACAGGGAGGCCAGGTTGAAGCCGGTGTGGTGATAGAGGAAAGTGCGGCCCAGGGTCATGGTGTCATAAAGGGGGTTGGTGATCGTATCCAGCTGGCCCAGGGCAAGGCAGATGTTGCGCAGGAAGGCCAGTTCGAAGCGGATGTTGTGGGCCACGAGGGGCCGTTCCCCGATGAAGTCCAGGAACTCCCGCCCCACTTCCTCGATAGTGGGCTCACCGGCTACCATGTCGTCGGTGATGTTGGTGAGCTCCATGATCTCGGTGGGGATGGGTTCCTGGGGGTTGATAAGCTGCTGAAACTCCTCAGCCGGCTGGCCATCCCGGAACCGGACCGCGGCCAGCTCGATTATCTTGCAATAGTCGGCGCTCAGCCCGGTAGTCTCGAAGTCGATGACGACGAAGTCATCCAGCTCCAGCAGGGCCAGGAGATCGGTGGAGGACATAATTTGGTCATTAGTCATTGGTCATTGGTCATTAGTCATTGGTGCCTGGATGGGAAAGCTACCGCTGATTCGACTGTTGCATATGACCCACCATTGTGACGACCCTCAGATGGCCGCCTTCAGGTAGGAGAAGCTAGGGCGTAAACGGGCGGGTTTGGTAGGGAATTTACATCAGCCCACAGCTACCACACCGCTGGCAGCAGCCGATACTTCACCCGCCGGGCATAGTCCGGGTAACCTTCGAGCTCCGCCTGCAGCGTCCCATCCTCCAGGGCGGTTCGGATGACGATCAGCAAAGCGATCAGCCCCCCGACGGCCAGCGCCCACAGCGAGCCCAGCATAACCGGCACGGCCAGCTCGAACAGGATAACTCCCACGTACCCCGGATGGCGCACGAACTGGTACGGCCCGTCAGTTACAACGGTGTGGCCGCGCTCCTCCTGGATACGGACGATCTGTGAAAAGTAGGCATTCACGGCTATCGCCCATGCACCAAACGCGTAGCCCAGCACCGCCACCACCAGGGCGATCGCCTGCATGGGGAACGTAATCCCCGCCGTCCAGCCGAAGCGCATGTCCAGCCCGGCCACTATCAGCCGTCCTAGAGTTGCAATGCCCACGACGCTCATGATGGCAGTATCCCAGGTCTTGGCACCTTTTCTCGGCCCGACCCGCTCGGCGATGAGCTCCGATCTGCGGGGGACCAGGACCATCGCGTTGGCACACACCCACACCAGGGTGACGCCCACCAGCGCCCACCCCATGGGCCAGTCCGTGGTCCCCGCGGCCAGGAACAACACCACCCCCACCAGGACCACGCCCAACGTCTCCCGCACCAGCCAACGGATAATGGTGAGAGTAGGGACGGGACAGGGGGATTCTTCGGGTGGAGGGGAGTTATTTGTCATGGTTTAACCTCTTTGCTGGTGTCAGGTGGTCCTATTCAGGTATCCTAAGATAGGGCGAAGATGGGAGGGGCGGCAGGAAAATAATTAAAACTCGGCCCCTTTCCCACGGCCCCCAGCCATCACTTGTCGACTGGCAGGCACAGACACTATCCTTTCACCGTTGGTTGAATCTATGGCCAAATATAATGTAATATACTGCTGCCATTTTTCCCAAAGTCACGGCTATGGGGTTTTAAATACCCGGAACAAAATCGAAAGGCCATAAGATGCGCTGTCAGCACGCTTTCAGATTCACCCTCACGTATTTAGCAGCCCTCGCTTTTATGGGTTGCGCCGAAAAGCAGCCGGACTTTGCCTCCCTGCGAAAGATCGACGCCCATTTCCATATCCGCCACAGCGGGCCTGAGGTTCTGGCCCAGGCCGCCGCCGACAACTTCAAGGTCATCTCCATCCTCGTTGATCATTCCAAGGTCCCCTCCGACATCCCCATGCAGCGTGAGTTCATTGACCGGCAGAAGCAGATCCGCCCCGAGCAGTTTGCTTACCTCACCGCGTTTCCCATCGAGGGCTGGGACGATCCCGACTGGCAGAATACAACCATCGCTTACCTGAAACAGGAGTTCGAAAACGGCGCCATCGGGGTGAAGGTGTGGAAGAATATCGGCATGGTGTTTAAGGACCGGAATGGCGCTTTCGTGATGATCGATGATCCGAAGTTCGATCCCATCATCGACTTTATCGAGGCCCAGGGTAAGACCCTGACCGGCCATATCGGCGAACCCCGCGACTGCTGGCTATCCCTGGAGGAGATGGTGGCTGCCAGCAACCGCCGGTATTACAGCAGCCACCCGGAATACCACATGTACCTGCACTCCGAATATCCCGCCTACGAAGACCACATCCAGGCCGTCACCCGCATGTTGGAGAAGCACCCCACCATGCGCTACGTGGGCTGCCACCTGGCGAGCATCGAATGGAGCGTACAGGAGCTGGGGAAAATGCTGGACCGGTTCCCCAACATGGCCGTAGACCTAGCCGCCCGCATCGATGACCTGCAATACCAGGAGCGGGATGCGGTACGGGCTTTCTTTATCAATAACCAGGACCGCCTGCTGTACGGCACCGACTTAGGCATCAGCGAGAACGACGATCCGGCGGCATTCGCCCGGCGGATGCACGAGGTCTGGCAGCGGGACTGGACCTGGCTCTCTACAGATTCGGTAATGACCATCCCCCGCATAGAGCATCCGGTGCAGGGACTGGACCTGCCGGTGAAAGTACTGGAGAATATTTACCGGCTGAACGCGGAGAAGTGGTATCCGGGGATTTAGAGTGCTGGGAGAAGGAGATCGTCAGCCGACGGATTAAAGGGGCTGCCTTGTTATTTCGGGGATATTCATGAAAAAAGCCCTCTTTAGAGGGGTTTCTTTGATTAAGCGAAGATATTTATATCTTCGCCGGTAGGCTGCCCGATGAGATGCGAATCCATAAATGAATTCGCTGAATCGAAAAAAGACCCCTAAAGGGGCCTATACGAAGTCTACAGCGCCCTTCCCCGCCGATGGCGGGATTCCAGGGCGGTTTCTTTGATTCAGCGATGGGATTCATCCCTTCGCATTCTTCACCCAATTATTTCGGGGGAACTCCTGATTTGTTTTGTGTTAACTCAGCATGTCCCACTGAAACATCAACCGAAGTAAGTATGAGAAGTTGCCGCCGCGATGATGTTTTCTTCAAGGTGTTTAAAATTCTGCATATCAGCATTCACAACGTCCAGTCCATGCTCAAGGACATAGGCATATGCACGCTGAAACGGGTTGAGAGGCGATGTTTTGAAATTCTCGTCGTAGACCTTGTCGAACGCAGATGAACCACCCTTTATGGCTAAATGCCTAACGGCTTTCATTCCTATCAGTCCGATCCCAGCGTTTCGCGCCTGATTAAGCAGAGGTTGGAGATCGACCAGCGGGGGTGTGCCTTCCTCAAGCTCTTTCGTAGTCCAGTCGTACCAGCCGGCCGGTGTAATACTTATCATCGCCAAATCATACCAGCCCGTTTCGATCGCGGCTTCAAGGACCTTCTGCGTGTTCGTATGGGCACTTAAGCCAAAATGACCGACTTTGCCAGCAGCCTTCGCATCGAGAAACGCCTTGTAAATCTCTTCACTGCTTATTAATGCCGGATTGTCAACAGCCATCAGATAATATGCATCGACATACTCGGTCTGAAGATTTATTAAGCTCGAGTTAAGCTGTTTCGTCCAAAACTCAGCGGCAGTCTTGGCTTGTTCCAGCGTGATCGACTCCTCTGGCTTGACCCTGACGGAAAGGGGCGTTTTCGATGCGACCCAAATATTTTCTCGGTGTGCCTTCATAAAAGGGGCCAGACCGCGTTCACTCCCCTTGTAAGCAATTTCTGCACCTACATCATAATGGTTGATTCCTGCTTCGAAGGTGCGATCCAGCAGCCGAACGTTTTTGCCGCCTGACAAAGCAGCGCCGCAACCGAACACCAATCGGCTGGACATAAAATTCGTCCGGCCAAGCTTACGGTAAGTCATAGTCGGCCGTTCATTTCGGTGAATCAGCTTATCAGACTTGGTTTGTGCTTTTGTCTTAAAACCAGCGGCTGCCAATAAAGCCGTTCCACTGACTGTCACCGCTGCTAAAATCTTGATAAACTTCCCTCGTTCCATGGAACAGCGATCATCTTTTTTATTCATCACGATACCTCCATATTATGGTTTCAATCAAAAGAAATTATCACATGTTTGCCACTGTGAGGCCATAACAAATGGCTCTCATCGTTCAACCTTCGACTTATTCGTGGGAGAGTTGCCTCCACAGGTCGATTGCCGCCTGGATGGCCAGGCTTTGCTCCTCGACCATTGACACACCGCCCACAAGATTGCCCTTCTGAAATACGACATCATAATTCCCATTCATGTCACAGGATACCAATTCCACGCCGTCTACGGTCAGGCTTTTCACCCCTTCGCCGTATTTGTTTGCATGCTCTACGTACTGGGCCACAGTAGCCCCGGCAATTTCCTGGGAATCTCTTTGGGATAAAAAGGTCGTAACAACAACATCGCCTTTGGTATACTGGGCCATGTACGTATTTCGCATGAAATCGAGACCCATCGCGTTGACCAGTAAATACTGCACAGACTCGGGCACCCGGTCTACCTGGGGCAGTGCGTTCAGTCCCCAAACAGGCTCGCCGGAATCCTGAAGAACGTCAGTTAGTTTTTCGGCCATGTCCAGGCCAACTTGTTTTAATATATCTAAAGTATCTAAAGCAATAATCTGAACATAATATTGACCCTGCCAGATATAATAGTTCGCTCCTGAGCGATAAGCGTCTCGACCGAGTTCGAGTCGCGGTGCTCCTATTGATCGTTCTCCTGAAAATACACCAAAGGCGTTAGTTGGTGTACCCATATCATAAATTGATAAGTTAATGGAAATACTTTTGTCAGTGCTTTTATCAAAACTTGCGAAAGTCAGCCCGATCACATCGTAGGCAATGTAGTACTCAGCCCGGCCATCGATTTGTTCGTAGAGATTTTCCGCCGTGAACTGCATTACCTTATCATAAATCTCCCAACCTTCTGGCGTGAGACTGGCGACCATCAGGGCTAATCTTTCTGGTGAGGTAGCAAGATCACCCGGTGGTATGGTCTGCTTAATAACTCTTTGGCATACCACAACCACCATCATTAGCAATACCAAGCCTATCACAATTTTTAGCGATTTATATAACCTCATGCGAATTTCCTTTTAGAATAAAATTACGGCTATTTCACCCCGGCTCATTAATCTTTAATCTCCATCCCCCCAAGCTGCTCCACCAGCAGCGGCAACGATTGTTCCCGCCCGGTTTGCAGGGCGTTATCAGCCCTTCTTGCTTACCGGCTTTTAAGATACGTCTTGAGATCCCTATAGTAATTCTCATGAGGGCCGATCATTATCAGTTCGAGGTCTTTGCCGACAAACCGGTATGACAACAGGTACTGGATGGTCTGAATCTTGAACTTGTAAATAAAAACACCGCGAAGATCACCCTTTTTCTCCTGTCCGATAATGGGGTTCTCCAGGATCTTTTTTATATGCCTGTCCAGTACCCTTTTCTCTCGCTCACCAAACCGCTTGACTTTTCTTTCAAATGAGCGGGATTGTATTATTCTCATGGGCACTCACCCAAATACGTATTCCGATGACTCTCCATGATCCAGCTCTTCCAGCCCAACCAGGATTTCCTTGAGCAAAAGGTACGTCAAATCGGGATTTTCTTCAGCGCATTTCCCGATTCTCGCCCAGTACTCGATCTGTCCGGTTACAGACCGGTTTTCCACTTTACTTAATATTCTGGCTTCCCTGACCAGCTTTTCAGATACCCTTACGGCAGTAGTCATCCCGGAATCCTCCATATTAATTATGCGTTGCAATATTAAAACATATCATTTCATTATGCAACATATTGCACATACAAATTAAAAGTGCCTGGGCTGCTTGTCCCGTCAACGGCGGGGGTCTCGTCTTTATACACCAGGCCCATCAAGATGCTGCCGATAAGGTGGGGGCGAATCACTGATTCGCCGCTACAAGAGGCTGACCGCTGATCGCTGACTGCTACTCCACCATAGCCCGTTATGCTTCAATCTCCACACCCCCAAGCTGCTCCACCAGCAGCGCCAGCACCGAGTGGTCCAGGTCGCCCATACCCTGGGCCAGCAGGGTGTTCATCATCCCGGCGTCCTGGGCGGTTGCGGGCAGCGGCAGGGACTTGTCAGGGGCATTAACTCATGATTCAAATTCACTTCGAGGTATTCCAGATTGCCGGATGATGGATTGTAGAGTGCCAATGCGGATTTCTTTATGATCAGGCACGGGAACGGTAACCGTACTACCGGATCGTTTCTTCTACATGACGATATGGCTGCCTCGTTTGCGTACTTCTACAAAACCGTGTCCGGCCAGGATAGCGCAAACTTCCCTGCCTGAAAGGATGCGCAGTTTAACCAACCGCCACCTCAATCTGGGTTACATAAACTTCCCCATGAAGCCGTTGGGCTACCTCCTCAGGCGAGGCCGTCTCAAAAAAGAGCTCTAACGCTTCCTGAAGATTTTCCCGCGCTTCTTCAACGCTATCCCCCTGGCTGGCAATATCCAGTTCCGGACAAAGAGCAACGTATCCGTCACTCTCGGCTTCAATAATTGCGGTCAGTTTCCGGCTCATCCGAATGTCCTCCTATAGTGGGCTAAATTTATCGCCTTATTTTTATTATCCGGCATATTTACATTATATCAATCCACCGGTTTCTATTCGCTGACTGCTGATCCGCAAGTCCATAGTAATGGTGCGGCTCCACTAGGGGCGTATTGCAATACGCCCCTACAAATCGCTGATTGCTCTAGTCGCTAATCGCTCTCCACCCCACCCAGCTGCTCCACCAGCAGCGCCAGGGCCGAGTGGTCCAGGTCGCCCTTGCCCTGGGCCAGCAGGGCATTCATCATCTCGGCGGCCTGGGCGGTTGCTGGCAGCGGTAGCGAGTGCTCCCGCCCGGTCTGCAGGGCGATGGCCAGGTCCTTGCGGTGGAGTCTCACCCTGAAGCCGGGTTTAAAATTGCGGTCGAGGATGCGCTGGCCGTGCAGGTCGAGGATGCGGCTCTGGGCAAAGCCGCCCAGCAGGGCCTCGCGCACCCTGGCCGGGTCCACGCCGGCTTTCCGGGCCAGGGTCATGGCCTCCGCTACGCCCTGGATGGTCAGGGCCACCACCACCTGGTTGCAGGCCTTGGTTACCTGCCCGGCCCCCGCCTCCCCGATGAGGACGATGTTCTTGCCCATGACCTCAAACAGGGGTTTGGCCCGCTCGAAAGCCTCCTCTTTGCCGCCCACCATGATCGAGAGGGTACCGGCCTTGGCCCCCACGTCCCCCCCGGAAACCGGGGCGTCCAGGGCTTCCACCCCTTTCTTCTGAAGGGCCTCGTAGACCTTCCGGGCGGTCGCCGGGGCGATGGTGGACATGTCGATGTAGAGCTGCCCGGAGCGCAGGCCTCCGATGACTCCCTCCGGCCCCAGGACCACAGCCTCGACGTCCGGGGAGTCGGGCAGCATGGTGATGACTACGTCGCTGTTCTCGGCCACTTCCCTGGCCGACGACGCCTTAGCGGCCCCTTCACCGGCCAGCTCATCAACCGCCGCCCGGCTCCTGTTATGCACTACCAGAGAATAGCCTGCTTTGAGCAGGTTGCGGGCCATGGGCCTGCCCATAACACCCAGGCCGATAAATCCAATACGCTCCATAAGTTACCTCCTTGTTAAAGTATGATACCCAGTTCCCGCACCCATTCCAGTGACGAGACGGTATCAGGCTCGGGGATGTATTCCAGCCCCACAAATCCATCATACCCCAGCCGGTCAAGCTCGGCCAGGAGGAAGCGATAATTGAGCTCCCCGGTGCCGGGCTGGTGGCGGCCGGGTACGTCGGCGATCTGTATATGGCCGATCCGCTCAAGATTGCCCTTGATGGTATCGGTGAGATTGCCCTCCATCTTCTGCATGTGGTAGATATCGTACTGGAGCATTAGGTTATCCGCCGCCACTTCATCCAGGAGTGTCAAGGCATCCTGGGACGTGCTGAGGAAAAAGCCGGGTACGTCATAGGTGTTGATCGGTTCAACCAGCAGCATCCGCTTTTCCTGGGCCAGCCTGCCGGCGGCGAAGGCAAGGTTCTGCACCAGGACCTGCCATTGGTCATCATGGGACACGCCATCAACATCTCTGCCGACCAGGCAGTTAATCCGCTCTACACCCAAAACGTGGGCGTACTCGAAGGCGCGGTCGACTCCCCGGCGGAATTCATCAACGCGATTGGGGTCCGCAGCAATGCCCCGGTCCCCCGCTCCCCAGTCGCCGGCCGGCAGGTTGAATAGGACCTGTTTCAGACCATTTTGCTCAAGGAGCTCCTTGAGAGCCTGGGCCTCATGTTCGTAAGGAAACATGTATTCCACGTACTTGAATCCGGCCTCCCCGGCGGCGGCGAACCGCTCCAGAAAAGGACGTTCTCCAAAGAGCATGGATAGACTAATCGATAATCTGGGCATTTACGCTCCTCCTTTTACCATAGTACTATGTATTGAATAGCAGAACATATGTTATAATATCGTTGCAGAGTACGCATGTCCCATCTATTTTTCAAGAGGTAATAAAAACCGCCGAAGCGGTTTCTCGATGTTTTATCTATCGGACTGTTATCCCACGACTTAAGTCGTGGGCTGATAAGCCAAACAACCCCAGGGTAAACCATTTCTCTCGAAGGGATGCCTTCGGCAAACGGTTTGATGATAGGCACTAAAGGAATATGAGTCGCCGTAACACATGTTCTGCTACAGTATCACCTTATGACTGTTATATCACCAACCACCTCAAATCGACCCGTAACCACCCCGGTTGTTGCAGCATCGGCGTTTCCGGTGAAGCCAGGCTGCTTGCCACCGACACTCACTTCAAACGTCCCCGGTTCTACCACCCGCTTGTAATCCTGATCTATCAGGGACAGCTGCCTGGGAGCCAGGGTAAAGCGCACCGATTTCTTCCGGCCCGGTTTGATATGCACCCTCAAAAATCCCTGCAACGATCGGATGGGAACCGGCGCTGAGGCTTCCAGATCCGTTAAATACAGCTGAACAACTTCTTCACCAGCCATTTCGCCCACATTCCTGACATCCACCGCGACGGTTACGTTCCGGTCCGGTCGGACCGTTTCGGGGAGCTGGAGATTGCCGTATTCAAATCTTGCATAACTCAGGCCATGCCCGAAAGGATACAGCGGTTTATCCCCAAAATACCGGTAGGTTCTGCCTTTCATGTTATAGTCGTCAAACGGCGGCAACTGATCAACGGACTGGTAAAACGTAACCGGAAGCCTACCGGCTGGATTATAATCCCCGAACAGCACGTCAGCGATGGCTGTGCCGGCGGCCTGGCCCGGATACCACGCTTCAACGATGGCGGGCACCTGCCTGTCCGCCCAATTTACCGCAACCGCACTCCCGTTCAGGAGGACCAGGACAACCGGGATGCCCAGCTGGTAAATAGTCTCAATCAGTTCTTCCTGGACCTTGGGCAGTTTCAGGTTCAGCCGATCACCACCCTTGAAACCTTCCACTTCCACCTTCATCTCTTCCCCTTCCAGCCGCGGCGAAAGGCCCATCACCATGATCACCGCATCCGCTTTTTCGGCCGCCTGCACCGCTTCCTTCTCGAGATCACTACCGGGAGGAGACCAGAGCAACCGCATATGGGCATCGCCTTGCATTTCGTAGAATTCAACCTTGAGTTTGTATGATCGACCCGCTTCCAGGTTGACGTTTTCATACATCGTCCTCGGATGATGCCCGCTCTGAAACTTGATTAGCAGAGAGTCGTCCAGGGTAATACGGAAACCGGAAAAACCATTAGCGCCCAGAGCGTAGGTCCCCGAAACAGGCGGCACCAGTTCCCCCGTCCACCGAACGCTGAAATTATCGCCATCCAGCTCTTTTTTCGGAGCACCATCCCACCAGTTGAAGTCTATCTGCTTATCAATCCGGGTAAATACCGGGTCCCCATTGAAATTCCGGTTATCAAAGTACTCACCTTTCAGACCATTTCGTCTTTTGCTGCCTTTTTCTGTAGAAAGAGCCGCAGAGGGGACCACTTCAAAAGACGGGAGGTTTGCAGCGTGCCGGCACCCTTCGGCATAAATGACTTCTGTTTCAGAGGATACCTTTTCGCGAATCCCTTGAAGGGGCGTAACCGGATCGGACGGGTTGCCATTATAGTTACCAAGAAGCACTTCTACATCATCGGCATTGGGTCCGATGACGGCGATAGTGCCGATATCTTTCCTGAGCGGCAGGAGGTTATATTCATTTTTCAGAAGGACAATCGATTTCCGGGCCGTTTCCAGAGCCAGTTTCCGGTGCTTTCGGCAATCGTTCACCTTATAGGGTATTCTGGCATAGGACACCTTTTCAGGAGGGTCGAACATGCCGAGCTTAAACCTGGCCCGGAACAGGCGCTTAAGGGAGATATCAATCTCCTCTTCGGTAATCAGTCCTTTTTCAACCGCTTGCAGCAGGTTCTGGTACTGGCTGCCGCAATTCAGATCACACCCCGATTTAACGCCCAGCGCGGCCGCTTCCGGTGATGTCTCGACAACCCGGTGATGCCGGTATATATCTTCGATAGCCCCGCAGTCGGAAACGACGTAGCCCTCGAAGCCCCACTCGTCCCGCAGGATGGTGTTAAGGAGCCGGCTGCTGCCGCAACAGGCCTCGCCCAGGTACCTGTTGTACGCACACATCACCGAAAAAGCGTTGGCTTCCTCAATGCAGGCCCGAAAGTGCGGCAGGTAGGTTTCCCGCAGGTCGCGCTCATCGATGACGGCATCGAAGGTGTGCCGGTCCGGCTCGGGGCCGCTGTGCACGGCATAATGCTTCGGAGTAGCAACAACCTTCAGGTAACGCGAATCGTCTCCCTGCAGCCCTTTGACAAACTGAACCGCCATGCGCCCGGTGAGATACGGGTCTTCACCATACGTCTCCATCCCGCGCCCCCATCTCGGGTCGCGAAAGATGTTGATGTTCGGCGACCAGAACGTCAGGCCCTGGTAAATCCCCCTTTTGCCCCTGCGGACAAATTCATGATGCTTTGCCCGGGCTTCGTCGGAAATAGCCGTGGCGACGCGAAACATCAGGTCGGTATCCCAGGTGGCCGCCAGGCCGATCGCCTGGGGGAATACGGTCGCCCTGCCCGCCCGGGCCACCCCGTGCAGGGCCTCGTTCCACCAGTTGTACTCCGGCACGTCCAGCCGTTCAATAGCCGCAGCGTCATTAACCAGCTGCGAGACCTTTTCCTCCAGGGTCATCTGCGAAACCAGATCAGCAACGCGCTCTTCGATGCCGAGCGTGGGGTTCTGATACGGAGGTACATTTTTATATTTGTCTTTTTGTCCACAGGAAGTAAGGCCAATTATCAGGGAAACAGCCAATAGCAGTAAACCCGGGTTCACACCTGTTTTGTCTTTCATCGTGATTGCCTCCCCTATGATTTTCAGCATAGTTCAGTGCTTAATCTTGACATTCTAATTGCAGCTTTTCCATCCCCGAATCAACTCGACAATTGTGTCAGTTTATCCCGCAACAGGAACGGATCTTCACCCTCAATCCCCCTGATTCGACTACTCAGGGCCTGGAAAAGCCGTTTCTGTACTCGACATGCTTCGATATTGTTCCGGTCAGGTTCTTTTCGTCGTTTTTCATCCAAAATAACAAAGGGGTTGACTACTTCCACGAGGGTAATTTTGCGCCCGGATTCCTTATGCCAGACCCAGGCGGCATGCAGGGCCGCACCCAGGGCAGCCCCCTCCCCTTCTACCGGCACCGTTTCCACTTCAAACACATCGGCAATGGTCTGGCACCAGCTTTCCGATTTAGACAGCCCCCCGGTCAGTCGAATTTCTTTCGTCTCCACTGGCATACGACGGAATCCTTCGAACAGGTTTAGCACGTGTCCTTCCAGGACCGCCCGGCACAGGTTTTCCTTCGTAAAATCTTCCAGCCCGAAACCGAAATAAAGCGGCGAAGCCAGGGGAATATCCGGTGTCCTTTCCCCGGTGAACCACGGCATCAATATTCTGCCCCCGTTTCCTGCCTTCGTTTCCTTAATGATCTCGCTGAATTCGTCATGCGATATTCCAAACATGTTTAAGACGGCATCATATCCATTGGCCAGGTTGGAAACGCATAGAAGGGGCAGATGATACCCGGTACTGTCGCAGAAAGCGGCAATCTCGCCTGACGGGTCTATGTATGGCTCTTCCATGAAAGTGTAAGCAGTACCGCTGGTGCCGAGGCTGATGGTCACGATACCGGGTTGGACATTGCCGGTACCCACAGCGCCGTACATGTTATCACCACTTCCAGCGTCCACTCTGCATTCGGGCGGGAATCCATATTTCTCCGCCAGTTCAGCGGAAATACAGCCGATGCTCCTA
>CAZQOY010000025.1:0-3857 GCA_964595095.1 uncultured bacterium | reverse complement strand
GGGGTCTATTGCCTCGATCACCCTGTCTGACCAGCCGCCCGTTCCGGGATTCCACAACGCCATACCCGACGTGTCCCCCGGCTCCATAACCCGAACGCCGCCCTGCTCCCCACCGGTCAGATACCAGTTGATGTAGTTGTGAACCAGAAAGAAGGTGGTAGATTTCCGGTAGGCATCCTGCTCGTGCCTGAGCATGTGAAATATCTTGGCCGCCGTGTATCCCGTGCGCTGACTGTTCCCCACTTCACAAATCATGGCCTCCTTGCCGCCGACACGTTCTGTAAGTATCTCGCATTCCTCATGCGTCGAGAAATCATTCCACAGTTTACTACGGGGCCTGGTAAGGTTTCCTTCAGCATCCAGGGCCACCAGGCCGTGCTGCTGCCCGGAAACCGAGATGCATCGAACCTGACCCGGTTGAACATCTGATCCCCGCAGCCTTTCAAAGACCACCTTCACCGCTTCAATCCACATATTGGGATCAGATTCCGATACTCCTTCCTCCAATCCCTGGATTACGCCATTCCTGGTACCGTATCGCGGCAAGTCCTCGTCATAATTGACCGAGTCTACAAAGACGATATCTTCGGCCTTTGCATCGATGACAACCAGTTTACATCCCTGGGTTGATACGTCCAACCCGGCAAACAGATCTTCAGGCATTGTTGCTCCTTATAGCAAACTATATATACCGATTAATAATACTCTCATACAGTTCCTGCTTCCCGCTGACCTGTATAGGTTCCCCTGTTTCAGCGGCAATATCAGCCAGCTGTGCCAGGTCCAGCTGGCCTTTTTCAAAAGCAGCTCCGTCCCCCGAATCGTAGCTCGCATACCGTTCCTGCCTCATCCTCAGGTATTCGGACTTTTCCAGAATATCGCCGGCAATAATCAACCCCCTGGCCAGCGTGTCCATAGAACTGATATGCGCAATGAAAATATCCTCCAGATCGGTCGAGCTCCGGCGGGTCTTGGCATCGAAATTCATGCCGCCGCCGCCAAGGCCCCCGCTTTGCAGGATCACCAGCATGATCTCAACCGCATCATAGAGATTATGGAGGAACTCATCGGTATCCCAGCCGTTGTGCGGATCGCCCTGGTTCACATCAAGGCTGCCCAGGAGACCGGCGTCAGCCGCCACCTGAATCTCGTGGGCAAAGGTATGTCCGGCCAGGGTGGCATGATTATTTTCAATATTGAGCTTGAAATCGTCAGCCAATCCGTAGCGGTCCAGGAAACCTATGACGGTGGACACGTCGAAGTCGTACTGGTGCTTGGTAGGTTCCATGGGTTTGGGTTCTATGAGAAACGTTCCCTCAAAGCCGATCTTCCGGCCATAGTCGCGTGCTTTTGACAGGAACATGGCCAGATGATCCAATTCCCGTTTCGTATCGGTGTTGAGCAGCGTGAAGTAGCCTTCCCGACCGCCCCAGAAGACGTAATTTTCCCCGCCCAGCTTCACGGTTGCGTCCAGGGCCGCCCTTACCTGGGCAGCAGCATGCGCCAGAACCTGGAAGTCGGGATTGGTCGCAGCGCCGTTCATATAGCGTGGATGTGAAAACACGTTGGCCGTCCCCCACAGCAGTTTCACCCCCGATTCGGCCTGTTTCTCCCCGGCCATGGCGACGAGTTCCTTGAGATTTCTCTCCGATTCCTTCACGCACTCGCCTTCCGGTGCCATGTCCCGGTCATGAAAGCAGTAATAGGGCACGCCCAGTTTGGTGATGAATTCAAAAGCGGCATCCAGTTTGTCGCGGGCAGCCTGCAGCGGGTCATTGCTCTCATCCCAGGGGAACTGGTGCGTACCGGGCCCGAAGGGGTCCGCACCGGTCCCGCAGAAGGTATGCCAGTAAGCGATGGCGAACCGGAAGTGATCATTCATGGTCTTTCCGGCAACGACCCGGTTCTCATCGTAGTACTTGAAGGCGAGGGGATCTTTGGATTGGGGACCCTCAAACGGGATCTTCCCGATTCCCGGGAAATATTCTCGCTCTCCAATAGTGACTTTTATCGACATGATCCAGACTCCATTTATTCAAGTTGTGAGATGCATTTCAATACGCCCGATGGGGAAACTCCTGCTACCAGTAGGTTCAACCATGGTGGATACAGCTTCATTAATATCGGCGAGCGCGGTTACTATGGGAAATTACTTTCAAGTTCCGCCCTGGGCACCTTAAAAGGCGACTGTCCTCCACGTGATGGGGATATGGATTAATGGTCTTTAACACACAGGAAAAAGCGTGTAGCTTTCAACAACGAACAGATGAAGTTTCAACCTTTTTATATACCGTACGGCCTGAACCGGTTCAGGCAGGTTCTATTAAAAAAGCAGCGCAACCCCACGCAAATTCGAGAGGGCATCATGGCTGACAACCCCCTGGAATGGATATTCGCCAGGAGAAGTATCCGCAAGTTCCATTCCAACTTTGTTGATGACGAGAAAATCGACCTGATGCTGCAAGCGGCTATGGCAGCACCTTCGGCCCACAATGCCAGACCCTGGCACTTTATTGTAGTGAAAGACCGGCAGACCCTGGACCGCCTGGCCGACATCCATCCCTATGCCAAGATGTGCTATGAAGCAACCCTGGCTATCGTCGTGTGTGGAGAGCCGGCCATTTCAGAGAACTACTGGCCGCAGGACTGTTCCGCCGCCACCCAGAACATCCTGCTGGCGGGTACGTCACTGGGACTGGGCACCGTCTGGCTGGGCGTCCATCCGGGCGTAGAGCGAAAAGGACCGATCAAGCAGCTCTTCGGCGTCCCCGACGAACTGGAGGTCCTGTCCGTCGTAGCTGTGGGGTACCCCGCCGAAAAGAAGCCGTCGCGGACCCAGTATGATGCCGGGCGGGTGCATCATGAAGTGTGGTGAATTCATGTGAGTGCAGAAATACGCAGGGCAGGATTTGGGGCTTGAGGCTTGAGGCTTGGGGCTGGTCCTGGGAAAAATGGGCCCGGTGGATACTGCCGCTGGAAGACATCTACCTGCTGGTGGGGTGCCTGCTGTTGGTGCCGCCCTACCTCATGAGCTGGATTTATTAGGCAATAAACAAAGAATAACCTTGTCAGGATGGAACAATTATGGTAATATTACGGCAGAAATAGGGAAGATGTCTGGAGGGAGCCATGTCAACACAAAACATTGGTGCTTTTGATACTGTCGCAGAGCAAGATTATCTTCACTTCTTTGAGAATGAACGACTAAAGTACCAAGATGTAGTAAGTACCCTGCAATTTAGTCATGAAGATGTAGCAAAAGCTACAAGAGTGCCTTTGGGTTCTGTTCGTTATGATGATGGAAAGATACCGAGAGAGTTACGGGCGCGTATCAGAGAGTGGGCAGTCCTTCTAAATCTTGTTGCTGGATATTTTCAGGGTGATACCCAGCAAACCATTTCGTGGTTCACTGTACCCAATCCTTTACTTGGGGATGTTGCCCCGCGCGACATGATTAGATTCGGTAGATATAAAAAGTTGTACAAGTTTGTTCTCAATGCCCTAGCCGAAAATAGACGTTAGACTTCTTATGCCTCGATCCCGGGGTCCGCGGAGGGGCGCGTCAAAGAGGTCTACTCAGCAGCCTCCTTCGATAAATATACTTCTTGATGCATTCTCAGTAAAGGATATTCACGCCTGGCGGGACTTTACAGATAAAATCCAGAAATTCCACTGGGACTATTACAGTAATCTTACCTATCAAAGGTCCAAGACGGCCGACCAGACCAAGCTCGCCATCCTAGAAGCCGCCGAGGGACCGTTCGTGTTCTCCACTTGGCAGCGAGTCGTGACATACAAGTACTCACTGGAACCGCTTTGGGTCGAGGGGAGTCTTGTCGATCCAGGTGGTAGGTTTA
>CAZQOY010000024.1:6666-20919 GCA_964595095.1 uncultured bacterium | reverse complement strand
TGCAAACTGGTCCTGCTTCAGTATCTCCCTGAGCCGCTCGCCCCGGGTGATCTGCTGCAATGTGGCCTTGTCCAGGTCGGAGCCGAACTTGGCAAAGGCCTCCAGCTCCCGGAACTGGGCCAGCTCCAGGCGCAGGGAACCGGCGATCTTCCGCATGGCCCCGATCTGGGCGTTACCACCCACCCGGGACACCGAAATACCGGGATTGATGGCGGGGCGGATACCGGAGTTGAACAGGCCGGTCTCCAGGAAAATCTGGCCATCGGTGATGGAGATAACGTTAGTGGGAATATAGGCGGATACGTCACCGGCCTGGGTCTCGATAATGGGGAGAGCGGTAAGGGAGCCGCCGCCGTGGTCGTCGTTCAGTTTGGCGGCCCGTTCCAGCAGGCGGCTATGCAGATAGAAAATGTCGCCGGGATAGGCTTCCCGTCCCGGCGGGCGGCGCAGCAGCAGGGACATCTGCCGGTAGGCCACGGCGTGCTTGCTGAGGTCGTCGTAGATCGCCAGGGCGTGCATACCCTGGTCGCGGAAATACTCACCAATTGTGGCACCGGCATAAGGTGCGATGAACTGCAGCGGGGCCGGCTCGGAGGCACTGGACGCTACCACCACAGTATAGTCCATGGCCCCCGCCCTCTCCATCTCGGCCACGGCGGTAGCCACCGTGGAGGCCTTCTGTCCGATAGCCACGTAAATGCAGTAGACCGGCGAGTCCGTCTCGTGGGTGGCCTTCTGGTTGATAATAGTGTCCAGAGCGATGGCCGTCTTGCCGGTCTGGCGGTCGCCGATGATGAGCTCCCGTTGACCGCGGCCGATGGGGGTCATGCTGTCGATAGCCTTGAGGCCCGTCTGCAGGGGCTTCTTCACCGGCAGCCGGGAGATGACATCGGGGGCCTTGCGCTCAATGGGCATCGACTGCTCCGGCTTGATGTCCCCGCGCCCGTCAATCGGCTGGCCCAGGGGGTTCACCACCCGGCCCAGCATGGACTTGCCAACGCCGATCTCCACCACCCGGCCGGTGCGACGGGCCAGGTCACCCTCACTCACTAGATAGCTCTCACCAAAGAGGACCAGCCCGACGTTGTCCTCCTCCAGGTTAAGCGCCATGCCGAATACGTCGTGGGGGAACTCCACCAGCTCCGAGGCCATCACGTTGTCCAGTCCGTGGACCCGGGCGACGCCGTCACCCACCATGATCACCTCGCCCACTTCGGCTACGTCAAGCTCCACATCAAAAGCGTCGAGCTGCTCTTTGAGCATTTCCGTGATTTTGCCGGTGTCAAACTTTACAGCCATAAAATATCTGCTCCATTAATTAGCGGTCAGCGATCAGTCAATGAAATCCAGCCCCGCCGCCCCGCCGCTTGGCGGGACTGGTCCCGCAGGAAGCGGGGTTGGCGGGATTCCATCCAGAAATAAATCAGACCAGCTGATCCCGCAGCAGCTCCAGCCGCCGGGCCAGGGAACCGTCTACGAGGGTATTGCCCAGGCGCAGCTTGATGCCGCCCAGCAGGCCCGGATCCGTGATGCCCATAACCCGCAGCGACCGGCCCAGGTCCGCCTCGATCCGGCCTGCCAGACCCTTTAGAGCCTTTGCCGAAAGCGGCTGAGGGGTGAAAACCGTCAGCTCCAGCCGGGCGTCCGCGGCCCGGGCCACCAGGATCAGGGACCTGGCCACAGCGGGCAGCTGGATGCCCATGTTCTGTACCATCAGGAGATGCAGGACCTCAAACTCCAGCTCCGTGAGGGTCCCGTCAAATGCCCGGCGGAGGACTTCCATCTTCTGCTCTACCGGTATCCGGTAGGTAATCAACAGGTGGCGGAAGGCCTTGTTTTCCCGGAAAGCCCGGGACAGCAGCTCGAAGCGGTCCAGGAAGTCATCCATCACTCCCAGCTTGGCGGCCACGCTGAAGGCGGCCCTGGCAAAGTGCCGGGCTTTGGCACCAGCCGCCATCAGGCCTTTCCTATCTGGCGCAGGCTCTCCTCCACCAGCTTCTTGTTATCCTCGGTAGTGAGATTGCGCTCAATGACCTTGCCGGCCAGAGACAGGGAAAGGTCCACCACCGTGGTCCTGATCTCGCGCAGGGCCCGCTCCCGCTCCGCCCCGATCTGTTCCCGGGCCTTGGCAATCAGTTCATCGGCATTCTTCCTGGCCGCTTCCTCCAGCTCCCCCCGGATCTTCTCGGCGGCGGCCCTGGCTTCGATGATAATCTGCTGCGCCTCGTGGCGGCTCCGCCGGACCTCCTCCTCCACCCTCGCGGTGAGCTCCTCCGACCTCTGGCGGGCCTTCTCAGCGGCTTCCAGCGCGCCGTGGATACTCGCCTCCCGCCTTTCCAGGGCATTGATCATGGGCCCCCATGCCTTCCAGGCAAGGATGGCCAGCACCACGAAAAACGTGATCCACGTCCAGAAGATGAGACCCGGGTCAAAACGTACCAGCTGTTCCATGCGCTCTCCTCCTTGAGGACACCTGTCAGACAAAGTCCATCAAATCAGCCACTTACAGCAGAACGATGAGCAGCAGGACCACTTCCGCGATAATGGCCACCCCTTCCAGCAGGAACAGGGGCAGGTTGATGACGGTCCGGATGTCCGCGGCGGCTTCCGGCTGGCGGGCGGTACTCTCGGCGGCGGCGGTGGCAAACCGGCCGATACCCCAGGCGGCGCCGATCACCACCATGCCGGCGGCAATGGCCGCAGCCGCTAGGGCAATGTTCTTATCGGCGCCGGCAGCTTCTTCGGCCCCGAAAACCGAGGAAACGGCTAAACCGGCGAAAACAGCCACAAACTGAAACAGACGGCTTGTAAACAGTGACTTCATGTGTTTGTAGTCCCCTTTTTTTGTTAGTATTGTAGTATTAACCGTTCGATGAGATTGCTACGCCCAGTGATCAACATTTTTTCATTTTTCATTTTTCATTTTTTAGTGTTCCGGGTTGATGGCCGCCCCGATGAACACCGCCGACAGTAGTGTAAATACGTATGCCTGCACCAGGGCAATGATCATCTCCAGGAAGTTGATGCCCACATTCAGGGCCACTGATGCGATGCCGATCCAGGCGTTGGCCATGATGAAGATGGGGGCCAGGATGGCCAGCATGGCGATGTGCCCGGCGGTCATGTTGGCGGCCAGTCGCATGGTCATGGCAAAGGGACGGACGAACATACCCAGGAGCTCGATGGGGATCAGGATAAAGAGCACCGGCCAGGGGACGCCGGGTGGGGCCAGGTTTTTCCAGTGGCCGATAAAGCCGTGGGCCAGGCTGCCCGCCACGATGATCGCCAGGAAAGTGATAGCGGCCAGTGAGGCAGTGACAACTATATTGCCGGTGGCCGTGCCGCCGCCGGGGATCAGGTCAAAGAAGGGGATCAGCCCCAGGAAATTGGCCGTGAGGATCAGCGTGAAAAAGGCTAGTAATAGGGGCGACCAGGTCCGCGCGTACTGCCGACCCACGTTGGGCACCACGATCTGGTTGTGAACGAAGTCCACTATCAGCTCCAGGAAATTGCTGAACCCTGAGGGCACCGGCATATCTTCACGGCGGTAGCGCCGCGTACCCAGCAGGAAAGCGATTATTACCAAGCCTCCCGCCACCCACAACATGATGACGTGTTTGGTGATGGAGATATCCAGACCGAACAGGTGAAGGGGCGCCAGCACCTCGCTGTTGGAGACGTGGTGCAGGATGAACAATCCGATATCTTCGCTATGTTCCTCAGAAACCATGCGTTTGTTTAGTTTCGAGTTCCGAGTTTCTAGTTTCTAGTCACCAGTCACCAATCCGTCTACGCTACGCTACGCCGGACAAGTCACCAGTCACCAATCACCGTTGGGCAGTCATGAGCCGCTGTTGATAACGGTAGGCCTCGTAGACGTGCCAGGCGAAGAAGTTCACCAGCAGTGAGGCTACGAACGGTCCCCGCGGCAGTCGCACAGCCAGCATAACCAAGGCTATCCCCAGACCAATGAGTACCACTTTTACCAGGAAATTGACCAGAACGAAGTGCTGATATTTCCTCAGGCCGCCGGTATCGGGCTTGAGAACTGAGAAAATGAACAGGCTGCTGACGGAGATGGTGATAGGCAGGATACCGCCGGCGAACACGGCCAGGGCTGTCGCACCTCCCGCTACGAGCCACACCAGGCCCGAACAGGCCACAAAAAGCGCTCCAAGGATCGTCCCGGCGAGTAGCGGCCTCATGCGCTTCCCCGGGGTGGAAACATGGCTTTCCAGAGTTCATACATCCCCACCACCACACCCAGGAGCAATCCCGCCAGCAGGAGGTAAGGCTTTGTCTCAAATTGCCGGTCCAGGATGTATCCTAACAGCCCCAGGCCCAGAACCGCGCCGGTTAAGGTATAAGCGGCTGAAATAGCATTTCTTGAAGAACCTGATTTTGGCGGCATATCAGTTAGGAATAATCTGGTGGCGTACTTAAATCAGAATGCCACAAGATTCACAAATCGTGGTGGCGTCATTGCGGTGCTCAGCCGGAGGGGTCGGCCTTGGCCGCCTTGTTTTCTTTATTATGACCATCCTTGGCCACGGAACCGTCTCCGGCTTCGGGTACCGTCTTGACCTTGGCTCCATCCATCTTGCATTTGCCCGAATACTGGGCGCCTTCTTCGATAACCAGCAGCCGGGCACGGAGGTCACCCACCATTTTAGACGAACGGCCCAAAGTGGCCCGCCCCTCGGTGGTGAGGCTGCCCTCAAGTTCTCCGTCAATGACCGCTTCCTTCGCCATAACGACTCCTTTAATTACGGAGTCCTTTGCCGTGCGCACCAGGCCATTCGAGTGCACATCTCCTAAAACGGTGCCGTAAACCAGCACGGAGCCCTTGATATCCAGGTTGCCCTGGAGCACGGTACTGGGTCCTACAATCGTGTTAGTCTGGGAGCTGTCTTCTTTAGTCATATGTTTCTACTGAGATGTCCTGTGTTCTGTAAAGGTCAATAAGAAGCCGGGGATCAATGGACCTGGCGTCTTTCCAGATTTCAAAATGCAGATGGGGGCCGTGACTGATTCCGGTATCCCCCACGAGGGCGATGGGCTGTCCCCGTTCCACCCATTGCCGGGGCGCCACCAGATTCGTCTGGTTATGTCCATAAATGGTGAAATAGCCATCTCCATGGCTGAGAATAATCATGTACCCCAAGTCCTCGGTCCACCGGGAAAGCACTACCAGACCAGAAGCCGCGGCGGCTACAATCATGCCGGCCGGTGCTGCAATGTCAATACCCTCATGATTAACCTGGAGGTCCAGCTCGTGCAACAGCAGGCCGCGGGTTACATACCCGTTCACCGGCGGGAAAGTAGGAATATTCTCCAGAAAGTTGATGTAAATCTGGTCAATGAAGATCCCTCCCTTCCGTTCATCCAGGGGGCTCAGCGACTGTCCCTGGTCATCCGTTAGATCAATGGATAATTCCAGCTCCCGGAGAAGGTCTGCACTGATAAGGCCGTACTGGGAATTATTAAGGATCGCATGACGGACTTTATCCCGGTAGCTCTTCAGCCGTTGGTTCTCTGCCTGGAGCCGGGAGTAGTCGGCAATGTGCGCCAGGGAAGCTATCCAGCCTCCTGCCAGCCCGATCACTATCAGGACTGCCAGGGAAAGAGCAACGGTCAAATGACCCATCTTCACCAGGTAGCTCCTGGTCCACCCGCCATCCTCGGACATGATGAGGAACTGGTATTTCCTCAGCCAGAGGCTTTTCAAATAGCCCACGAGTTTAGTCCTTGTAAAAATTGGAGTCAACGGAAAATACGTCCCGGGTTGTCGAGGCCTTTATTCCAGCGCCTGTTCCGGTCTGCCGAGGATAATGTCCAGTATCCGCTCCAGGTCGTCGTGAGAATAGTATGATATCTCGATGGAGCCGGTGTCGTTGTCCTTGGGTTTGACCCGGACTTTGGTGTTCAGGCGGCTGAGGAGTTCTACCTCTACCTGGTTGAGAAAGGCCGGTTTGGTCGGTTGAGGTTTCTCAGGTTTTTCGGCTGGTTTTTCCGGTTTTTTCTCCGCGGGCGCAGTAATATCCTTCACCGCTGCTTCTGTCTGCCGGACACTTAATCCCTGGGAGACAATCTTTTTCCACAACCGCTGCATGAGAGCCAGCTGGGGCAGGCCCAGGAGGGCACGGGCATGTCCCATGGTGATCTCGTCTTTTATCAGGCTGCCCTTGATCTCCGACGGCAAATTCAGGAGGCGGAGAGTGTTGGCTACCGCCGGGCGGCTCATGCCCACCTGTTCGGCGATCATTCCATGCGTGAGATTATATTTGCTGTGCAGCAGGGCAAAAGCCTCGGCCTGCTCCATCGGGTTAAGGTCTTCCCGCTGGATGTTCTCGACAAGGGAATACTCCATCATATCCACGTCCGAATCCACGCTCAGGATGTAGGTGGGCACATTCTCCACGCCCAGGGACTTGGCCGCTCGCAGACGCCGTTCCCCTGCCACCAGCTGGTAGCGGCCATCACCCGCTTCCCGCACCGTGAGGGGCTGCAGGATGCCCTTAGATTTGATGGAATTGATAAGGTCAGCCATTTCCTCATCCCCGAACTCCTTGCGGGGCTGTAAGGGATTAGGGTCGATGAGATCTACCGGCAGATGAGGCTGCTGACCGGTTTCGGAGGAAATTTCCCCCTCGTGAACAGGGATCAAGGCTTCCAGCCCCTTACCCAGACGTTGTTTATCCATTATGCTCCAATACTTCGCTTGCCAGTGCCATGTAATTCTGGGAGCCGATTGAGGATGCGTCGTACAGGATAATCGGCTTGCCGTAACTGGGCGATTCACTCAGGCGCACATTCCGTTGTATCGCGGTTTTGTACACCTTCTCACCGAAATAGGCCCGCACCTCTTCGGCCACCTGTCTGGACAGGTTCAGCCGGTTGTCATACATGGTGATCAGGACCCCTTCGATCTCCAGATTTTTATTCAGCTGCCGCTGGATCAGGCGGATGGTTTTAAGCAGCTGGGACAGTCCTTCCAGAGCGTAGTACTCGCATTGGATAGGGATAAGTACCGAGTTCGCCGCCGTCAGACTATTAACGGTGAGCAGTCCCAGTGACGGCGGACAGTCGATGAATATGAAGTCGTACTTCCTGGTCATTTCGCCCAGGGCCTTCCGGAGGATATGTTCCCTGGCCAGCATGCCTACCAACTCCACCTCGGCACCCACAAGCTGGTGCGAGGAGGGCGCCAGGTCCAGGTAATCCAACTGGGTCTTGATGATGGTCTCGTCAAAGGTGGTGTTATTGGTAAGAATATCATAGACTGAACGCTGGAAAGTGCCCGTCTCCACACCCACGCCGCTGGTGGCGTTGGATTGGGGATCCAGGTCAATGAGCAGGATTGGTATTTCGCACGCTGCCAGTCCGGCTGCCAGGTTCACCGCCGTCGTGGTCTTGCCCACACCGCCCTTCTGATTAGCGATAGTGATGATTTTAGTATTGTACGACACAGGGTATTCGCTGATAATATCGCCCTTCTTCAGCTTGGGAATCTAAGATTCCCGGCTTATCCGGTGCAAGAAAGTCAACCATTATCTTTCCGACCTTTTACGTCGATCTGGGGGGAGTAATGTCTTGCTCCGGTTCGAGAGGGAAATCTAAATTCGTTCAAATTTCTCATGTGTCCATGTACCCAGCCCTACTCACCAGAACCGTCCGGGCAGCCAAAGATACGGCAGTCATCTCGCTAAAGACATGATACGCAGACCGGGCATACTCATCACCGGCGCCAACGGCGAGATCGGCCACGGGCTCATCTCAGCCCTCACCGGACAAACCGACGAGCACCTCGTCGGCCTGGATATCGAAGAGCTGGACCCGGCCATTAAGAACAATCTCTGGGAGAGCGTCGCCGGCAACATCCTGGATCAGACCATCCTGGATCGCCTCAACAGTCAGTACGAGTTCTCCGCCATCTATCATCTGGCGGCCCTATTGAGCACCCGGGCGGAATTCTCCCCCGCCACTGCCCATCAGGTGAACGTGGACGGCACCTTAAACCTGCTCACCATGGCAGTGGACCAGGCCCGCACCCAGGGCCGACCGGTGAAGTTCTTCTTCCCCAGCTCCATTGCGGTCTATGGCCTGGCTGGATTGGAGGAGAAAAACCGGGTCGGTGCCATCTCTGAGGAGCAATACCTCTTCCCCCGGACCATGTATGGTTGCAACAAACTCTACTGTGAAATGCTGGGTAACTATTACGCACGGTACTACCAGCAGCTGACAGCGGAGGCGGGAACTGTTCGGGTGGATTTCAGGGCCCTTCGTTTTCCCGGACTCATCAGCGCCGTGACCGCTCCTTCCGGCGGTACCTCCGATTACGCCCCCGAGATGCTTCACGCCGCCGCACGGGGTTTACCGTTCGACTGCTTCGTCCGGGAAGATACCGTCATGCCGTTCATGACCATGCCCGATGCCATCCGGGCCACCCTCAAACTGATGAACGCGCCCCGCCAGTCGCTAACCCGGCTGGTTTATAACATCCGCGCCTTTAATCCGTCAGCGGCCCGGCTGCGTGAACGGGTACTGGCCGATTTCCCGAAGGCCCGGATTGGCTTTGCCGTGGACCAGACCCGCCAGGCCATGGTGGACGGCTGGCCCTCCGACGTAGACGATAACGCCGCCCGCAAAGACTGGGGCTGGCAGCCGCAGCATGATTTCGAGGCCGCCTTTGCCGACTACCTGGTCCCCGGTATCCGCGAACGGTATGGGGCTGATTAACGGCCTTATCGACCTTGACTTCTAACCGGTGACAACTTACATTTGTACTGTTAGTACGATTCGTACGTGTTGAGCAAATAACTAGGAAGCCTGACATGACTCACCTGACCACCAGCAAACTTCGAGAAAGCCTTGCCGATGCCCTGAACCGGGTGGCATACCGCGGCGAACGAATCCTCCTGAAGCGTCGGGGGAAAGACGTGGCAGCCCTGGTATCCAAGGAAGACCTGGCGCTTCTGGAAGCGCTGGAGGAACGCTCAGACATACTTGCGGCGCTCAAGGCTCTCGAGGAACCGGGAACCGTTCCCTGGGAGAAAGTGAAGGAAGAGCTGGAGTTATCCTAAAGGTCCCTTTGCGTTATTGATCCGTGATTCACAGGATCGAACTCAAGCCCGCCGCGGAACGTGACCTGAAGAACATACCGAGGAACGATCTGAAGCGTATTGCCCGAAAGATTAGTTCTTTGGCTGAGGACTCGCGTCCACCGGGAGCCAAGAAACTCAGGCATGTGGAAGGTCTCTGGCGTATCAAAGTGGGAGACTACCGCGTCCTCCTACCAGATCAATGAGAAGGCCTCTCTTGTCCTTATTGCAAGAATACGGCACCGCCGGGAGGTATACCGCAATGTTTAAGAAGCGCCTATGACCACCATCACCACCCGACTTGCTGACAGCATGTTGGCTTGTGATACAGTATTGATTTAACATGTCCAATTTTGTCCGAGAGGTTGTGCCCAATTGTCCCGTGATGAACGAAAAAAATTATGAAACTACTGGATATTAAGGTTCGTATATTCAGGTGCAACGCTTTGAGACGTAACAAATTTTCAATGTGACGTTAAGTATGCCCCAATCTATAATTCAATCACGAGATACCACTTTGAGGAAGGGGCCTCCAATATTTACTCGAGAAAACAACGAAATTGAAACTTGGTATAGATTAGAGGCTAATCCCGCTCGTCGAAAGGCAGTGGTAGAGGTTATTGGAGGATGCTGCCCATCCGCTAAGCCTAGATCGATTACGCAAACATATAACTGTATCGGAATGGTTTTTGCGTCAAGGAGAGCATGGTTAGATACATCTCATTTTAATAAGATACTAGAAGATGATGGATATCGTCAACTCGGTGGACTCAACGAGGCAAAGACTGGAGATTTAATAATATATCGGCTTAATGGTGAATTTACCCATGTAGCAGTCATTATTAATAAAGAGCCGGTAATAGTAGGGAGCAATGAAGTAAGAGTATGGACGCTTAGTCAATTTGGATTCGATGGTGAATGGATTCATCCACATGATGAAGTACCTGAATATTGTGGAACACCAGTAGAGTATCGGACAGAAAGAAGGGATCCTGTATGAACCTCCATGAGGAAATGAAAGCGATTGAAAGCCACGAAATGGCAGTCAGGCTGAATTTAGCTCTAAGTCTACATCAATTATTCAAAATTGCTCAAGGGGAAGAGGCAATAAACTCGCTACGCAATAAACTCAATGATGAAGAAACCATAAAATCGATATTATTGCGAATTCATGAATTAGTTGAATTATCTCCTGATCCAAGGTATGAAAATCCCTATGACACAGCAGTTGCAGTCTATACATGGGTCCTTTATACAAATAACCTTAGCATCGGAAGATTAGCAGCAGAGTATGCATCACGACTTCGACAAGGCTTTTGGGCGCCTGAATATGCCCGACAAATTCTGGTAGGAAACCTGCTTTGGAATGGCGCTAGCATCAGCAAGCAAATCATACAGGAACCTCTCGCGAGTACAAAAACAGAGGCAAGTGGATGTTTAACTATGACAGATATGATTGGCGGTAGAATTTGGGATACAAATTTCTTCATCACTCTTGGCGGAGAACCAACCCAACCAGAACGATGGGCCAAGCCTTCGGAGAAAAAGACACTTATTTCAACAGATAAGTATTATAATCCATCCCAGGCTGGACCAGGAGTTCGCATATTGTCTCCAGTATAGGAAATATTTTTATGATTGAACATTATTGGACAGTCCTTTGTCGGAAAGGTGTGATTGATAGTGATTCTAATAACATTAGTTTACACGAGGTATTAGAGCAGCTTAATATTATTGGCGTACCTCCTGGGAAAGATGAATATGCTGCCATTCCAGGCCCGTATGAGGTAGTATCCCTTTGGGGTAGATCAAACTATAACGAGCCTGCCAAAGGTACGGCTCGTTATGTCATAGTGTATGAACCTGGAAAAGACCAGAAGGCTTCCGAAAAACAGCTGATTGAGATTGATCTGACTAAGCATAACCGATCTCGTTCTAAGTTGTCCCTATCAATATTACCAATATTAGGAGAGGGTTTACATAGAATCCAAGTGGCATTGAAAATGGAGGGTGAATCAGACTGGAGAGAAATTACTTCTCTACCATATGAAGTGAGATTCCAAACACCTGAAAAATCCTAACTGCCTCGCCCACAAGAATATTGGGTACAGCGTCAAAGCATCGTGTGGGGCTTGGGCTAGGGTCTAAGAGCAACGTTCCGTGTTTCCAAGGTTTACCTACTGCTTTCTCTCCCAGCACAAAACCTACTCCCCGTCTACAAGTCTTCCCCCCGCACCTCCAAACTGTCGGCATCTACCCGCAGGATGTGCAGGTAGTGCTTCCTCGGCTTCCCGTCCCACCAGTCCATTTCAACCTCCAGGCTGCTGTCGGCGGCCCAGGTCCAGGCACCCTCACGGTTGGCGAAAAACAGGGGCCCGGTGCCGCACTCGCTGGAGTCGCGTATGAGAAAGGTGCCGTCGTCCATAATGGCATAGCCGTAATTGTCGCCGGCCAGTGTATCGGTGCGGCTCAGGACCTCGGTCGCTCCCATCCGGGCCCACACCCAATTGCCCAGGATGGCCTCGTTCAGCGGCCCTGGTTCGAAAATGTACCCGCAACCAGCCAAGGCCAGGGTGATAAGTGGTAACAGGCGTCGCAAAGTCATGGCGGCTGCTCAGGTTGACTGCCGTTGGAATATATCCTTCCCGACGCAAACCTGCAACCCTGAAGCCCGGCGCTCCTCCCGGTATCAGGGAGAGATTTCGCGTCCGCCCCGCTTCAGCAGGTTCCAGAAGCCGCGGGGATCGGTGATCGTCATCTCAGCCTGACCTTCAACGGCCAGCAGCTCCCGGTCGCCGGTTACAAAGATATCGACATCAGCGCCCAGGGCCGCGGCCAGGATGGGCCGGTCGTCGGGGTCACGAATTGGCAGCTGGGGCAAGTCCGCGGGCACGGGCGCCACGGAGAACCGGCGCAGAAAGGTAATGATGGCCTGGGCCGTTGCACCAGGCACCCCCATGCGGGTCTGCAGAACTCGTTCGAGCTCGCCCAGCACCCGCTCGCTGACGATCAGTTCGCGTTCAGTCAGCGCGCTGCGCAGGACATCGGCGCACAGCCCACGAGTGGCAAAGGCGCTTACCAGGACATTCGTATCGAGGAAGACCCTCACGAAATGTCTCGGAAGACATCCTCATCCGTAAGATAACCGCGGGCTTCGGCAAAGGGGAGCACCTCTTTCCGCAACTGATCGAACTGCAGCACCGCCAGCTGGCGCCGAAGGGCGTCCCGAACCACTTCGCTGCGTGTGCGCCCGGCACGTTTGCTGATTTGATTCAGCAGGTTATCAGTTTCTTCATCGAGGCGAATGGTCAAGGTCGTCTTCATGTCGTACAATGTAACACGGCAAGGCTTGTTTTGCAAGCTCCGGCAGGCAGTGAGCTATCAGGTTCCATATGCCCCCTGGCGTTCCTATATTTGGCTGAGAAATGCCCCAACGAATGTCAACTCAGGAACACCCATGCACACCATCCAATCCCGACTGATTGAAGAACTCACCGGCATCCGGGACGCCGGGCTGTACAAGGACGAACGGATCATCCAGTCACCCCAGAGCGCCGAGATCAAGGTGGGCGGCGAGAGCGTCCTCAACTTCTGCGCCAATAACTACCTGGGCCTGGCCAATCACCCCGACCTGATCAAGGCCGCCCAGGTGGGCCTCGAGCGCTGGGGCTTCGGCCTGTCATCGGTGCGCTTCATCTGCGGCACCCAAGACATCCACAAGACCCTGGAGCGGAAGATATCGGACTTCCTGCAAACGGATGACACCATCCTTTACACCTCCTGCTTCGACGCCAACGGCGGCCTGTTCGAGACCCTCCTGGGTCCCGAGGATGCGGTGATCTCCGACGCCCTCAACCACGCCTCTATTATTGACGGCATCCGCCTGTGCAAGGCCCAGCGCTACCGCTTCGCTCACGCCGACGTGCCCGACCTGGAACGCTGCCTGACCGAGGCCGCCGATGCCCGCACCCGGCTGATCGCTACCGACGGCGTCTTCTCCATGGACGGCGACGTGGCCCGCCTGGATCAGATCTGCGACCTAGCCGAGCAGCACGACGCCCTGGTGATGGTGGACGACTCGCACGCCACCGGCTTTTTCGGTCCTACGGGGAGGGGATCGGTGGAGCACTGCGGCGTCATGGAGCGGGTGGACATCATCACCTCTACGCTGGGGAAGGCTCTGGGGGGCGCTTCGGGGGGCTTTACCACCGGGCGCCGGGAAGTCGTGGAGCTCTTGCGCCAGCGGTCACGGCCCTACCTGTTCAGCAACACCCTGGCCCCGGCCATCGTCTCGGCTTCCATCGCCTGCCTGGACATGCTCAGCCAGACCACCGCCCTGCGGGACCGCCTAGATCAGAATACCCGCTACTTCCGCGAAAAAATGACCGCCGCCGGTTTCAACATCAGGCCCGGCGAGCACCCCATCGTGCCCATCATGCTGGGCGAAGCGAAGCTGGCCCGGGACATTGCCGCCGCGCTGCTGGCTGAGGGCATCTACGTGATTGGCTTCTCCTACCCGGTAGTGCCCAAGGGCCAGGCCCGCATCCGGGTACAGATCAGCGCCGCGCATACACGGGAGCACCTGGATAGGGCTATCGCGGCGTTCGTGAAGGTGGGCAGGGAGTTTGGGGTAGTGGGACATGGTTGAGAGAGCAGCTGCCAGTCCATCATGGGCCTCATAACTGTGCCGAAAATATTTGTAGGGCGGCCTGCTTTCATTTATGGTGATAAAACCGACGCATATATTTAAGTTAGCCATAACAGCGTAGCAGGGATTATCACCTCAGTCCATGATAAGGAGGATCAACAAAATGAGGGCTACAAAAGAAGCAGGAGCAATCATCCATGACATCCTGGAGAAGCTGCTCACTGACTATGCTCCCGAAAAAGTCATCCTCTTTGGTTCCCATGCCTACGGCAATCCACGTCCCGACAGCGACATCGATCTGCTCATCATCAAGGAGACAACTGCACGATTTTTCGACCGCATGTTCACAGTGCGCCGAATTTTGACAGACCCCGGACGGTCGGTGCCTGTAGAGCCTATCGTCCTTACGCCGCAAGAAGTCTCCCGGCGGCTGGCCATCGGCGACCAATTCATAGCCGAGATCATGGAGAAGGGCAAGGTCTTGTATGCCGCGTGAGGAGTCGC
>CAZQOY010000024.1:0-6656 GCA_964595095.1 uncultured bacterium | reverse complement strand
GCGCGTCGAGCGTCTTCTCGATGACCAGGACCCTGAGGGAGCAGGATTCCATCTCCAGCAGGCGGTGGAGAAGTTCCTGAAGGCTTTCCTTTTGTCAAAGGGATGGCAACTCCGGCGCATTCATAACCTGGAAACCCTCTTGAATTCGGCATTAGTATACGATCCCTCTCTGGAACCATTTCGTGAAGCCTGCCAGAGGATCACGGACTTTTACATTGTTGAAAGGTACCCCCTTATTATTGAGGAGGGCTTAACGGAGGAAGACGTGCGTGATGCGCTTCATCAGGTAAATGGCCTTATCGAAAAGCTGCGGGCGGGGGTGGCAGGATGATTCAGCCGCCCACACCAAGGAGCACTTGGACCGCTACGTGGAGGCCTTTGTGATGGTGGGGCGGGAGTTTGGGGTGGTGGGGTAGTGCTGCTGCTCAAATGCTTGCGTTGAACTTGAAGAAAAAGTAGATTCCTACATGCCCACAATTTTACTGGTCATGGGTTGGCGATTCTTCTTCTATTCCAACGAGGGAGCAGAGCCGATTCATATTCATTGCCGGAAAGGCGGCAAGGAATGCAAGTACTGGCTCGATGTGGCCAACTTCGACGTTGAAGAGGCTTACAGTTACAGCATGAACAACAAAGACAAACGACAGGTCAAGAAAATCATTTTCGAATACTTCGAGTACATTGAAAGCGAATGGAAGAAGTTACAGGAGGCACGTTACCCATGAAGAAGATACATGATATGCAAGGTATCACATTTACCGGGGAAGAAATGATTTTGAAGGTCGACGATGGCGAATATCGTTTTAGTCTGGCGGATGTTTCCAAACCTCTGGCCAAAGCGACGCCCACTGAAAAAGAAACCTACGAACTCTCCCCCTCCGGCTACGGCATCCATTGGCCGCTGCTCGATGAAGACCTGTCCATAGACGGTCTCTTAGGACTGAAGCATAAACTGTCGAAGTCAAAGGAATCGGTGGCGTCGTAACGAAGCGCCGCCCAGTGGGACCGGGCCATTGCGGCGTTCGTGAAGGTAGGCAGGGAGTTTGGGGTAGTGATGTAGGGCTGAGGGACTTGACTGACTTTCCAGCCGATATTGACCCATGTCTAATTATAAGAGTAGCCCCACAACAAGCGAATATTTAAGTTAGCTGCAACAACGGCACAACGTGTTCTCATTGTTTTGAAGTATTGAAAAACAAAATCATGGCGGAGACAAAAGCAGTAAAAGATACAATCCAGCGGATTCTGGACAAATTAGTGACCGGCTATGCTCCCGAAAAAGTCATCCTCTTCGGTTCCCATGCCTACGGCAACCCTCGCCCCGACAGCGACATCGACCTGCTCATCATCAAGGACACCTCCGAGCGCTTCATTGACCGTTGGGTGACCGTGCAACGCATCCTGTCTGACCGTAAGCGAAAGATTGGCCTGGAGACCATCGTGCTCACGCCGCAAGAAGTGTCCCGGCGACTGGCCATTGGTGATCAGTTCATAGCAGAGATCATGAAAGAGGGCGAGATTTTGTATGGAGCGTGAGGAATCGCTCTATCCGGCTGATTGGTTGCGTATCGCCAAAAAAGATTGGAAGCGAGTGGAAGGACTGCTTGAAGAAGATCCGGAGCTGGCTGGATTTTGTCTCCAACAGGCGGTTGAGAAGTTCCTCAAGGCCTATCTTATTTCTCAAGGATGGAAACTCCAACGAACTCACGATTTGCAAGCCCTGCTTAACGCGGCTTTGGATTATGATCCGAGTCTGGAATTGTATCGAGGCGTATGCCAAAGAATCACGGGCTTCTATCTGTTAGAGCGGTATCCGCTTATCGCGGAGGTCAGTTTAACCGAGCAGGAAGTTCATGATGCATGGCAGGGGGTCAAGGGTCTTATCGACAAGCTCCGTGGAGCGATAGCAGGAAAATAACACCGCGCCGCTCACACACGCGAGCACCTAGCTCGCCCGGACTCGCCGGGGACGGCACGTCGAGGCTTGGGCCTGCCCGGCCAGGGCTACGCCCAGTGGGACCGGGCCGTGGCGGCCTTCGTGAAGGTGGGGCGGGAGTTCGGTGTAATAAAAACAAGATAAAAGGAGCCTTTGTATCCCGAATGCACAGTAGAATTCAAGACCCACTCTTGCAGACCGCAGAGCAATTGGTTGATGCAGCAAGCATATTCGCGGTGGGATCATACACCCAAATAGCCAACCTCCTACCTCTAGTTAACGACATTAAGACGGAGCAATGGGACTTCGTTGTCACCGTGGCAGGTGTGTTCACATCAGCAACACGGTTGAACAACCTGAAGATTCCAGAAGAACGCGAAGAACAATTAATGGAAATAGTGGCGAGCAGACTTTCCGAGTGGAATCCAGATGGCATTGCCGGGTTTGAGGATTGCAAAGACTTCTTTGACCATACCTATAACGCGCTCGCGTCACTGAAAGAATATAAACAAGAGCCACAATTCTTAGCGTCCGATGCAGTGGGAGCCGGATAGTGTGGAATCTACTCGGACATTCACCTGAAACAGACGAGGAAAGAGAGCTGGTGCGGACGTTTGGCGCGATTGTAGCACACACATTCTTTGACTCGTGGCAAACTGCCAAGTAGATTCAATTTAAGTCCGTGCGTGCCTTGGACCACCTTGACCGGGCCAGCGCGGTGTTTGTGAAGGTAGGGGAGAAATTTGGGGTGGTGGAGTAGTGTTATGATCGAAGAACCTACAGTTTTTATCCTTGGCGCTGGAGCGAGCAAACCATATAATTATCCAACTGGTGCTGGACTAAAGGAATTTATAACTAGCAAATTATTTATGGAGTTGTTAACCTATTTTCGCAAAAGATACACTTTGGATTTTTTCAGAGAACATTGGGAGCAAAGAGCCAGAGAGTTTGTTGAAGCATTTCGTGACACTACCGGGTCAATAGATCTGTTTCTTTCTAGAAGACCAAAATATTATGAAATTGGGAAACTTGCAATACTATATTCAATCTTTCATTATGAAGAGAAAAGTAGATTTGGACTAGACTCGCACCAGAAGGAGGGTGATTGGTATTCATATCTATACGAAAGAATGACTGCTTCTTCCAGGAGACCCGGTGAAATATCTCTGAGTTCAAATCAAATATCGTTCATAACATTTAACTATGATCGCTCGCTTGAACAGTTTCTTTATAACAGGTCGATTAATTCATTTAGTGAAGAGTTTAGGAGCGAAATATTAAGTCAATTGAAGACCCTGCCAATAATGCATGTGTATGGGAAAGTGGCAGATCTCGAATGGGAAGAAGCAGATATCCTTAAACTACCCTATAACGCAAATCCTAGTGCAATTGATTTCCTAACTGATCCCAACTCCAACAAGCAAAATCTTGGTGAATTACGTTCGCATTGGAGAGAGCGAATATTTATTATCGATGAAGAGCGCAGTAACTATCAGCAACATATTGACGAAATAAGGGACATAATACGAAAGGCTAACAGAATCTATTTCTTAGGTTTTGGATTTGCAAACGAGAATATGGAAATATTGGGATTCCCTAACGTTATACATAAAGGCCAAAGGATTTATGCTACATCTAGTGGAATGACACAACACGAAATTGGGCAAGTACAGGCAAAGCACATGTCAGGGCGGGGAATAGACTCCTCCCATTTCCACTTTGAGGATAAAGATTGTTTAGCACTGTTACGAGATCACTTGTGATTTTTTCTCACTATTTTCACTTTCTTTATTCCATGTGGTGTTGAGCCCTGAAAACCATCACCGCCTCCAAAGCTCGGGCTGATCTCAACCAACTCCTCAACGAGGCCGCCGAGTCCCACGAGCCGGTGCAGATCACCGGCAAAAAGGCCAACGCCGTGTTGGTTGCCGAAGAGGACTGGCGGGCCGTTCAGGAGACCCTCCACCTGCTCTCCATCCCCGGCATGCGGGAGTCCATCCGCGAGGGGCTGGAGACACCGGTTGACGAGTGCGCCGGGGAACCGGGATGGTGAAGTGGCGGCTGGTCTACACCCGCCAAGCCCAGAAGGACGCCCATAAAATTGCCGAAGCCGGTCTGCAGCCGAAAGTCGAAGCATTGCCGGAAATTCTATCCAGGGACCCTTTTCAGTACCCGCCACCATATGAGAAACTGGTTGGCGACCTAACCGGCGCCTATTCACGGAGGATTAACATCCAGCACCGGTTGGTCTACCAGGTCATCGAATCGGAGCGTGTTGTAAAGATCATCCGCATGTGGACGCATTATGAATAGCAGCGCCGTCCATACCTGGAACGGACCGGCTGATCGTCCGCTGCCGGCGACAAAACAAGGAGACCAACAGCCATGCTAAACGACATCCTGCTCTATATCGGTTCCGCTGTAATCATCGTGTGGGGGATAGCCCATATCGTCCCCACGAAAGGCGTGATCACCGGTTTCAGGGATATATCCGCCGACAACCTGCGCATCATCACCATGGAATGGGTCGCCGAGGGCCTCACCCTCTGCTTCATCGGTGTGCTGGTGCTGCTGGCTACCCTCCTGGGCTGGTCCCAGGAGCCCGTCGCTATCATCGTCTACCGCACCTCCGCCGGAATGCTGGTGGTACTGGCGGTACTGTCCCAATTGACCGGGGCACGGACGGCCGTTCTGCCCTTGCGGCTGTGTCCTTATGTGAAGACGGTGGTGGCGGTGCTGTTTTTCCTGGGGAGCGCGCTGTGAATGACAGCATTCCTGAGCGTAGGGACCGGTTGTAAGTTGTAATAAGACCTGGAAACACTTAAGTTTACTTAACAACAAAACAGAAGGAGAGCGTCATGAAACTCAATGTAAGAGCACTGGCTCTGGCGGGCGGCGTTGTATGGGGCCTGGCAATCTTGCTCCTGACGTACTGGTTTCTGATTCGTGGCTACGAGGGGCACACGCTGGCACAGCTCTCGAAAGTATATCTTGGGTATTCAGTGACGTGGTATGGTGCGTTTGTTGGCTTAGTATGGGGCTTTGTCGACGGGTTTGTCGGGGGAGCGTTGTTAGCCTGGCTCTACAATAAATTCGCAGGTCAGCCGTCCGAAACAGCCTGATTTGGCCCAGCGCCCGCGGCTAAAAGCCGCCGAAACGGATCGCTCCATATCGGAGCTGGTGAATGAGGCGGTCCGGCTGAGCCCGGCCGAGGAGCTGGAAGACCTGGCCGCCGTGATGAGCGCGCAGGCGAGCCGGACCTGTGCTTCGAGGATGTCCTTAAAAATCTGAAGTGTAGTGAGCAAAGCTGCAAATGAACCTCTACCTCGCCCAGCACGCCCAGACTTTGTCAAAGGAGGCCGACCCCCGGCGGCCCCTCTCAGACCAGGGACTATCAGACATCCGCAAGGTAGCAACCTTTCTAGGCGATCGCGGCATCCAGGTCAGCCGCATCCTGCACAGCGGCAAGCTGCGCGCCCGGCAGACCACCGAAACCCTGGCCGAACACCTGCACCCATCCGGCGGCCTCAGCGAGACCGACGGCCTGGCCCCCCTGGACAATCCCGCTGTCTGGGCAGGCCGCCTGGCTGATGCCGACGAAGACCTCATGTTGGTGGGCCACCTGCCCCATATGAGTAAATTGTCCGCCTTACTCCTGACCGACAATGCAGAGCAACCCGTCATCCGATTTCAAATGGGCGGGGTGATCTGTCTGGAAAGGGACGAGGAGGGCCGGTGGTCGGTGGCCTGGCTGGTGGTACCGGAGATGCTTGCCTGATGGAAAGACTACCCAGTCCCTTCTGCCGCCGATTCGGGAGTCTCGGTAGGGACTTCCACTTGCGGCCCGGTACAGTTGGCATAAGGCGTAGTTCCTTGGTAAGTTTCGGCAGTGATAACCGAATCTCTCCTTTTCAGGCCCGCCGACGGTGTTACCGCCCCGGTAACGCTATATAAACAACAAATACCAACCCTGCCAGCCTTGCGATTGTGAAGCACACTTTCGACATCAAGGATACCGATCCCCTCCTCCTTTTCGGCGTAAACGACCAGCACATTCAGATTCTGGCCAATACATTTAAGGCCCAGGTAGTGGCCCGTGGCGGGCATATCACCATCGAGGGGGCCGGGGAGGAGGTCCGTCGAGTTGAGCAGGTTCTACGGGATATGATTCTGACCATTAATCGTAATGGGTCGCTGACGCCGGAGGACGTGTCGGCCCTGGTGAAGGTATCCGCCGACGGACAACCCGCCCCGGCCCGGGAAGACAGGCCGGTAATTATATACACTCCCAAGGGAGAAGTAAGCCCTCGCACCGAAGGGCAGCTGCGCTACTACCAAGCCATGCTGAAGAAAGATATTGTGTTTTCCATCGGTCCTGCGGGTACTGGCAAGACCTACATGGCGGTGGCGGTGGCAGTGGCGGCCCTGAAAGCCCGGCAGGTGGACCGGCTCATCCTGTGCCGTCCCGCAGTTGAAGCCGGCGAGCGGCTGGGCTTCCTTCCCGGTGATCTGAAAGAGAAAATCGATCCTTACCTGACGCCCCTGTATGACGCCCTACAGGACATGCTGCCTTACGACAAGTTGCGCACTTACCTGGACCAGCGGATCATAGAGATCGCGCCGTTGGCCTATATGCGGGGCCGCACCCTCAGCAGCGCCTACGTTATCCTGGACGAGGCCCAGAACGCCACCTCCATGCAGATGAAGATGTTCCTCACCC
>CAZQOY010000023.1:0-21170 GCA_964595095.1 uncultured bacterium | reverse complement strand
GGCGTGAGCGCAGCGATGATACCTCCTGCCTCGATCGCCGCAGCTTGAGCCCGGCAATTAAAGTCGCCAGCAGCTTTTCATTCTGCCAGGGCTTTAGGACAAAATCTGTAGCGCCCGCCCTGATGGCCCGAACAGCCATATCCACATCACCATAGGCTGTAATGAGGACGACCACCGCGTCAGGATCAATCTCCAGGATACGCTCAAGCCAGTCAAACCCTTCCTGGCCGCTGCTCACGTCCCTGGTGAAGTTCATGTCCAGGAAAATGACGTCGTATTGATTCTCCTTGAGGAGCGGGGGTATACGCTCAGGATTGTTTTCGGTATGGACGGCAGCGACATGTTTCTTGAGCAGCAGGCGGGCAGCCGTGAGGATGTCGGCGTCATCGTCAACGATGAGGACCATGCCGTCTTTGGGTGTTGAACTCATGGGGTTGGCCTAGTCTAACGCATTCAATACCAGGGTGAAGGGATTATTTCTATCCCCATATATCGCAAATAGCATACCAGGATCACTAGAGACCTTCCACCGAGAGTCATTTCCACAGGTGCAATCTACTGACAGTTCGAATGTGTACGCAATCGTACAGTTGGTGTTACGAAACCGGACACTCTCATAGCCCTCCATTGGTGGACTTCGGCGACCTCTCGTCGGGGATAGTTTGTGGCACACAGGTTGCATTACCAATGTTGAACCCAAGGAGTTCACTTTGACCTTGCAGCCCAATAATCAACCGAAGCGGCAGTCGCCCCCCAGGGAACCTCGTATGACAGACCAGGTCTCAGGCAGCGGCATGGACCGGAAGATCGAAAGGCCGAGATGGCCGCTCAAAAAGGTGGCCCTCTATGCGGCTGGCGGTCTCTTGCTTGCGCTGGTGGTCTACAGTCTTGTCTTCGGTGACAGAAGCAGCCGACTCAACGTCCAGCGGGAGCGCCTCACGATTGCTACCGTCGAGCGCGGTGAGTTCCAGGAATTCATCCCTGTCAACGGCATCGTCGAGCCTATTCGGACCATCTACCTGAGCCCGGAAGTTCAAGGCCGCGTGGATAGCCTCTTTCTCGAGCCGGGCAGCATGGTCAGGGCTGGAGATCCGATCCTGAGGCTTGAGAACGCCAACCTGCGGGTCAGCACAATGTCGCAGGAGTCACAGTACCTCCAGCAGCTGACCGATCTGCAGAATTACCGTATCACCATCGAGCAGGCCCGGTTGAATATGAAAACCAGCCTTCTTGACCTCGACTACCAGGTCAACCGGACAAAACGGGAATACGAGTGGAACAAACAGCTCTATGACCAAAGCGCCGTCTCTCTTGAAGAGTATCTCATCTCCAAGGAGGAGTCCGAATATCACATTGCCCGTAGAGAACTCCTCCTGGAGAACTACCGCCAGGACTCCTTGCGGCATGAGATCGATCTGGAAAAGAACCAGGAGACCGCCCGGCGCATCCGACTCAACCTGGACATGCTGCGCCGCACTTTGGAGAGCCTGGTGGTTCGGGCGCCTATCTCCGGGCAGCTCACTTCCCTGGACGCCGAGATCGGAGAGACCAAGTCTGTCGGACAGCGGCTCGGGCGGATTGATGTGCTGGACAGCTTTAAGGTCCGGGCGGCCATCGACGAGCATTACATCACCCGTATTACACTTGGTCTGGAAGCGGACTTTGACCTTGCCGGTGAAACATATACCCTGGCGATTACCAAAGTCTACCCCGAAGTGCAGGGGGGACAGTTCCAGGTGGACCTGGAATTTGCCGATACTACCCCACCCGATTTCCGCCGGGGACAGACCGTCCGGATGCGGCTGGAGCTGGGCGACCTCTCCGAGGCCACCCTCCTGGCCCGGGGCGGCTTCTACCAGCAGACGGGGGGACGCTGGGTATTTGTGGTGGACCCATCGGACGGATTCGCCGCTAGAAGACCCATCCAGCTGGGCCGCCAGAATCCCCTGTACTTCGAGGTGCTGGAAGGGCTTGAGCCCGGCGAACGGGTCATCACTTCTTCCTACGATACCTTTGGCGATAACGATAAACTCATACTTAAAGAATAATAAAAGGAGATACCATGATCAAAACCGACGGCTTGAAGAAAGTCTACACCACCGAAGACGTGGAAACCACGGCGCTTGCCAGCGTCAGCCTGGAAATCGACCAAGGGGAGTTCGTGGCCATTATGGGGCCGTCCGGCTGCGGCAAGTCGACCCTGCTGAATGTCCTGGGGCTGCTGGACAATCCCACGGCCGGCGAGTACCATTTCCTGGACCAGGAGGTCTCGGCCTACAGCGAACGGCAGCGGGCCAACCTGCGCAAGGCCAACATCGGCTTCGTCTTCCAGAGCTTCAACCTTATCGACGAGTTGACAGTTTTTGAAAACGTGGAGCTGCCCCTGCTGTATCAAAAAGTCTCCTCCCGGGAGCGCAAGGCGCGAGTGCTGGAGGTGCTGGACCAGATGGCCATTGCCCACCGCAAGGGCCACTTCCCCCAGCAGCTCTCCGGCGGTCAGCAGCAGCGGGTGGCGGTGGCCCGGGCTATCGTGGGCCGGCCACAGCTCATCCTGGCCGACGAGCCTACGGGCAACCTCGACTCCATCCACGGCGATGAGGTGATGAAGATCCTGGCCGGGCTGCATGAAGATGGCGCCACCATTGTAATAGTAACCCACGCTCCCCAATACGCCGACTACGGTACCCGGCTGATCCACCTGCTGGATGGTCACGTGGTAACGGAGAATCTTAAGGGAAAGGCAACCGCTTAAACGTCAGAATCGGGATTTTCAGGATGAAAAGATGGGCAGGATAGAAAAGGGAATGTGCCCTTATAATCGTGGAAATCCTTCAATCCCGCTAATCCTGATTCAGACAATAAAGGGAACCCATGCTTAAAAACTATATCACCATCGCCCTCCGCAACATCCTGCGGCACAAGACCTATTCATTTATCAATGTATTTGGTCTATCGATAGGCCTTGCCTGTGTTATTCTCATAGCCCTGTTTGTGCGCCATGAATGGACCTACGACACATTCCATGAGCACAAGGATTCCATCTTTCGTGTTCAGATAGCTAATAAGGCCCCCAATGGAAGCATTGAAATGAATTCCAACATGCCGCTACCAATGGGGCCAGCCCTGGTCGCGGACTACCCGTCCGTGATCAACTCTACGAGAATAGCGCGGTATGGTCCAACAAGTGTCGTCCAATATCAGGACAATGCCCTGATGGAACAACTTGCCTATGTCGATTCGACCCTCTTCGATATGTTCTCATTCTCCTTGAACAGAGGCGACGCCAAGTCCGCATTATCAGAATCCCATTCTGTCATCATATCCAAGGATCTAGCGATGAAATTATTTGGTTCGGATAATCCAATGGGCAAAATCTTATCCATCACCGTATCGGATGCGCCCGAAGAATTTCTCGTTACGGGCATTCTCGAGGAGATCCCCTCGAACTCCACACTCGATTTCAGTCTCATCCTGCCTTTACGGAAGATGCCTAATTATGACCTGCTGAGTACCAACTGGCGTAGTTCAATGGTCCAGACCTATATCCAAGTGGATAATGCTGAAAATCTGGCCCTGGTGGAAGACCAGATGCCCAATCTCTTGGCAACTCATTTTGGTGAACAACTTGTAATGATGCAGAGAGCAAAGTTTGCAAGCGAGGACGCAGATGCCATGACCACGCGCTTCCAGCCATTGACGGATATCTATATGCACTCGGACGGCAACCCCCGGATACCTGCGAGCAAACCGATTTACTCCCTTATACTTTCCGGTATTGCACTGATTGTACTGTTCATCGCGATGATCAATTTTATTATGTTAGCAGTTGGGCGTTCGACGAGCCGTGCTGTAGAAGTCGGTATACGCAAAGTCGTGGGAGCCCAGAGGGTGCAGCTGATGGGGCAATTCTGGGGAGAAGCATTTATCATAACCGCTGCAGCTTTGATTGCGGGTATTGCATTAACGGAAATTTTGCTGCCTACGTTTAACTCCTTGGTGAAAAAAGACCTTTCTCTGGGTGCAATTCTCAATGTCCGTGCTGGTGCGGCATTGCTGGGGCTTACCCTTATAACAGCATTGATATCCGGGAGCTATCCCGCGCTGGTGTTATCAAGATTTCATCCCGTTGCCGCATTCAGGGGAACCGTCAGGCCGAGAGGGATGAACCGTATATCCCGGGGGCTGGGTATCCTTCAGTACAGCCTGTCGGTTTCACTGCTTGTATGCACCTTCGTGATCTTCGCTCAATGGCGTTTTGCTACAAGAGATCATCCCCTCGGTGTCAACAAGGAGAATATCGTCATTATACCCCTGTCGATCCCAATGGATCAGATTAGATTGATACCTGATGCTCCGGAGAGGCAATTGGCCCTGTTCAGAAATGAACTGGCACAGCAGCCGATGATCGAAGGGATCACGATGGTTTTGGGTTCTCCTGTATCGGGAATGCCTATTCAAAGGATTTCATCTGGAAATAATGCTCCCATGCGCGTTGCCTCCAGCAAGGTTGATTACAACTACGCCAATGTTCTGGGCATCAAGATGCTGGAGGGTCGCTTTTTCAGCGAGAACTTAGGCGAGGAAAACGCGGAATCGGTCGTGGTGAATGAAGCCTTTGTAGCGGCAATGGGGTGGGAGTATCCAGTCGCCGGGAACAAATATGAGGGTTGGAATGCGACACCGTCCCGAACAGCCGCTACGATTATCGGTGTTGTGAAGGATTTCCATTTCAGCTCGTTGCACTCCCCTATCATGCCGTTGATTTTTCATATGTCGCCCAGAATGAGGGGGAGCACCGACATGCTGGTGAGAATCGCTCCCTTGGAACAAGAGAGGGCAATCAGCCTGTTGCGCGATACATGGAACAGACTCAGGCCGGATACACCCTTTCAGTACTCCATTCTGGAGGAAGATATCGCAGCCCTATACCAGGATGAACAGCGCTGGGGAAAAATCGTGGGTTATTCAGCTTTACTTGCTATTCTCATCGCCTGCCTTGGTCTTTTCGGTTCAGCCGCACTGTCTATTGCCCGCCGCACCAAGGAGATCGGCATCCGCAAGGTGGTAGGGGCTTCGGTGGCTCAGCTGGTGAGCCTCCTGAGCCGGGAGTTTTTAGTGCTGGTGGTGATCGCCAACGTGATTGCCTGGCCCATCGCCTGGTACGCCATGAACCGCTGGTTGGAGAACTTTGCCTATCGCATCGACCTGGGGCTGGGGGTGTTCATCCTTGCTGGGGCGTTAGCGCTGGTCATCGCCTTGGCCACGGTGAGCTACCAGGCCGTCAAGGCGGCCACGGCCAATCCGGTCGATGCGCTGAGATACGAATAGATGTCTGAATCTGGATTTTCAGGATGAAAAGATGGGCAGGATAGAAAAGGGAATGTGCCCTTATAATCGTGGAAATCCTTCAATTCCGCTAATCCTGATTCAGACAATAAAGGGGACCTATGTTTAAAAACTACCTCACCATCGCCCTCCGCAACATCGTGCGGAACAAGACCTACTCGTTCATCAACATTTCCGGGCTGGCCGTGGGGATGGCGGCCTGCCTGCTGATACTGCTGTATGTGGAGCACGAGCTTTCCTACGACCGCTTCCATGAGAAATCCAGTCAGATATACAGAGTTGTTTATCAAAGTCCGGGGCATTTCTATATGGGCCGCGATCATGTCGCAGTTACTTCGGCTCCTTTAGCTCCAGCATTAATGAATGAGTTTCCAGAAGTCATACATGCCACAAGAATTTACAAACAATCCCTTTTTGGTCGTGGTGAACTGTTGAGTTACGAAGATAAGCGGTTTTACGAGAATAGGTTTTACTGGGGAGATGCTAATATTTTTAATGTTTTTTCCTTTCCGCTTGTCCGCGGAAATCCGGAAACCGCTTTACAAGAACCACATTCTATTGTTATTTCCGAAAAAATGGCAAGTAAATATTTTGGAGACCAGGAGCCCTTGGGCAGGGTTTTAACCTACGATAACAAGCACGATTTTATAATAACCGGAATTATGAAAGATGTGCCCGATAACTCTCACCTTCAATTTGATTTCCTTGCTTCATTCAGTTTTTTACAAGAGATTAATAAATATATAGATAATTGGGGTAATAAATCATATTATACTTATGTTTTACTCGATAAAAATACCTCACGCGTGGAATTTGAAAAGAAAATATCGACTCTAGTAGAGAAATACAGGGGTGAAGATTTCCGCTCAGAGAACAGGACGCCACTAATCTATTACCTTCAGTCCTTAAGCAGCATCCATCTGCAATCTCATCTCAATTTTGAAATTGAGCCCACCGCTAATATTCAACAGATCTATCTATTTGTAGTAATAGGTTTTATTATTTTAATCATCGGTTGCATCAATTATATGAACCTATCTACCGCCCGATCCGTAAATCGTGCCAGAGAAGTCAGTCTGAGAAAGGTGGCCGGTGCACAACGCCACCAGCTTATTTGGCAATTTATCGGCGAATCCCTAATCCTCTCGCTTATTGCTCTGTTTCTAGCGGCAGTTTTGGTCGAATTATTTCTTCCCATTTTCAACTCGTTTATAGATAAGAACATACAATCTAAATATTTCGATAATCCAGAATATCTCATCACTTTACTGGGATTAGGTATTGTCGTTGGTCTAATCGCCGGAAGTTATCCCGCTTTTTTCATATCTTCTTTTAAACCAGCAACCGTGCTGAAAGGCGAACTAAAATCAGGGTCGAAAGGAACGCTATTTAGAAATATCTTGGTCGTCGCTCAATTTCTTACCTCAATCATTTTCATAATCAGCACAATTATTATCTATAAGCAAACAGAATATATCAAATATAAAAATCTTGGTTTTAACAGAGAACAAGTCATTGTTATACCTTTCAGACATGCAAGCATAAGTGGAAATCCCGAATCGATTAAAAATGAATTGCTACGGAACCCAAATATTAGAGGTGTCACGTTTTCTTCTTGGCTTCCCAATAATATTAAAACATTAAGAGGACCCATCACTTGGGAAGGTAAGGACGAAGATGCTAAAATAGACTTCTATCATGTAGAAGTTGATCATGATTTTATTGATATGTTCGAAATAGAACTTGCAGAAGGAAGAAACTTTTCAAAAGAATATTCTACTGATAGACAGGAATACATATTGAATGAAACAGCATTAGAAAGAATTGGGTGGGAAACCGCACTCGACAAGAAATTCGGTCTTGGGGAGAGTGAGGTCGGTTCAGTGATAGGAGTTGTGAATGATTTTCACTTTCATTCGCTCCATTTTGAGATTGAACCGCTTATGATAACTTTAGGAGAATGGCAATCTTATATTTCAGTAAAGACATATATTCATAATATCTCAGAAACCATCAACTATTTGGAAACAACATGGAAGAAATATTTGCCTGAACATCCGATCGAGTATTTCTTTCTTGATGATGATTTTGAAAAAATGTACCAGTCTGAAATCCGTCTTGCAAAAGCTTTCAGGTATTTTACTTTCCTTGCAATTATTATAGCGAGTTTTGGTTTATTCTGCCTCGCGTCTTTCACAACGGAACAACGCACCAAGGAGATCGGCATCCGCAAGGTAGCGGGGGCCTCGGTGGGGCAGATTGTGGGGCTGCTCTGCAAAGAGTTCATCATCCTGGTACTGATCGCCAACGTTATCGCCTGGCCGGTGGCCTGGTACGCCATGAGCCGCTGGCTGGAGAACTTTGCCTATCGCATCGACCTGGGGCTGGGGACGTTCATCCTGGCCGGGCTGCTGGCGCTGGTGATAGCCCTGGCGACAGTGAGTTATCAGGCCATCAAGGCTGCCACGGCCAACCCGGTGGAAGCCCTGAGATACGAATAGATGTCTGAATCAGGATTTTCATGATTAAAGGATGACCAAGATTAACAATAATGTGAAGGTGAACAGATGAAAAAGACAATCGATGATGATTTAACCTATAAGATTATTGGTTGTGCTATGAAAGTTCATAGTATACTTGGAAACGGGTTCCAAGAAGTCATCTATCAACGATGCTTAGCTATTGAAATGGAAAAACAGGGTTTGGACTTTGTTCGGGAACAAGAGATACCCATTTTTTATGAAGGGATTGAAGTAGGTACACGAAGAGTTGATTTCCTTGTTAAGGGAAAAGTTATGGTAGAACTCAAGGCATTAATAAAACTTGAAGATGTTCATTTAGCTCAAGGATTGAATTATCTTACTGCCTACAATTTGGATATTGGCCTATTAATCAACTTTGGAGCAAAAAGTCTTGAGGTGAATCGCTTGTATCGAAAAAACAAGAAAAATCCCAATCCTGATAATCAGATAATCCTGTGAATCCTGATTCTGACAGTGAGCTACCAGGCCATCAAGGCTGCCACGGCAAATCCGGTAGAGGCGCTGCGGTATGAGTAAATGTCTGAATCTGGATTTTCAGGATTGAAGGATAACCAAGATTGGTGATCTGATTAAGAAACGCTTAGATATCGAAATGTAAAAGGATAAACCGAATAATCAAGGTGATCCAAGAATCCTGTGAATCCTGATTCTGACAGTGAGCTATCAGTCCATTCGAGCCGACAACCGACTACTGAAAACGGACTACGGGATCCAGCTGGTAATATGGCTCAAATATCAGACCGACAAACCGGTCAAAGTCTCCATCCGGCCCGTTGAAGAGTAGCCGTAATTCACCAGGTGAGGAAAGTATGGACAGAAGAGATGTTGCGTTCGTCGCTCCGGCGGCAGGGTTTGAGGAAATTGGATAAGGCACTACCCTCGGCGGCTCCAACTTGACACCTTCGGCGGTGTCTGGTAACTTTACGTCCAAGCCTTAAAATCCGGCGTAGCTCAATTGGTAGAGCGGGTGGCTGTTAACCACTAGGTTGTAGGTTCGAGTCCTACCGCCGGAGCTTGTTTACGGTCCATGTGCTTTATTCCAAGAAGATTGACCACTTGTATGCAGGCCAAACCCAAGATTTAGAAAGACGCCTTCGTGAACATCGCGAAGGTATTTCCTTTTACACCAAGCGTACTGACGACTGGCGTCTTATCCATACTAAAGAGTTTGATACTCGTGCTGAGGCCATGAAACGTGAGAAGCAACTCAAATCGTACCGAGATACGGGATCGCTGACTTTTTTCACTGCCCCGTGAGTTTGCCACGGTCCGCTATCCAGCGGACCTCGCAATGACGGTGCTGTGCCTGTTTCGCAGCACTTTACTTGCTCACACCCGGCTGAATACCGACTCCCTTGGACTCCGTATGCCAGCCCTACTTTCTCTGGTATTCCCACCTGTATCCACGCTTAAATTACCCACACCTTTTTACTATTATGCTCATAAAGGTCCCTTTAGGGGCCTTGGCGATCTCATTAGCGGATTAACAACCACCTGAAAATGCCAGGATCGGTCCTCACAGATACCACCGTAATCATCGCCATCGGCGGCAATGCACTCTCGCCGGGAGAGACAACCGGCGATATCCACCAACAGTTCGCCCTGACCAGGGCCGCCCTGCGAACGGTCATGCCCTTCATCCGCCGCGGCTGCCGGCTGGCCATTACCCACGGGAACGGCCCCCAGGTGGGCGAGGAGCTGCTGCGGGCGGAACTGGCCGCCGACCGGGTGCCGCCACTGCCGTTGGGCGTCTGCGTGGCCGCCACCCAGGGCAGCATGGGCTATATGATCGAGCAGTCCCTGCAGAACGCGCTGATCGACGAGGGCATCGAGCGGGACGTGGTCTCCCTTATTACCCAGGTGGTGGTGGAGGCCGACGACCCGGCGCTGAAGTCGCCCACCAAGTTCATCGGCGACCGTTACACCAGGGAGCGGGGGCAGCGGCTGGCCCGGCAGCTGCCGGACTGGAATATCGCTGAGCAGGAAGCGGGTGAGTGGCGCCGGCTGGTCCCCAGCCCCGCGCCGATACGCCTTATCAATGGCCGGTCCATCAGGCACCTGGTGGACATGGGTTCCGTCGTAATCGCCTCGGGAGGAGGAGGAATCCCCGCTTATGTTATGGAGAACGGCCATTACGAAGGGGTGGATGCGGTGGTCGATAAAGATTTGACCGCGGCCGTTCTGGGGGCGGATATTAGGGCCCAGGAGATGTATATTCTAACCGATGTGCCGGAGGTATATCTTAACTTTCACACTGATCGCCAGCAGCCTGTCCGGCGGATGTCAGTCCGGCAGGCTCAGGGCTATCTGGACGACGGGCACTTCCCGCCCGGAAGCATGGGTCCCAAGATCGAGGCCACAATACAGTTCCTCCATAAAGGAGGCGAGAAGGTTGTCATGACCAATATCGACACCATTGAACAGACCCTGGCAGGTGAAGGAGGCACAACTATTCATCTATAATCTAGGCATATAACTATGAAAATACACGAATACCAGGGTAAAGCAATTTTCAGCGACTTCGGGGTGCCTATTCCAGAGGGTTACCCCGCCTTTTCCGTAGAGGAGGCTGAGGAGGCAGCGAAAAAAATCGGTGGTCGGATGGTAGTGAAGGCCCAAGTCCACGCCGGTGGCCGCGGTAAAGGGGGTGGCGTGAAGCTGGCCGACAGCCCTGATGACGTGCGCCGTATCGCCAGAGAAATGCTGGGCATGCGCCTGGTGACCCATCAGACCGGCCCCGATGGCAAAGAAGTGCAGCGCCTGCTCATCGAGAAGGCCATGCCTATCGCCAGGGAGCTGTATGCCGGTATCGTACTGGATCGCACCAGCGGCCGGTACGTGATGATGGTTTCCACCGAGGGCGGGGTGGAAATCGAGAAGGTGGCCGCCGATACACCGGAGCTCATCGTCAAGGAGTGGATCGATCCCGGCCTCGGCCTGCAGCCCTACCAGGCCCGCAAACTGGCCTATGCACTCCAACTGGAAGGAGGCCAGGTCAAGCAGGGAGCCAGGTGCCTGCAGGCCCTCTGGCAGGCCTTTGAGGCTAACGACTGTTCCCTCATTGAGATCAACCCCCTGGTGGTGACCGAGGACGGCGAGGTCCTGGCGCTGGATGCCAAAATCAACTTTGACGACAACGCCCTCTTCCGCCAGCCCGACCTGACCGGCCTGCGGGATCTGAGCGAAGAAGACCCCCAGGAAGTGGAGGCCTCGAAGTATGACCTCAACTACATTAAATTAAGCGGCAACGTGGGCTGCATGGTCAACGGTGCCGGGCTGGCTATGGCCACTATGGACATTATCAAGCTCCACGGCGGCGAACCGGCCAACTTCCTGGATGTGGGAGGGGTGGCCAGCTCGGATACGGTGACCAACGGCTTCCGCATCCTGGTCAGCGACGCCAACGTCAAGGGCGTGCTTATCAACATTTTCGGCGGCATCGTCCGTTGCGACCGTATCGCTCAGGGCATCATTGACGCCCTGAAGGAAGTGAAGGTGAGTGTACCGGTGGTAGTGCGCATGGAGGGCACTAATGCCTCTGAGGCAAGGCAGCTGCTGGAGGATTCTCCTCTGGAATTTCTCGTAGCTCATACCCTGGAAGAAGCGGCACGGAAAGCTGTCAACGCTGCGTCCGAAGGTCCCCTTAAGGGACAAGGAGGTGCAGCATGAGTATTCTGGTTAACAACGATACCCGGCTTATTGTTCAAGGCATTACCGGCAGTGAGGGCAGTTTTCACACCGCCCAGATGGTGGAGTATGGCACCCGGGTCGTGGCCGGGGTCACCCCCGGCAAGGGCGGGCAGAAGGACCCTAATGGCATTACCGTCTTCAACACGGTTGAAGCAGCTAAGGATAACACCGGTGCCAACGCCGCGGTGATCTTTGTTCCGCCGTCCTTTGCCGCCGACGCCATCCTGGAGGGTATCGCCGCCTGCCTGGATCTGGTAGTCTGCATTACCGAAGGCATTCCAACTTTCGATATGGTGCGCGTTAAGGCCGCCCTGGATCAGGGCAGTACCCGGCTTATCGGGCCCAACTGCCCGGGCATCATTTCCCCCGGCCAGCCTGCCCGGCCAGGGTGCAAGATCGGCATTATGCCGGGGTTTATCCACACACCGGGTAAAATAGGCGTAATTTCCCGGAGTGGGACTCTCACCTACGAGGCCGTCTATCAACTGACCGAACTGGACATCGGCCAGTCTACCTGCATCGGGGTGGGCGGTGATCCCATCATCGGTTCCACCTTCCTGGACCTGCTCAAGCTGTTCGCCGATGACGATGGCACCGATGCAGTGGTGCTTATCGGTGAGATCGGCGGCACTGCCGAGGAGGAGGCCGCGGCCTGGATTCAGGAGACAGGCTTCGGCAAGCCGGTGGTAGCCTTTGTGGCCGGGCGGACGGCACCCCCGGGCCGGCGTATGGGACACGCCGGGGCTATCATCTCCGGCGGACAGGGTACCGCCCAGAGCAAGATGGAAGCCCTGCAGGCCGCCGGTATCCACGTATGCGACAGCCCGGCAAGGATTGGTGAAATGGTGAAACAGGCGCTGGCCTAGCGGCTTAATTGACAATTGAAAATTGTGGAATTGAAAATTGTTAAACAGAGAATATTGACCGAATTTTAATACAGGGAATAAATGGGCAATCAAACGCTTGCTATAATCAAGCCGGACGCTATGGGTGCCCGCCAGCAGGGGAAGATCATTGACCGCATCCTGAAAGCGGACTTCCAGATTCGTGCTGCGAGGATTATCAGAATGACGAAATCTCAAACGGAGGGCTTCTACGAGGTACACCGGGGCCAACCGTTCTATGAAGAGCTCACCACGTTCATGTCCTCGGGACCCTGTATGCCGATGGTGCTGGAGAGGGACAATGCCGTGGAAGAGTTCAGGACGCTCATCGGTGCCACTGACCCGGCCCAGGCCGCGCCCGGCACTATCCGCAAGGATTTCGCTGCCAGTGTTGGGGAAAATGCCGTTCACGGTTCAGACTCTGATAAAAATGCTGAGAAAGAGGTTGCATTCTTTTTCGCAACTGGGGATATTCCGGGTAACCTTTAAACCAAAGGGGACTTATCATGATGCGCCACCTTAAGGTCCTGTCAATCATCCTGCTCTTTGGCTGGTACGGCTGCCAATACATGCCGTGGGGTAAGAAAGAATCGAAACCAATCTTCGTCGGCGAACCGGAAACTATAATCGTGGAACCCCCGGAGGACGCCTTTGACATCAACTATCGCTGGAGCATCCTGGAGCTGCCTGATGAGAGTCTCCTTATTCCCGACTTCTCATCTCAATCCAATCTTTACACATTCACTGCTGATGTCGTAGGGGAATATGCCTTTGCGGTAACGGTGGTTTCCTATGAAGAGGAAGTGTCGGATCATAAGTTTTACTTCACCGCTATGGAAGACACTTCCGTGGTTCCCCGGGAAGAGCCCACAGCCGTGGCTGCCACGGATGAGATAACTACCCCGGAGAAAAAGCCTGAGACCCTTGTCTCAACCCGGCCCAAGCCAACTGCCACCACTACCGCGGCACCGACGCCACCGAAGGCGAAACCCGCTCCTGCTAAAACCGTGACGCGGGCTAAACCCCCCAGGAAAAAATACCGCAGCGACGTCATAGAGGGCCATTTCACCATTCAGGTGAGCAGCTGGAAGACCGCAAAACAGGCCCAGAAGGTTCTCCAGCAGGTGGCCGGAACAGGATACGATGCCTATATCCAGCGAGTATGGCTTGAGGATCGGAACGAAGTGTGGTGGAGGGTTCGCATCGGCGATTTCACTTCCGTTGAGGACGCCAGAACGCTGCAGAAAAAGATCAACGCCGTTTACCCCGGTGCCTGGGTGGACAATGTGCGTAAAGAGGACATCGATCAACAGCAGTAGCGCCTGAACCCCGTTCAATAACTGACTAAAGCAAGGAGACGCCTGGCCGTGTTTGAGTCCGAAAAGCTGCACTTTAGCTTTATCGATCTTCTGGGAGCCCCCCGAAGAGCACTTAAAGGGAAGAAAATCTGGGCCCATCTGATGGGCCTGGTAGTGGGCTACCCGATCTACGCTATCCTGACCTATTTGGCTCTCTGGGCGGATGGCGAGTCATTAGCCGCCGCTTGGGACCAATATGGTATTTATCCCTTCTTTTCCCTGTTTAATGGCCAACTCATAAGCGTCGCCGCCTGGATTATCTATATCCTGGCACTCCTGGTCTGGCTGGTGACGACCCTGCTTGCCTCTACCGTAGTAGCCCGCATCACCTATAAGGAGCTTAAAGGTGATCAGTTCTACACCTTCACCAATGGGATCGCCTTTACCAAGCGGCACTGGCGCGCATTGGTTTTCTCACCCCTGGCCGTTATCCTGATCATCCTGTTCTTCCTGGTCATGGCCGTGATTATGGCTCTTATCGGGAAGATTCCCTTCCTGGGCGAAATCATTTTCATGGGTTTGTACCCCCTTTACTTCCTGGGGGCTGTATTTGTGCTTTACACTGCGGTAGTGCTGGCCGTGTTAATCCTATACCTGCCGGCTATTATTGGTGTCTGGGAGGAGGATACCATGGGCTGCACCTTCCAGGCCTACGCTATTACCTGGAACCAGATCTGGCGCGCAGTGGTATACTCTGCCCTGATAAGCATCCTGGCGGTGGTGGGCGCTACGCTCTACGGCTGGGTGATTACCACCGGATATCACTTTATCAACTGGGTTTTTGGATCATCCTGGCTGATGGGGAGTAAGCTGGGCCCGATTCTCGCCTGGGCTGAGCAGATTGTCTTCTCGGGTTACAGCTACTTGTTTACCTACATTCCAGGTCAATTTGCTCCCCTGTCGCCGTTGACGGCTGACGTTAACCTTGCATTTGTAAGCGGCTGGGAAGCATTCATGGGGAGTATATTGGCCATCCTGCTGCTGTTCATCTATGGCTCGGTGTTTGCCTACGGCTTGTCCATTATCAGCGTAGGGCAGTGCCTTTCATTCCTCATTTACAAATTCAGGACCGATGACGAGAACCTCCTGGAACGCAAGGACGAGGAAGACCTGGCAGAAAAAACCGAAGGAGCAGGAGAGAATGCCGACGAAACAGAGCAGGAAACCAGCTCTGCGGAAACTGATGAAAAGTAGTAGGGGGAAGCTGATGCCTGAAATCCGACCAGGGCCGAGCGTCAAATGTATATTGTTATGACGTTGGGTATGTGCTAATTTTCACACTTTATGAAAATTATTCGAAGCGACCTTCAGTGTTTTGACGGGCCGCAATCATTTCAAGTAACTCTTTTTGACATCGGCGTCAATGATCTGGGGGAGCCAGATACGCCTGTTGAGGTGGAGATCACGGTTCACCAGCAGGGGGAAGATTTCTTTCTGAACGGCTTGGTGCGAACCGATCTCAAACTCACTTGTGACCGCTGCCTTGGCGATGCCCCCTGCCCCGTGGAGGGATCTTTCAAGGTGAGGCTGGTCTCCGAGATACCACCGGCCCTGAATGCTGATAAGGAGGATGTCCTGGTTTTTTCGCCTCGCCGGCAGGAGGTGGACCTCTCTAGTGTTATCGCCGGAACGATTTACACTGAACTCCCCAGGAAAACGCTGTGCCGGAAGGACTGCAAGGGTCTTTGCCCCGTATGTGGCGCCGACTTGAATAAACAGCCTTGCAGGTGTGTGACTGAAGAGAGCGATGAACGCTGGTCGGCTCTTTTGGCAATTAAACAACAATTGGAGGAATGATTGAGTCATCATGGCTCATCCGAAACGAAAGCATTCGCATAGCCGCTCTGCAAAGCGGCGTACTCATTGGAAGTTGACCGCACCGCAGGTTGCAACCTGTCCGCAATGTGGGCAGCCGAAATTGCCTCACCGCGCCTGTGCTAACTGCGGATATTATCGTGGGCGACCGGTTATTTCACCCAAATAATCTTAGCACCTGCTGATTACAATGCGCATCGCGCTTGACGCCATGGGCGGAGATCATGCCCCGGAGCTGACGGTCAAGGGTGCACTTGACTACATACGTCAGCGGCCTGATGAGAATGTTACAGTCATTCTGGTAGGCCACGAGGAGGTTCTCAGGGCCGAGACAGAGAAGTACTCTTTTGATAAGGCCCGTGTCAATATCATCCATGCCCCAGAGGTGGTGGCTATGCATGATAGACCAGCACGGATTGTCAAGACCAAGCAGAATTCTTCCCTGGTGCGTATAGTTGATCTTGTGAAAAGCGGGGAGGTCGATGGGGCCGTAAGCGCTGGAAACACTGGCGCGCTCCTTTCGGCGTCGCTGTTTCTGTTGGACCGCATTCCAGGTGTACGCCGGCCGGCACTCTGTCCCCTGATCCCCACGGCTTACGGAGGCTTCCTGCTGTGCGATGCCGGCGCCAACGTGGACGTGAAAGCCTGGGACCTGGTGCAATTCGCCCTTATGGCCAGGGCCAACTCCATCCATATTTTCAATCATCCCAGACCTCGCATCGGACTTTTGAACATCGGTACCGAAGCGGGCAAGGGCAATGAACTGACCATGAGGGCACACGACCTGTTCGTGGCACACGTGGACAACTTCGTCGGCAATGTTGAGGCCCAGGACTTATTCGCCGGGGTGGCGGACGTGGTTGTCTGCGACGGTTTTGTGGGCAATACCGTGTTGAAGATCGTAGAAGGGATGGTTCTGCATGTGACCAGTTGGGGGCAAGACAAGCTGAAACAGCACCCGATCTCAAAACTGGCACTGTCGTTGATCCTCCGTCCCGCCCTGAAAGATATAGCCAGGGAGCTGAATTACGAGGAACACGGCGGCTCGCCGCTCCTGGGGGTTAACGGCGTTCTGGTTGTATGCCACGGTATGTCCAGTGCCAAGGCCATTATGAACGCCCTGAGAACCGCTGCCCGTTGTGTCACGGAGAACCTCATCACCAGTATTCAGAAGGGCATTAAGGCCCATATGGACATTTTTGAGGAGCATAATGCCATTACCACCGCATAGAACGGCCAAGATCACCGCCGTCGGCAAGTATTTACCCGAGAAAGTCATTACCAATTTCGACCTTGAAACGCTGGTGGATACCACGGACGAGTGGATCCGCACCCGCACCGGAATCAGTGAGCGGCGCCGGGTGGGTGATGGTGAGGCCACCTCGCATATGGCCACCGCCGCCGCCCGGGATATCCTCAACAAGCGGCAGATTGATCCGGAGGAGATTGACTGCATCATTGTGGCCACTGTAACCCCGGATATGCTTTTCCCTGCCACCGCCTGTCTGGTGCAGAACAACCTGGGCGCCAGCCGGGCCTGGGGCTACGATCTCTCTGCCGCCTGCTCCGGTTTTCTGTTTGCGCTGGACGCCGGCGCCCGGATGATCGAATCGGGCAGCTCCACAAAAGTTTTAGTCATCGGTGCCGATACCATGAGCGCCGTTATCGACTACACCGACCGGGCTACATGCATCCTGTTCGGTGACGGCGCGGGGGCCGTGCTCCTGGAACCCTGCGAAGAGGGAAACGAAGGCATAATAGATTCGATTCTAAGATGCGACGGCTCGGGGGCCAAATATCTATGCATGGAAGGCGGCGGGAGTCTCCACCCACCTACGGCGGAAACCGTGGCCGGGAAGAAGCACTACCTCTATCAAGATGGCAGAATCGTATACAAATATGCCATCAAATTCATGGCGGACATCACCGCCGAGGTGGCCCAACGCAACGGTCTCGCTATCAAAGATATCCGGCTGTTTATTCCCCACCAGGCCAACCAGCGCATCATTGACGTCTGCGCCGAGCGACTGGGGCTCAAGGAGGACCAGGTACTGTCCAATATCGACCGCTATGCCAACACAACCGCGGGAACCATTCCTCTGGGCATAGCCGATGCGGTTGAGCAGGGTCGTCTCAAACCCGGCGACAACGTAATCCTGACCGCTTTCGGCGCCGGTTTCACCTGGGGAGGCATATACCTGCGCTGGAGCGAGGTAGCCTGAACATGGCCGTTTTCCTTTTCCCGGGTCAGGGCAGCCAGCAGGTAGGCATGGGACGTGATTTATATGAGGCCTACCCCGAAGTCCGGGATCTTTACGACACTGCGGAGACTATCCTGGATTTCGATTTGGCTCAGGTCTCTTTTGAAGGCCCTGAAGAGCAGCTGCGGGATACCCGGATCACCCAGCCGGCCCTGTTCGTACACAGTCTGGCAGTGGACCTGTTGCTTAAGAAGCAGGGTACACACCCGGAGGCAACTGCCGGTCACAGCCTGGGAGAGTATTCGGCGGTGGTATCGGCGGCGGCCATGGACTTTGCCGACGCTCTGCGGGTGGTGAAAGTGCGCGGGGAGGAAATGTCCCGGGCCGGCGAGCAGGCTCCGGGAGCAATGGCGGCGGTAATGGGTGCCACTGAAGAACAGGTGCGGATGATTTGCGAAAGCGCATCTTCCGCAGGAGTGGTCGTGCCGGCCAACCTCAACAGTCCCGGCCAGGTGGTCATTTCCGGCAGCCGGGAGGCCATTAACCTGGCGGTGGAGGTGGCCCGGGGAATGGGCCTGCGCCGGGCAATTAAACTGAACGTCTCCGGCGCGTTCCACTCACCGCTGATGGCCCCGGCCAGAGAAGCCTTGCAAATAGCCCTGGAATCTGTCGAGATTCGAGACCCGAAGGTGTCCGTTTATCAGAATGTAACAGCTCAACCGGAGAATTCTGCGACAAGTATCAGGAAGAACCTGCTGCTCCAGCTGGAAAATCCCGTACGTTGGGAGGAGATTATCCGTCAGATGGGCACTGACGGGTTCACACACTTTTTCGAAGTGGGTTACGGAAAGGTCCTGCAGGGACTGAATCGCAGAATATTGCCTGACTCAACTACAGTAAGTATTGGGACCGTCGCAGAAATTGGAGAGGTTCATGTTTTCGCTTAAAGATAAAGTCGCCGCAGTGACCGGCGCTGCCCGTGGTATCGGCCGGTCAATCAGCCTGGCACTGGCCGACGCGGGCGCCAGTGTGGCATTGATCGACCTGTTGGCTGACAACCTCCAGGGTGTGAGCGAGGAAATTGCGGCCAAGGGCATCAAGGTCAGCGTGCACCAGTGCGACATCACCGACCCGGACACCGTGGCTGCGGTCTTCGATGCTATCGTAGAGCAGCACGGCTCACTGCACATCCTGGTGAATAATGCCGGGATGACCAGAGATAATCTGATCATACGCCTCAGCCCGGAAGACTGGGAGGCGCCTATCCGCACCAACCTGACCGGAGCTTTCTATTGTACAAAAGCGGCGATACGGCCCATGATGAAACAGCGGTACGGACGCATCATCAACATTACTTCGGTGGTGGGGATAACCGGCAATGCCGGTCAGACCAATTATGCCGCTTCCAAGGCCGGTATCATCGGCCTGACAAAATCAACGGCCAAGGAGCTGGCTTCCCGGTGTATTACGGCTAACGCCATTGCCCCGGGATTCATCGCCACTGCCATGACCGCCGATCTGCCCGAAAGTGCCAGAAAAAAATTGACCGAGCACATCCCTCTCGGTCGCCTGGGTAAGCCCGAAGATGTGGCTCCGACCGTGGTCTTCCTGGCCAGTGAGGAAGCCGGATATATCACGGGGCAAACCTTGCCCGTTGATGGTGGGATGGTAATCTAACGGAGGCAATACAATGTCAGACAGTTTTGAGAAAATATCCGAGGTTATCGCAGATAAACTGGGGGTCGAGCCGGCTAAGATCACTCTTGAAGCTAAGTTCGTGGAAGACCTCGGTGCCGATTCCCTGGATACAGTGGAACTTGTCATGCAGCTGGAGGACGAGTTCAATCTGGAAATCCCCGATGAGGAGGCCGAAAAACTCACTACCGTTGGTTCCGTCGTCGAATACATTGACAGCCATACCAAGTAAAACCTGGAAAGACCCGATCTTGATGCGGAGAGTCGTCGTTACCGGCATGGGGGTTGTGGCCCCCATCGGTAATACAGTTGATGAATTTGAAGCGGGATTGTATTCCGGCAGGAACGGTATCGGCCGTATTACCCGTTTCGACACCGAAGGCTACGGGGTTCACCTGGCCGGCGAGTTGAATAACTTTGACGCCACCGCCTACCTGGAACCCCGACAGCTCCGCAAAATGGACCTTTTTGCAGTTTATGCCCTGGCTGCGGCGGAACAGGCTATCTCGGAATCGGGCGTCCTGGGCCGCGCCAACCCGGACCGGATCGGGGTTATCGTTGGCTCAGGCATCGGCGGCATCAAGGTGCTGGAGGATTCCCACCGGATACTGATGGAGAAAGGGCCGCGCAAGGTCAGTCCCTTTTTTGTTCCGATGCTGATCGCCGACATCGCGGCGGGATATATCTCCATACACTATGGGTTGAAGGGACCGAACTACTGCGTGATGTCCGCCTGCGCAACAGCCTCCAACGCTCTTGGGGATGCTTTTCGTCTACTCAGGTACGGCGACGCCGATGTGATGATAGCCGGTGGCTGCGAAGCCCCCATTACACCGCTCTCGCTGGCCGGGTTTACCAACATGAAAGCTCTGTCAAAAGTCTCGGACCCCGAAATCGCCTGCCGGCCCTTCGACGCAGGTCGAGACGGTTTCATCATGAGTGAAGGGGCCGGTATCCTCGTTCTGGAGGAATTGAGCCACGCCGAACGAAGGGGGGCAACCATACATGCAGAATTGGTGGGTTATGGCGCTACTGCCGATGCCTACCATATCACCGCTCCCGCCGAGGGGGGGGAAGGGGCTGTCCGGGCCATGAGACGGGCCATCGAGGATGCCGCAATACAACCCGGTGAGGTGGGCTATATTAATGCCCACGGCACCTCAACACCGCATAACGATAAAAACGAAACTATGGCCATCAAGACCGTTTTCGGTGAACACGCCAGGGACGAATTGATTGTCAGTTCCACTAAATCCATGACCGGGCATATGATGGGGGCATCCGGGGGAGCGGAGGCTATCGCCACTATCCTGGCCCTTAGACGGCAGGAAGCGCCCCCCACCATCCACTATAATACACCGGACCCCGACTGTGACCTTAACTATTCACCCAACAGCCCAACCCCATACGCCACCGAATATGGAATGAATAACACATTTGGCTTTGGGGGACACAACGCCGTCCTCCTGTTCAAGCGGTTTTCCGCCTAGCACCGTGGCTTCGCTCCGCCGCCTGCTCGACTCCCTGAAAGGACGCCGGGCAAATAAAGCCGGTGATCTGGAGCGGCTGCTGGGTTACCGCTTTAAGCATCCCCACCTCCTCGAACAAGCCCTCACCCACCGCAGTGTCACTGACAGC
>CAZQOY010000022.1:20160-21323 GCA_964595095.1 uncultured bacterium | reverse complement strand
CGGTTCCAAGGGGAAAAAGCCCAGCCGGCCGTAGCGCTCGGGCCAGTCGGGGGCCAGCAGGGGACCGATGTCGTGCACCTGGGGGCCGATGGGATGCCCGGCGGCGTAGGGGTAGCCCTCGTAACCACGCTGCTCCAGAACTGAACGCCCGGCCCGGTCCACCACGTTGCCCATCACTCCCGGCTTAATGGCCGCCAGAGCCGCCCGGTTGACTGCCATGGCATCATCCCAGAGCTTCAGCATGAACTCCGGCGCCTGGCGTTCCCCCTTCTTCAGGACATAAGCGGTGCGCTGAATGTCACTGGAATAACCCCGGACTTTGAAGCACACATCCGCCCGGACCAGGTCACCGCGCTGGATGACCCGGTCGGTGGGGTCCGAATGTCCCCGCGCCGGACCGGCCACAATGCTCATACACGACTCTTCCAGGCCCAGCTTCCGCGCCCGCCGCCGCAGGTAATCAGCCACGTTTTGCTCGGTGGTCTTCCCCGGCTTGATCACCTTGCCGGAGAGGGCTTCCCGCAGGATCAGCTGGGTTTTTTCCGCCGCCTCACGCACGGCGGTGATCTCCACGGGCAGCTTCCGGCTGAACAGGGAGATGATCAATTCCTCTGCCGAGACCAAACGTCCCTCATACTCGGGCAGGACTTCCTCCAGGTAGTTCAGCATCCCGGTGGTAAGGCCGTCGGCCATGGGCACGTCGCGGGAGAAATTGACGGCGATGCTCCGGGGCTCCAGCTCGGCCATTGCCTGCTGCAGGTGGGGCCGGATACCCTCCTGCCGGTAAGCGATGACCGTGTCATACAGGCCGCTCTGGATGAGCGGTTCCACATCGTAGGAGGCGGCGATGGCCAGGCGGCGATAGCCACCCTCAGGTGTCCGGGTGAAGATCAGGGCCGCCCGGGCCACCATATGTTCGCTGCCCAGCTGCTTCAGGAGGGGATCGGTGGCCCCCTCGCGGGTGAAGGTGAGCCAGCAGTCCAGGTTCTTCTCCTCCAGCAGCTTCGGCAAGAGGACGGCAAGACGCTCCCGGCGGACGTCGGCCGTGCCGCTGGAACTCTCTTTCAACCCCGCCATAAGGGGCAGCGCCAGGACCAGGACAATAAGCGGAATTGTGTTAGACATGGGTGGCCTCCTCTATAGGATACTTAGTACGTTCATCG